>NZ_JAAQWU010000008.1:0-238437 GCF_012985695.1 Pseudomonas sp. WS 5027 | reverse complement strand
TTAGGGTAGAAAGGGCGGGACGAGAAGTCTCCCACGGTCCGTACTGGCTAGAGTCGGAATCGGGCTTTTAGTCGCCGCCCACCCCTTCAAGTCTAAACATACAAGCGGGCTTGCTCGCGAAAGCGGTGGGTCAGTCACTCTATTTGGCGACTGACCCACCGCTTTCGCGAGCAAGCCCGCTCCCACAGGGTTAATCAGTGTCTGTTAGAAGGTTGTACGCAAGCCCACCTGCACACTACGCCCCGGCGCCGGCGCAATATCGCGCAGGATCGAGCTGGCATAACGCACGGTCTGGTTGGTCAGGTTCTCGCCATTGACGAACGCCAGCCACTGACTGCCGCCCACATTGAAGCGATAACCGGCGCTGGCGCCCAAGGTGGTGTAGCCGTCGGTGCCGCTTTCGTTGCGGGGCACACGGCCTTGGCCTGCGGCATGCTCGACATCGATACGCGCCTGCCAGCGGTCCAGTTCCCACAACAAGCCACTGTTCAGGCGCAGCGGGGCGATACGCGGCAAGGCTTCGCCGGTGTCCAGGTTGGTGGCGCGGGTGTAGTCGCCCGACAGTTCCAGGGCAAATTTACCGTAGGCCCCTTCGCCAAGTTTCCAGTGATCCTGGGCTTCAAAGCCGACGAAACGTGCGCGCACGCCCGAGTAGGTGTACTCCGGGATGCCGTCGGCGTCTTCTTCGCCCTCGTCATTCAAGGTGCGACCGCTGTTCAGCAGGCCGATGTAGTTGGAGAAGTGGCTGTAGAACACGCCAAAACTGCCCTTGTGGGTGCCATTGTCAAAGCGCAGGGCCAGGTCGCTGGCTACGGCTTTTTCTTTCGACAGCTTGGCATCGCCTACTTCATAGGTGCCGGTGGCGACGTGGGCGCCGTTGGCATACAGCTCATAGAAGGTCGGCGCGCGCTCGGTGTAGCCCAGGGTTGCGGCCAGCGACCAGATGGGCGTCAGCGTATACACCGCACCCGACGACAGGCTGCCGGCGGTGAAGCTGCTGGAGCGGTTGGCATTGGCGAAACGCTCGTTGCCTTTGCCGTCCGGGTCGACGGTGGTGTGTTCCAGGCGCCCGCCCAGGCTCAGTTTCAGGCGCTCGGTGGCCTGCATTTCTTCGAGGATAAACAGCGCGCCAGCATTGGTATCGGTCTGCGGTACGAAAGCTTCCTCGCCCAAGGCGGAGAATTCGCTACGGCTGACCTGGGCACCGACGATGCCATCGAAAGGCCCCATCGGCTGGTGGCGCGCTTCGATGCGTGCTTCATAGCCTTTGTTCTTGAAGGTGGTGCCGGTTTCGCCACCTTCGATTTCGCGGTGTTCGTAATCGGTGTAGCCAGCGTCGAGTTTGACCGAGGTGAACGGGCCTTGCAGGTTGCGAATCTCCGATGCGAACGCGTAATGCTCCTGCTGCATGCGGATGCGCACATCCTGTTCGGCGGGGGAGCCGTAGTTGCTGTCGGAGTTGCTGTAGGACAGGCCGGCATAACCGTCGTCCCAAGTGTAGGAACCGCCCACCGCGCCGCCGTCCTGGCGTCCGTCGCTGTTGCCCAGGCGGCCGTTTTTGCCGGGACCATTCTCGCTTTGGGGGGCGTGGCGGCTGCGGGCGTAACCGGGGATTTTCAGGTCGTTGAATTCCCGCGCGCTGGCATCCAGGTGCAGGGCGAAGGTGCCGTTGCCGGCTTCCAGTTTGCCGGCGCTGCTGCGGGTGGTGTCGGCGCCGCCGTAGCGCAGTTCGCCCGCGCCGTGGATGCCTTCGATGGCTTCGGTGGGGATGCGATTGTCGAAGGTGTTGACCACGCCGCCAATGGCGCTGCCGCCGTAGAGCAGGGCCGCCGGGCCACGCACGATTTCGATGCGCTCGACGTTGACCGGGTCCAGCGGTACCGCATGGTCATAGGACAGCGACGAGGCGTCCAGCGCGCCGACGCCATTGCGCAGGATGCGGATGCGGTCGCCATCCTGGCCACGGATGATCGGGCGGCTGGCGCCAGGGCCGAAGTACGACGACGACACCCCTGGCTGCTTGTTCAGGGTTTCGCCCAGGCTGCCTTTTTGTTGCAGGGTCAGGTCATCGCCTTCCAGCACCGTCGTGGGCGAGGCCAGTTGCTGGCTGCCCAGGGGGTTGCCGGTGATGACTTGGGGTTGCAGTTCCAGGGCCTGGGCCTGGGAGCCGATCAACAGGGCAGCGGCCAGCGGGGTCAGGCGCCAGAGAGGGGAGAGGGGCATCGGGGGTTCCTTGGCAGAGCGGGTCAGATAAATACAGTTACAATATAACATCTCTTTTTTGTCAAGGAAGCGGAACTTTTCATAAGTCCCCTGTAGGAGCGAGCTTGCTCGCGAAAAACTTCAGGACGCCGCGTCAAACCTGATGCCCCGCTGCAGCGTTGGCGATTTTCGCGAGCAAGCTCGCTCCTACATGGGGTAGGGGGTGGGACTACAATCAAGGTCGTGCTTCCACCGGCCTGGCACCTCGGCTAAGGTGCGCGGCTTCTTCTTCAATTCTTGGCAAAGGCCCGGCATGACCGCATCGAACAACAACCCACTGCACGGCGTTACCCTCGAACAGGTGCTCACCGCGCTGGTCGCGCACTACGAATGGCAAGGCCTTGCCGAGCGCATCGACATTCGTTGCTTCAAGAACGACCCGAGCATCAAGTCGAGCCTGACGTTCTTGCGCAAGACGCCGTGGGCGCGGGAAAAGGTCGAGGGGTTGTACGTCAAGTTGATGCGCACCAAACGCCCACTGGAATGAGGGCGTATGTGGCAGGGGCCGCGCTGGCTGGTTGGGCCGGGCTGGGGATTCAGCAGTACCTGATTGTCTATTCGCGCTGGATGGCCGATGCCAGCCTGTTGGGCGGCTTGGTGACCTTCTTCAGCTTCTTTACGGTGCTGACCAACACCCTGGCGGCGGTGGTGTTGAGTTATGCCCTGGTGAATCGTCCTTCGGCCGCCCGCCGGTTTTTCCTGCGCCCGGCGGTCAGCAGCGGCATTGCGGTGAGCATGGTCGTGGTGGGCCTGGCGTATAGCTTGCTGCTGCGGCATTTGTGGAGCCCCGAAGGCTGGCAGCTTATCGCTGACGAATTGCTCCACGATGTGATGCCGTTGCTGTTCCTGGGCTACTGGTGGTTCTGTGTACCCAAGGGCACGTTGCGCCTCAAGCACATCGGCTACTGGGTGATTTACCCGTTGGTGTACTTCGCTTATGTGCTGCTGCGCGGGCATGAGCTGGGGCAGTACCAGTACCCGTTCATTGATGTGGGGACGCTGGGTTATCCACAGGTGTTCATGAATGCCGGGGGGATACTGTTGGGGTTTGTGTTGGTGGCATTGGCGCTGGTGGGCTTGGACAAGGTCCTGAAGCGGGCAGCGTAGTTAAAAAACAGACGAACTCCCCTGTGGCGAGCGGGCTCGCCCCGCGCTGGGTGGCGAAGCCGCCCCAAAACCTGTGTGCTTGGTGTGCCTGGAGGAACTGGGGTGGTTTGGTTGGGGCTGCTGCGCAGCCCAGCGCGGGGCAAGCCCGCTCGCCACAACAAGCAGGCTCGCCACAGCAGGCCCCTTCGTCACGGCCAGCCACGCAAGTTTTACTCTTCGCTGCTGCCGTCGGCACGCCAGTAACCCACGGCCTTGACGAACTCATCATTGAGCTTGTGCTCATCCAGCAGCACCCTGCGTACCTGGCGCGACAGTTTGGTCTCGGTGGCGACCCAGGCGTACAACGAACCTTTCGGCACCTGCAGTTCGCGCACCGTAGCGAGCAACTCATCCTGGCCACGCACCACCCAGATCACCTGCACATCGGCTGCGCTGTCGAGTGCCTGCTGTTCATGGGCGTCGGCAATCTCAATCACCGCCAGCACCTTGCGCCCGGGCGGCAGTTCTTCCAGGCGGCGGGCAATGGCCGGGATGGCGGTTTCGTCGCCGATCAGCAGGTAGCTGTCGAACATATCCGGCACGATCATCGACCCGCGCGGGCCGGCAATGTGCAGGTGTTGGCCGGGCTTGGCCTGTTCGGCCCAGGTGGAGGCGGGGCCGTCGCCGTGCAGTACGAAGTCGATGTCTAATTCACCGCGACTCAAGTCAATCCGGCGCGGGGTGTAGTCGCGCATCGCCGGCTGTGGCCCCTCGCCCTTGACACTGAATGTCGGGCTTTCCAGTGCCGCCTGCTCGGCAGCATTCTGCGCGAACAGCAGCTTGATATGGTCATCGCTGCCCAGGCTGACAAACCCGGCCAACTGCTCGCCACCCAGGGTGATACGGCGCATGCGCGGGGTGATGTCGACCACGCGCAGCACCTCCAGGCGCCGGCGTTTGATCTCGTGGCTCACGCGGTGAATGCCAGGCGTACTCATACGTTTTTCCCCTGTACAGGTGGGACGGCGGGGCCATCCACAATGGCTTGGGCGGTGCTGTTGAGCAGCGCCGCGACCCGGGTGATTTCTTCCGGGCTCCAGCGCCCGTGGTGCAATTGCAAGGCATGGCGCAGGTTGTGCACCGCCTCATGGATTTGCGGCGGCCGGTCGTGGCCGCGCAGTGAGCGTTTGCTGACATCAATGCGCATGCGCACACCGTCCAGCGCAATGGCTTGCTCACTTAAGTACAGACGTCCGGCGTCGGTGATTGTGTAGCGTTTTTTTCCACCTTCGGCGTCGCCGGTGATCAATTCGCTTTCTTCAAGGAAGGTCAAGGTGGGGTAGATCACCCCAGGGCTGGGGCTGTAGGCGCCATCGAACAGGCCTTCGATCTGGCGGATCAGGTCGTAGCCGTGGCACGGCTGTTCGGCGATCAGTGCCGGTAACAGCAGCTTCAGATCGCCAGGGGCGAATACCCGGGGGCCACGGCCACCGCGTTCGCGGCCAGGGCGTTTCTCGAAGCCGTCGCGGTCGTCACCGGGTTCACGGTGGGAATGAGGGTCTCTCATTGTCATGCTCTCTGTGTGTGGTTCAGATATAACGTAAGATATATCTTATGCCTCGGCCAGAGGCAGGCGACCAACGGTCAGACGAGAATTCAGTGCCGCTCTCAACTTTTTGATTAAGACTCACACGGTGGAAATTTATAACTAGTATTAGAGTGAAAACTCAAATTCAACTTGTCTTTTAAGTGTCTGTGATTAGTTTGTTTTGTGGTACTGTTCTTACGGACTTTTCACGCATTTGGTTTCTTGGTAGTTCATGTAGTCCATATCTTACGGACACTCATAAAGTTTTGGCAAAATGCCATATTTTTCCTTAGATGCCAGTATCCATTGGCTACAGTTGCGTAGGAGCTGGCTTGCATACCTGTTTTGTTAGTTGCTGGACAATGCGCCCCGTGTTGCGCTGGCTTTAACTTTTAGTGCGACGTCTCTCATTGCGTGTTGAATCTTGTTTTCAACTTTCAGTGGGTCGATAACTTGTCCGATAAAACAGGAAACCACCATGTTCAAGAAGTTCGCAATTGCTGCCCCTCTGGCCCTTCTGGCGCTGAACTCGTCGATGGCCTTCGCTGCTGGCGAAGCCAACCACACCGTCAACATCACGGCGAATATCCCGACAACCGTGTTCCACGCACAGCCACGCGACCCTAACTTCGGTCGCGATGAAAGCATGAGCTACAACCTCGTCAGTGGTGAGCTGGCCCCGCTGACCGCCATCTACGACGTAAAAAACACCAACGGCTCGGTTCACGCCTACATCGAAGGTGGCCCGGCGGTCCTGTTCAACGGTAACACCGCGCAGAACATCGCGCTGACCACCACCTTTCACGGTGTTGAACTGACCGGCACACCAAAAGAAGTGGTCAGCGAAGCCGATTCGACCCCGGGTGTGGCTGCTGAACTACGCATTGCGGCGGCCAAGCCTTCGGCCACCCAGCGCGGTGCCTACACCTCCGCTGTGGCGCTGGTGTTCGATGCGGTGCCGCCAACCCCACTGCCTTGATGGTGTAGATGCCCGCCGGGCGTTTACGTCCGTGGGCATTTGCGTTCGGGCCGGCTGACTCCTTCCCCATTTGGCCGGCCCGCGTTTTTACCTTGTTTCCTGGCCCTCAGAGTATTCCTTCCATGTTCCCGATGACGCCCATCGCGGTTGCGCTTGCGCTGGTGATTTGTACGAGTGTCTTGGCCGCACCCACGCCAGGTACCGTCACGCCTGCGAGCCTGCTGACCCAGGCCCAGGGCTTGCCTGCCGGGTTCAGCGACCATTTTTTCGACGTGCCGTTGGCGGTACAGGCTGAACTGGATCAGCAACCGCTGGGTGAGGCCCTGATTTCCTTGTCCAAAGACGAGACCGTGACGCTGCTGGAGTTTACCGACACCGGCGACAGCAAAGTCCCCGCGGCCACCCGCGACACCTGGCAAGCGATATTGGAGGGTGGCCTACCCCTCGGCGCGTGTAGCCAGTCCTGCCCGCAGCAATTGGTGTCCGTGCACTACAACCTGGAAAGCTCGCTGCTGTCGATCATCACCCAGAATGTCGAACGCACCAGCGATGCCCCGCGTTTTCACCAGCAGCCAGAAGGCGGCAGCCGTGGCCTGATCATCAACAACCAGCTCAACCTCAACGGCGGCCAGGACGAAGACCTGGGCGGGCGTTATGGGTTGCAGGCCAGTGCCAGCCTGGGCAACTGGACCCAGGTGTTCAATTTGCAACTGGCGCGCCAGAGCGGCGACGAAGAACAACTGCGCCATGCGATCCACGAGCTGTATACCCAGCGTGAACTGGAAGGCCAGTTCCTGCGCCTAGGCCATTTCACCCCCAATTCCGACGGCCTGACCCGCCAGTTGCGCAGCTTTGGCGCCAGCCCCGATACGGCGCTGGGCGTCATGTACGGCAGCTCTGACAGTCTGGCCATCAACAATTCCAAAGCCAGTGTCTACCCGATCTACGTCACCGCCAATCGCCAGGCCGCCGTGGAGATCTACCGCAATGGCCTGCTGATCAACACCCAAGCCGTCGCGGCGGGTTTGCAGACACTGGACACGCGGCCCTTGCCCGGTGGCATCTATGAAGTGGAAGTGCGCCTGGTCGAAGACGGCCTGACCGTCAGCACCACCCAGGAGCTGGTGTACAAGCCCAGCAACTGGCGCAACGTCGATGACCGCTGGCGCTACAACCTGTTTGCCGGGCGCGAAACCAAGTTGTTCAGCAACTGGGATGAACAGGCCTCCGGCGCGATCACTGCCGGCGCTTCCGTGAACTACCTGGTCCACCCACGGGTGATTCTCGGCCTGTCGGCGCGGGAAGTGCGCGAGCAACTGCAATACGGCGGTTCGGTGGACTGGACGGTGGCCAACAACACCAGCCTCTACACCAACGTCTACCAGACCCGCGAACACGGTACCGGCATGGACGTGCAGGGCCTCTACACCTTTGGCGCGACCAACCTGGTGCTCAGTCATAACCGCAGCTGGCTCGATACCCGTGACACCTATGAAACCCTGCCCGACGGCACCCGCCTGCGACGCAATACCTTTGTCGGCCAGACCAGTAATTCGGCGCTCTCGGTCAACCATCGGGTCGACGCAAAAAACTCCTGGAACATGCGCCTGTCCCACAGCGAGGGCAACGCCGAAGGGGCTGGGCTGGACCTGGGCTGGAGCCGACGTGACATCTTGTGGGGCAGCGATGCCAACTGGCGGTTCTCGGTGTTCGACCGACCGGCGACTTCCGGCACCGGCGACAAACGCAACCGTGGCGTGGACCTGTCCGTGAGCCTGGCCCTGGGCGGCGATGGCCGGCAGATCTCCGGCAGCATCGGCACCCGTACCGACCGCGACGGCGGCCGTGACAACAATGCCTCGGTCACCTACCGCCAGGACCTCACTGACCACCTGCTGCAAAGTGTTTCGGCCACGGCGATCACCGACACCTACGGCGTCGGCCTGTCGGGCATGGCCAGCTTTGACAGCGACGTCGTCAGCGGTGACGGCTTCGTCCAACGCAGCTCGTTCAACGGCAACCTCAGCGGTGGCCTGAACCTGCACAGCACCTTCGTTGCCGGTGGCGACCAGATGCTGATGACCAGCCAGTACCAGAGCAATGGCGCGGGCATGATCGTCGACGTCGAAACCGATCTGGATGAGATCAGCCTGCGTGCCGACGACTTCAGCGGCGGCGGCGCGATCCTGCGTCCCGGGCGCAACTTCGTCCCGGTGGCGGCCTACAAGAGCAGCACGGTGAACTTCGACTTTGAAGGCAACCACCCACCGGCGGCCAATATCCAGCCGGCGCGGACCACCTACCACCTGAACAAGGGCGGGGTGGACTACCGGAAAATCACCGTCATGAAAACCGTGTCGGTGCTCGGGCGCCTGCTCGATGCCCAGGGCCAGCCGCTCAGGGGCCATCACGTCATCAACCACGCCAGCCGTGGGGTCAGCGAGGCCGACGGGTTCTTCTCCATGGAAATGAGCGCCAGCTCGCCGACCCTCGAAGTGCGCTACCGCAACCAGTTGCTGTGCCAGTTCCGTCTGGACCCGGCCACCGCCGCCAATGAACACGACGTGTTGATGATCGGTGACCTGCGTTGCACGCCGGACACCCTCGCCGAAAACATATCCAGCACCCAGACCGCAGGTTGAGTGCCATGACGAGAACACCCACGATGAAACCCTTCAACACCTTGATCATGGCCGTGGGCGCGGCGCTGTTGTTCAGCGCCAGCGCCTCACTGGCGGACGAGAACATCACCGCGCGGTTCCGGCCTGACCCGGCCAATCCGATGAAGAACGACTTCGAAAACACCACGCCGATCAGTTCGATTTGTGCGGCGCATATTCCGACTCAGTGCAAGGCGTTGGGGATTTTCAGCCTCAGGGACAACGAGCTCAGGGCGCTATCCAATCAGCCGATCCTGGCCAATCACGAGGATGAGCGCAAAGGCTTCATGGTCAAGGTGCCGTCGGACTGGCGTGACCTGTTAGTGACCCATGCCGCAACAGGGGAAACTGAAATTGTCCAGTTACGTATCGCAGGCATCGGTGCAAATTGGCTTATACCCAGACCGCCAGGTGTATCGACCTGGGCCAAACCCGGATTCAGTTGGCAGAGTCAGTGGGTGAATCCACCAAGTCCCTGTCGGCGTACCGGCCACCTTGCCGCCGGTGTCAGGGACGCCTCCTATTTTTGGCTGACGCCTGAAGGGGCTGGCCCTTGCGGCCTTAAACCGTCCGACGACCTGAGCTATATGAACGTGGCCACGATGGAATATGCCTACGAACTCAGGACCCCCAACCCCCTGACCATGTCCGGTGGCCAATACTACGGCAGCATCACCTACACCATGGGACCGGGTGGCGATTACGATTTTGGTGACGTCCTGGTCCCGAACAAAAACGCCATCACGTTCAACTTCACCCTGAGCGTGGAGCACGACCTCAAAGTCGACCTGCCACCCGGCGGCGACCGCATCGAGCTGATCCCCGAGGGTGGCTGGCAAGCCTGGCTCAACCGTGGCCGTGCGCCGACGCGCCTGTACCGCGACCAGACCTTCCGCATCGCCGCCAGTTCGCGTTTCAAGATGCAGTTGGAGTGCTCGATCGTCATGGGCAATACCTGTGGCTTGCGCAACGCCAATGGCGATGAGGTGCCGCTGCAGATTGCCGTGACCCTGCCTAGCGGCATCGATGGACGCGGTAGCCAGGCTGTGCTCAAGCGTCCGTTGCGCCTGGATGGTGACGGCACCGAATTGTTCCAGCCGCTGTTCTACGTCAACGACCGTCCCGGCACCTTGCACTTTGAAGTGCTGCGCGACGACATGGCCGACATGCTCAACCAGCCGGGCAGCACCTATTCGGGCGTGGTAACGGTGATCTGGGATTCAGATATCTAACCTGCCGCAGCACGGCGGGCCGGGCCCGCCGCATTCAATCAATGAGGCGTAGTCAACATGAAACAAGCAGTGTTATGGATCGGGTTATGCCTGATGTCACTTACCGCCCAGGCCGGGCCGATGATCAACGTCGGGGTGGTGTATGACTACCTGGAAGGCAGCCGCAGCTCCTACCTCAAGCGCGTGTCCAATGGCGGCACCAGCACGGCGTTCATCAAGGTCAACGTGCTGGAAATCCTCTACAACCCGGACGGCACCACCCGCGAAGTGCCGGTAGCCTCGATCGCCAACGACAAGGGCACCACCAGCAGTCGCGACGGCCTGATGGCCAGCCCGTCGCGCTTGATCGTGCCGGCGAATGGGCGCCAGGGCACCCGTCTGTTGTTCATGGGGCAACGGGACAAGGAGCGTTATTTCCGTTTGCGTTTTATCCCGGTGGTCCCGGAAAAAGACGACAACTTTGGCATCAGCGATGAGGAGCGTGCCGAGTACAAGGACCACCTTGCTGCCGGGATCAATGTGATGGCCGGCTACGGCACCGTGTTTTTCGTGCGCCCCAAAGACACGCGTTTCGACACGCGGGTCAACGAAACGGTCGACCAATACCAGTTGCGTAACGCTGGCAACAGCACGGTGGTGCTCGACGAGTTCCATGATTGCTCGATCGCCAACGCCACGGACTGTGTGCCTACCACCAAGCACCACATCCTGCCTGGGAGGCAATTGACGTTCGAGAAAAAGCCGGGCCGACGCTACAGCTTCATGCTGGTGGAAGGGCTGGATAAAAAACCGCTGAAGGTCGAGAAGACTAACGGGTGATGATGATGTTCAAGCAGCTGACAAGACTCGGTGTACTCGCGGCCTGCATATTGGCGGCGAACCACACCGCGGCGATCCAGGAGCGTCACTCGTTCGACGTCTCGGTGACCATCCCGGTGCATGAGGCGTATGTGCTGCCGTCCGAGTCGGACTGGATAGGCCAGGAGCAACTGCTGGCCTGGAACCTGGTGACGTCGCAATTGGGCCGACTGCGCAAGAACTTCGACGTAAAAAACCTCAATGGCGGCGTCGCAGCGCGCCTGGGGGCCGAGCCCTACTTGCACAACGGGCGCAACCGTATCGACTTGCAAGTGCAATTCAACCGCGTGGCATTGACCCTGGACCCGATCGAAGTGGTCAACGCCAATGAGGCGCGTGTGGGCCGGCGTGCCGAACTGGACATCGCGGCGATAGAGCCCGAGGGCGGCTATCGCGGCGGGGAGTACTACGGCACGGTGCATCTGGTGTTTGACTTCCTGGCACCGTGATCTGCAGTGGAGAGGGGGGGCTGGAGAAGGGGCTTGTTGTGGAGAGGGTGCTTGTTGTGGAGAGGGTGCTTGTTGTGGAGAGGGTGCTTGTTGTGGCGAGGGGGCCTGTGTGGCGAGGGGGCTTGTCCCCCGTTGGGTGGCGAAGCCGCCCCAAAACCTGCCTGCGCGGTGTGCCTGGAGAAACTGGGGTGGGTTTGTTGGGTCTGCTGCGCAGCCCAACGCGGGGCAAGCCCGCTCGCCACAATAGGTCCTCTGCCCACAATAGGCAGGCTGGCGCGGTAAATGTGGAGAGGGGGCTTGTCCCCCGTTGGGTGGCGAAGCCGCCCAAAAACCTGCTTGCTCGGTGTGCCTGGAGAAACTGGGGGGGGGTTGTTGGGGCGGCTGCGCAGCCCAGCGCGGGGCAAGCCCGCTCGCCACAATAGGCCCTCTGCCCACAATAGGCAGGCTGGCGCGGTAAATGTGGAGAGGGGGCTTGTCCCCCGTTGGGTGGCGAAGCCGCCCCAAAATCTGCTTGCGCGGTGTACCTGGAGTAATCGGGGTGACCTTGTTGGGGCTGCTGCGCCGCCCAGCGCGGGGCAAGCCCGCTCGCCACAATAGGCCCTCTGCCCACAATAGGCAGGCTGGCGCGGTAAAAGTGGCTAGGGGGCTTGTCCCCCGTTGGGTGGCGAAGCCGCCCCAAAACCTGCCTGCGCGGTGTACCTGGGGTAACTGGGGTGGGTTTGTTGGGGCGGCTACGCCGCCCAGCGCGGGGCAAGCCCGCTCGCCACAATAGGCCCTCTGCCCACAATAGGCAGGCTGGCGCGGTAAAAGTGGAGAGAGGGCTTGCCCCCCGTTGGGTGGCGAAGCCGCCTCAAAACCTGCTTGCTCGGTGTGTCTGGAGTAATCGGGGTGACCTTGTTGGGGCGGCTGCGCAGCCCAGCGCGGGGCAAGCCCGCTCGCCACAATAGGCCCTCTGCCCACAATAGGCAGGCTGGCGCGGTAAAAGTGGCTAGGGGGCTTGTCCCCCGCTGGGTGGCGAAGCCGCCCCAAAACCTGCTTGCACGGTGTTTCTGGGGTAACTGGAGTGGCTTTATTGGGGCTGCTGCGCAGCCCAACGCGGGCGATGCGGCGTTCCGACAAGCCCGCTCGCGACATTTAACCGAGCCGTGTCAGGGCCTGGCGGGTCAGGCGGCGGGCCAGTTCGTTGTAGTCATGCTGGATATGCTCATAAAGGCCCAGCACGGTGCTGTCTGACAACACCTGGTCGGCAAGCACTACGCTATACGGGATAACCAGTTCGTCGGCCAGGGCCACTAATTGTTCGCGCAGGCGTGCCTTGGCTTCGGCGGGCAGTTGCCCGGTGGCCCATTGCTGTTGCAGTTCCAACAGCTCCTGCAGTTGGCTGCCGGCCTTGTCGCGTTGTTCGCCCTGGGCATTGAAGTCTTGCAGGTAGGCGTCGTGCAGGTAGTCGCTCCAGAACGGCTGTTCCAATAGGCCATTGACCAGGCCGTCGCCGTGCTGCATCTGGCGAATCGTGCGCGCGGCTTTGTCGAGGTGGGCCTGGGTCACCTTGGCCGTGTTGCGGTACACCATGTGTTCCGACACCCATGGCAGGTTCAGGTGTGTCTTGAGCCCGCTCTGGTAGGCGAGGTACACCTGCACGTCATCCACCTGGCCTTCGTCGGCGCCAAAGGTCTGCCCCAGGCCACCTTCGCTGGTCGGCGTGAGCCGATGCCGGACTTCTTCACGGGCCAGGCGGTTGACCTGTTCCAGGCGCCAGGCCTGTCTGGCCAGGCTCACCAGCCGGTTTTCGCGTTGGCGCAGGGCTTGCGGGGAGTTGTCCTTGAGGATCTGTTCAAGCAAGGTCTCGATCCCCAGGCGGTTGAAAATATGCGCGCCGGCATCCGCGCAATTGGCCGGGGTCGCGGCCAGGCTGAAGATGCGCTCGCGAAACTGCGGGTTTTCATCCGCCGCAAACAGCAGTTGCCAGACCCGTATGGCCAGGTCTTCCTGACCTGCGCTGAACAGTTGCGCGTCGGCCTCGGTCTGGAAGCCTTCAGGTGGGCGCAACAGCTTGAGGAGGTCGAACAACCCCTGGGAGCCATGTTCTTTTTCCACATCGTCCCAAACCTTGATGGCCACATTGCGCTCTTCGCCGCTCAGGCCGGACAACCAGTATTGCCGGTCGGCCGCCCCCCCGCGTGGCACGGTGCGATAGGGGTCGAAACCAAAGGCCCGCCGGTAGCTGACGAAGCGGGTTTCATCCTCCGGTTCAAGTTTGCTGCGATCGAGCCAACTGCTGGCCACTATGCGCGCGCCCACCGAGTCTTCGGCGAACGGCGGAACGCTGCTGATCGCGGTGCTGGTCATATCCAGTTCGGTGATGGCCAGCCTCGGGGCCTCCATGCCGGCCGGCCATTGGGTAATACCGCTTCGGCGCAGAACCAGCCGGCGCAATTCGGGCATCAGGCTCAGATCCGGCGGCACTTGCAGCAGGGTGTGACCTTCCAGGTTCAATGAGCGCAACTGCGGCAAACGCTTGAGCACTTCGTAGTCATAGTTCACCCACCTGATCGGGTTGAGCCTCAGGTTCAACGTGGTCAGGCTTTTCAAGTCGGTCAGTTGGGGAGGAATACCGGTCAGATTATTGTCGGACAGGTCCACGATGCGCGCGTTGGGGAAGTTGTCGAGAAAGCCCATCTCCTGATCCAACAGGTGTGTACCGCTCAGGTTCAGGCGCGTGACATGGCTGAAGTCGGCGCGCAGGGGGGCCATGTGGTGGACATAGCGGCCCAGTACCAGTTCACTCAAATCCAGCAGGGTGCCGCGGGCAGAGGGTTGCGGGGGCAGCATGCTCAAGTAGGCCCCTTCTTCCCAGCAGGTACGCAGCTCCCTGACGATCAGTTTGCGCATCAGCAGTTCGTTTTCTTCGAGCACGCTGCCTGGCATGCCGAGCGTGCGGCTTTTGCGAATGCGCCGCAGGTCTTCGAGCAGCAGCCGGTGGTCGGCTTCCAGCTTGCTCAGCAATTGCTTGCCGGGTGGGGTGTTGAGAAATGGCGTGACCTGCTCGATCTCTTGCTCGTTGAGTAAGGGGCACAGTTTGCCCAGGGTTTCCTGAAGCGTTGGGGTTGGCGCAGGCTGGCGTCGAAACAAGCGTCGAAACGCCTCAAAGCCGGGTTTTTGCAGCAGGCGTTGCAGCGTGCGGTCGTCTGCCTGACGCCGGCTGGGCTCCTGCAGCACGGTGCGGCGTGCGGCCATGGGTTCAAGTTGCTCCCTGAGCCAGGCGCGCAATATCTCGCCTTGGCCAGGCCGGTAATCGACGGCATCGCTGGGCAGCACGCGCAGCAAGGCTTCGTAAAAACTGTACTGCGCGTTGGGCGTTGCGAGCTGCGGATCATGGATCTGGTAGCGCCCGGGGCCTTTGTACAAGAGTATTTTTTGCGTGCCCGCGTCAGCCGGACCCACCTGACAACGCAAGGCGCCGTCGGGTGATTGCTCATAAATGGCGAGGTTCAGGTCGCCCAGCGCATCGGTGTTCAGGCGCACGATATTGAGGGCCATGCGCTCGGTGTCTGGCGTTAGCAGGGCGTCTTCGTGCAACCCTTCGGCGGCGTGGCTGGCGCGTACTTCGTTGGCCAGCTCGCGCGCGAGGTTTTTCAGGCGCAGAGGGATTCGCTGTTCTTGGCTCATCACCTCCAATTCCTGAAGTGAGGTGCGCAGCAGCAAAGTGCTCACCAGATCGGCGGGCAGGTCCGGGAACTGCTGCTGAATCAGTTGGCCGTGGGGCGTATCAAGCACTTCGCGCACGCTGTAGAGGTGATTGAAGATCGTGGTCGTCTGCGCCTCCAGGCGTTTGGCCAGTTGCTCGCGCAAGGCCTCGACCCGCGCGGATGCGGTGGCTGGCAGTGGCGTGGGCAGCAGCGCCTTGAGCTGCGCCTCGCTGAGAAATTCTACGACCTGCTCGGGCAGCTTGCCGGCGCGTACGTCGTCATGGCGGATTGTCAGGGTGTTGGCCGGTGTGGCCTCGCTCGCTCCGTAGCGCATGGCATAACTGCTCAAGTCGTGATTGATAAAGACATCGATGGCTTTGTCCGCCGGCCAGCCGGGAAGCTCGCTGGTGGTTTGTACTGACCAGTTGGTGGGCAGGTCCGGCGCGCCTGCGGTGCGCATGAGCTGCGGCGCCGCTCTGACCTGGTGGCGTAGCTGCAGGCGTGTGAGGCTGTCGGCCAGCAGCGGCGGGGGCGGTTCGCGGTGGGCGTACATCATGCGCAAGGCGCCGTCGTGGGTGCCGCTGGTGGCGCAGGCCTGCTCGCGTTCGGCGGGGGAGAGCCCTTGCACCAAGGGGCCGAGGCGGTTGCGCAGGGTTTCGCTGTCCCAGGTGCGTGGGTCTTCGCCTTCGTGGAGCCAGGCGCCATGGTCGTTATGTTCGAGCTTGGGTGCATACGCTTGCGGCCGCGTCGGGTGTTTGATCCGGTAGGTATCGCTGGCGGGATCGTGCTCGAGCGCATAGTGCCGCTCATCCAGGCGCAGGATGGGCTGCTTGTTGTGTGAATGCAGGCCCAAGGCATCGGGCTGCGCGTCGTGTCGCAGTTGCAGGTCGTTGCGCGCGTAGGGCGCCAGGTCGGGGTGCCACAAGCGTTGTTGCGCGCCGACGTCGACCTTGTGCAGGCCATCGACAAACGCCGAGCGTTTGAAGACGCCGCCAAGGGTCGTACCAGCGGCGAAGGTTGCCAGTTGCACGATATCGGTGGCGACGCTGATGAGGTGTTCGCCGGTCTCCCTGAATTGTCCTTCGCTCAGGTCCACCAGGCCTTCGATGACATCGCTGCTCAGTTGATAAGCGGTATAGGCCAGCATCAATTCGCCGAGAAAGGGCACGAAAGGTGTGACCACCATCAGGGCGATATTGAAAATGTCCGCGACGATTTTTGTCAGGTTGTCCCACCAGGCCCAGCGTTGTGCGCTGTCGGCATCGGCGGTGGAAACGACCAGGGTGCGCCCGTCATTGAGGATCTTGTTGAGAGCCTGTTGATAGAGGTGCTCCCACAGATCACCGTCGATGCGCACCGCCGAAAACTGCAGGCGGGGGTTGTCCAGGGGCGTCTCGCGCCAGTGCGGGCGCGGGTCCAGGGGCGCTTTTTCATGCCACTGTACCTGGCATAAACGCTGGTCCAGCCCGGCAAAGAAATGCCCGCGCAGGCTATGGTCGACAAACTGGCTGAAGAACTGTTGGTACGTCTGCTGGTCCCGTGAGGGGATGGGCGCGTTGGTTTGCAGTTTGCGCGTCAGGTCGCGCATGAAGGCCAGGCTGGAGTCGTATTCCTTGACCGGGCTTTCGGGGTCATGGGGGATATAGGCGATCACTTTCGACACGCCGGATATTCGGTCCAGGTCTGCGGCAATCAGCAAGATCCCGGTCAGTTGCGCATCCAGGATGCTCAGTTGGTAGAACTGCATCAACCCCCGTTCACCCCGTAATGCACGCATCAGCGTCCCGTAGGCTGCAGCGCCCAGGTCGGGGGCTTGTTGGCCATTGGTCTTCAACGCGGCCAGTTGCGCGGCGACTTTGAGCGCGGCCTTCTGGCTGGCGATGATGTTGTGCTTGAGCGTGGCGCGGGTGGTGGGGGCGGTGGGCAGCAGGTGGCTGTTCAGGTGCTGTTGATAGCGTGCGCCCAGGTCCAGTTCACGGCACAGCGCCTTGAATTGCGCGATGGTCATCTTGTCGTGCAAGGGTTGGATCGTGAAGTGACCGCGATAGTCGGGCTGGGAGATGTAGCAGGAGTCATCTTCAAAGGTTTCGCCGGCGGCAAAGTTATGCAGCGCCGCATCCAGCAGTGACACTTTGCGGCTGGTGACTCCCGGAGAAATATTGAGCGTGTACCAAGGTAGCGTCTTGGCGATAAACAGGTTTAGAAACGTCGTTTTTACATCCAGGTGCAGGTCGTATCGGTCGCCGATGGCTTTTTTCAACAAGGGTTCGGCAAACGCATACACATCTTGTACTTCGCCCAACTGCCGATCCACCTCGTTCTGGGTGCGCCAGCCTTCGGCATTGGTACGTTGCAGGACTTCATGTTGGTGGGGGGAGGCGCTGGCGTACCAGGCGGGACGGGACAGTTCGGCGCTGCTCAACGAGGCGATTCTGGTTGGGGTGGCGGTGCTGAGCCAGAGGGGGATTTTCTGTTTTATCAGTGCATAGTGAGGCCCTTTGTGGTGCGTTGGGATAGAGGGCGCGGGTCGGGGCAATTCGGACATGCAATAAAGCTCGCTAAATGGTTTTAAGCATTAGCGTATCCGTTGAAGTTCAGAACAAAAGTTCAAAATCCTGCGGTCAATGCACGTGTGAAGTGCGGCAAAAATTCATTATTCAAATGCATGATCTACATAGCTGACGCCCTGTTGCAGCGCCGGCGTGTAGTGCGCCTGACGGGGTGGCGGGGCCTGGCACAAGGTGCGCGCGCCCGGTTGCAGATATGGGGTGAGGAACGGCGCCATGCCCTTGAGCACTTGCACGGGCAGGGCCGAGGTGAAGGTGAAATTCTGCGCCGAGGTGCCCGGTACAAACGCCGTCAGCGTGCCGAAGTGCTGTTCGCCGATGTAGAACACAAAGGTGGCCGTGCGGTTGATGGACTTGGAGCTGAGAATGCGGCCACCGGCACCCACGGCTTCGATGCGGTTGTCGCCGGTGCCAGTCTTGCCGCCCATGGTCAAGGGCGTGCCATCGGCGAGCTTGAAGCTGCCGGCCACGCGTTTGGCTGTGCCGGCATCCACCACTTGCGACAACGCCCCGCGCAAGGCCGTGGCAACAGCGCTGGGCATCACCCGCTTGCCCCGGTCGGGGTCGTTGACCACGCGGGTTTCATAGGGCGTGTCGGCGGCAAAGTGCAGGCTGTCGATGCGCAGGGGCGGCTGGCGCACACCATCGTTGAGGATCGTGCCGACCAGCTCCGCCAGCGCTGCGGGCCGGTCGCCCGAGCTGCCAATGGCGGTGGCCAGCGACGGCACCAGATGGTCGAACGGGTAGCCGACCTGCTGCCAGCGCTGGTGAATATCCAGGAACGCTTCGATCTCCAGCATGGTACGGATGCGACTGTCGCGGGCGCTCTTGTGCCGGCTCTTGAACAGCCAACTGTAGACTTCCTGGCGCTCATGCTCGCTGGCGGCAACGGCCTGGCTGAAGGTGGCGTCGGGGTGGTTGAGCAGGTAGCCCAACAGCCATAGATCCAGCGGGTGGACCTTGGCGATATAGCCCTGGTCGGGCAGGTCATAGGCCCCGGGGCCGTAGTTGATATAGAGCGTGTCGAGGCGCGCATCGGTGAGTTTCTCGGCGCTTTTGGTCGCCGGCAGGTGGGCCCGGACGAAGCTGTTGAAACTCTGCTGGCTGGCCTGTGGCAATAGGTAGCGATGGACCGCGGCCAAGCGCATGGCTGTGGGATGCATGCTGTCGAGGAAGGTGTCGAGTCGGGCCTGGGTGTCTTTGTTGCGGTACTTTTTCCAGAAGCGCAGCAAGAACGTGGTGCCCTCGCGGTCGGCAAAGCGGGCCAGGTATTCCTGGCGGCGCGGGTCGCTGTCGTCCTTGAGCAGCTCGGCGCTGTTGTTGGGCCCCTGGTAGGTGCTGTAGCGCACCAGGTCACGCATCAGGCGAATGAACGGCAAGTTGATCGACTCACGCAGGGCATCGCGCAGAGTCGGGTTGCGGCCGTTGTCTTCATTGCGAAAGTTGTGGAAGCGATGCAAGCCGCCCCCTGTAAAAAAAGCTTCGCCGGGGCTGGCCGAGTATTGCCGGTCGAGGGCCGCATCGAGCATGTTCGCCAGGCTGTGATCGCTGTGTTGCAGCAGGTAATCCACGGCCCAGCGGGTCAGGCGATCCTGGTCGTTGACTTCGATTTTTTTCAGTGCGGCGGGTGTCTGGCCGGCAAAGCGCTCGTGCAGTTCACTGATGATTTGCAGGTAGGTGGTCAGCACCCGCAGTTTGGCGGTAGAGCCCAGTTCCAGCTTGCTGCCCTCGTTGATATCGAAGGGTTGGTCGGTGCTGTCGGTCTGCACCCGCACCCGCGCGCCGTCGGCGGTCATCTCGTACAGGTTGAAGCTGTAGCGCACCTGGGCGGTGCTGGTGGGCGTCAACAGACGCGGGCCGATCAGCCCCAGTTGCGCGGCGAACGCCGGGTCTGCCAGGCGTTTGAGGTAGTCGGTGGCCTGGGTTTGCAGCTCGCTTTGCAGGGTGCTGGTGGCGGCCAGGTCCAGCCGATCCAGATCGTACAACGGACGGTTGAGCAGAGTGGCCAGGCGGCTGCGCACCACGCTGATACCTTTGTTGGTTTCGATCGGTTGGATCGTCGGCTGTTGCTGCCAGTCGCGATAAGTCACCTTGCTCGCCAGGGCGGCGCTGACCAACGCCGGTTCGATCTGGCCACTTTGCCCCAGCAGGCGCAGGTGACTGTCGGTGAGACCGGCCAACTCGTTACGGCCCTTGGACAGGTAATGGGACGGTCGGCGCTGGGCGATCATCAGCGACAACACTTCGCGCAGGGCCAGGCCTTTTTGCGCCAGGGTTTTTGGATCGTCGGCTGCCAGCAGGGCGTTGGTCTGATTGAAGTCGGCGCCATACCACACCCGCAAGCCTTCGGCGATGCCATGCACTTCACCATGACCTGGAACGGCGGACAGCGGCACGCTGTTGAGGTAATCACGCACGATATTTTGCCGGGCGGCCAGGGTTTGGGGGCCGCCTTGATAGGTGCGCACGCTGGCGGAAATCATCTGACGGATCTTCTCGCCGCCGGAAAGCGTCAGCCCATCGGGCGAGTGGCGGTATTTTTCCAACTGTGTGGCCAGGGTGCTGCCCCCAGCGGTCTGGCCTGGAAGGTGCGCCAGCTTGGCCAGTTGGGACCAGGCGGCCTTGGCAAAGCGCGGCCAGTCCACGGCGGGGTTGGCCTGGGGCTGCGCGGGGTCGAGCAGGTCACGGTTTTCTACAAACAGCAGACTGTTGACGATCACCGGCGGGATGGCGCTGAAGGTCGGATAGAACTGTTGTGGATAGTTGAACTGATACAGCGGTTGCGCACGGCAGTCGCTGATCGACAGGCCGGCCTGAATCTTCTCGGCGTAGGGCACGAACAGGCCATGGCGGGTGTAGTCCAGCAAGTCCTGGGAAAAATGGGCCTGGCTCTGGATCACGTAATTGCGCTTGAGCAGGCGCGGCAGGAAATCACCCAGTGCGCTGTAGCCCAAGCGCTTATCGAAGGGACCGTTCCCTGGGTACACAATGGCGTCGCTGGGGCCCGGTTGCACCGTGTATACCAGAGTCGCCGCCACACGGCTGAACTCCCGAGCCTGCCACTTGGCGCTACGCACTTCCCGGGAGGCGGCATACGCGAGCGCGACCAGCCCCACTACCAGCAAAAGCCAGAACCAGCGCCACCCGCGCCTGCGTCTAGGGGGAATTTGTGGCAATGGCTGATCGTCCGGACTGTCGGTGGGTTGCGCAGCGGTGGTCGAACCGGTTTGCCATAACGCGCCCATAGTCGATTGATCCATTCACGCAGATTGATCGGACTTGCCTGAAGCTTAGACGCTGGTTGGCGGGTAGGCAGAATTTGTATGTGGTCGTGGAGGGCGCCGCCCCAAAACCTGTTTGCTCGGTGTGCCTGGGGTAACTGGGGTGGCTTTGTTGGGGCTGCTGCGCAGCCCAGCGCGGGGCAAGCCCGCTCGCCACAATAGGTCCTCTGCCCACAATAGGTAGGCTGGCGCGGTAAATGTGGCTAGGGGCACGGCAACAGGGCGATTGGTCTGGAATGGCTGTTCTAGAGCCTTTATGACAGGTAAATCCGCCGAAGGTAGGGGCATGACGGCGCACCCTCCCTGTGCAATACTCGCCGGCGTTTATTGAAGGCGATTCCTACATGTCTCAGGGAATGCTCCTCTGCAGGACCGGGGTTTTCCGAGATTTATCGCTGATCTTTACTGCTTATTGAGTGAAAAGCCCTGCTTGTGGCTTTTTATACTGCACCGCCGCCGAGCTGGCCGGTTTACCCGGGCCAGACGGGCTTGTCCAAAAGGCGAGCCTGGTACGACGTCCTCATGGCGACCCGCCGTGTGGGTGGACACTGGGTGGTTCCTATCCAATAACAAGATGAGGTTGTACCCCTATGCCCGTTGGCAATCACCTGCCCCACGGCGAGACCGCTTCCGGCGGCCCGCTCAAACGTGAACTGGGCGAACGGCATATTCGCCTGATGGCGCTTGGCGCCTGTATCGGTGTCGGCCTGTTCCTCGGTTCCGCCAAGGCCATCGAAATGGCCGGCCCGGCAATCATGCTGTCGTACATCATCGGCGGTCTGGCGATCCTGGTGATCATGCGGGCCCTTGGCGAAATGGCGGTGCATAACCCCGTCGCCGGTTCGTTCAGCCGTTATGCCCAGGATTACCTCGGCCCGTTGGCGGGCTTTCTCACTGGCTGGAACTATTGGTTCCTGTGGCTGGTGACCTGCGTTGCCGAAATCACCGCCGTCGCTGTGTACATGGGCGTCTGGTTCCCCGATACGCCTCGCTGGATCTGGGCCCTGGCGGCCCTGGTGAGCATGGGCACGATCAACCTGATCGCGGTAAAAGCGTTCGGTGAGTTCGAGTTCTGGTTCGCACTGATCAAGATCGTCACCATCATTGCCATGGTCATCGGCGGCGTCGGGATCATCGCCTTTGGCTTTGGCAATGACGGCGTGGCGCTGGGCATTTCCAACCTGTGGGCCCACGGCGGCTTCCTGCCCAACGGTGTGCAGGGCGTGTTGATGTCCTTGCAGATGGTGATGTTCGCCTACCTCGGTGTAGAGATGATCGGCCTGACTGCCGGCGAAGCGAAGAACCCGCAGAAGACGATCCCGAACGCCATTGGCTCGGTGTTCTGGCGGATTCTGCTGTTCTACGTCGGTGCGTTGTTCGTGATTCTGTCGATCTACCCATGGAACGAAATCGGTACCCAGGGCAGCCCGTTTGTCATGACCTTTGAGCGTCTGGGCATCAAGACGGCGGCCGGTATCATCAACTTCGTGGTGATTACCGCCGCGCTGTCGTCCTGCAACGGCGGGATCTTCAGCACCGGGCGCATGCTCTACAGCCTGGCGCAGAACGGCCAGGCCCCGGCGACGTTCGGCACCACCTCCAGCAACGGCGTACCGCGTCGTGCGCTGTTGCTGTCGATCTTCGCCTTGCTGTTGGGCGTATTGCTCAACTACTTGGTGCCGGAAAAAGTATTCGTGTGGGTGACCTCCATCGCCACCTTCGGCGCGATCTGGACGTGGGTCATGATCCTGCTGGCGCAGCTCAAGTTCCGTAAGAGCCTGAGCCCCGCCGAGAACAAGGCGTTGAAGTACCGCATGTGGCTGTACCCGGTCAGTTCGTACCTGGCGCTGGCCTTCCTGGTGTTGGTGGTGGGCCTGATGGCGTACTTCCCGGATACCCGCATTGCGTTGTATGTCGGCCCAGCCTTCCTGGTGCTGCTGACCGTGTTGTTCTACGTGTTCAAGCTGCAACCGACCCAGGCTAGTCAGGGTTCGCCCCGCTCGGCTTGATGCACCGTGCCCCGACCGCAATGGCCGGGGCAGGGATTACGTGCGTTGCAATGCCGCCTGGGTGGCAACGGTCAGTTGTCGCACCAGGCGATTTTGTTCTGCCTGCTCCAGATCTATCAGGGACTGGCGCCGTTCCAGGTACTGGTCCGATTGCCTGTCCGGTATCTCCTGCTCCAGCAGTCCGACTTTGTAGCGGATGGTGTCCTTGACGGTCGCAAAGGGCTCTGGATGGCTCCTGGCCAAGTATTCGATCCAGAACCTTTCCATCAATAGCCACTCTTGCAGGGCCGGGCTTTGACCGAGCCTGCGCAGTTGCGCGCGTGTGTCGTCGAGGACCTG
This sequence comes from Pseudomonas sp. WS 5027, assembly GCF_012985695.1. Classification (NCBI taxonomy): domain Bacteria; kingdom Pseudomonadati; phylum Pseudomonadota; class Gammaproteobacteria; order Pseudomonadales; family Pseudomonadaceae; genus Pseudomonas; species Pseudomonas sp. WS 5027. Next base: position 215,438 of record NZ_JAAQWU010000008.1, on the reverse strand, counting down.
CGTCGTTACATAGTCCTCAACCGTGTACAGCAGCTCAAGCGGTTGAAAGGGCAGTTTGAACTCCGCGGCCAACTTGGCACGGAAGTAAACTGTGACCTCGGCCGGGTCGACTTCCTGGCCGGCCACCTCCCGATCATGAATAAACTTGTCGGCAATGTAGTCCAGTTGATTCAGGTAGAAGCGCCCGGTGGACAAGCCGATCAGCTCACGATCACTGGCATAGCTGCGGCTCTGCTCCTTGGCCAGGTGGATCTGGTGCTCAAGCTCCATGTTGGTGAAAGCCAGCAGCACACTGTCGCCACAGTCGCCTGACCCGTAGGTGTTGAGGAACACGTTGTTGCGCAACTCGGTGGATTCGCCCATGGCCTGCAACAAGGCCCAGACTCGCTGGGTCAAGGCGTTGCGCGATGCGCCCCCTTCGATGTAGGCATAGGTTTGGGTCAGGTCTGTCAGCACCCTGAAGGCATCCTCAGAACTTGCGCCTTCATGGGTTTTGAGTTGTTCCCACAGTGCCCTGCGCGCCGGAATGTCGGCAGCCGGCACGCCGCTCAACCATTGGGAGGCGCCGTCAACCACGGCGGGATGATGTCTGTGTGTCAATGCGCCACCGAGCCTCACGCCCGTATTGCGCCGGTGGTCTTCGAGGCGTTCCAGGGCGTTAGGCGAGAGCGGGTTGTCGTGCAGCAGGATGTCGCGGCGTTGTGAATCGGTGCGTTGATGGGTGAATACGGCTTCCGGGATCTGGGTGATGGCGTTTTCCTGCAGGTGCAGATCCTCCAGGCGCAGGAGCGCTTCTGCTCCGATCGGCCATTGGGTCAACCCGGTATTGACCAGATACAGTCGGTTGAGGTTTGTCATGCGGCTGACGTCCGGAGCCACGCCCAGATTCGGGTTGTTGTCCAGAATCAGCTCGTTCAGGTTGACCATGGCCGCCAGGCGCTGGGCCGAAGCGTCCGTCAGTCGGATGTCGTTGTGGCGCAGGTTCAGGTGCGTGAGTTGCGACATGTCGGTGATAGCGGTGGGCAACTCGGTCAAGCGGCAATCCAGTTGCAGGCCTCTCAACCCGACGAACTTGCTCAGGAAATCACTGCCCGTTGGAGGGAAGTGATTGCCCGCGATTTTCAGGTAGTCGATGTGCGCAAAACCCTGGGTGCCGCTGATGAAGTCGGCGGGGGGCAGATCGCCGTCATCCAGTTGCAGGTCCAGGAACTGGGCATCCAGTACCCCTGCCAGCCAGAGCGAGCGATTTTCACGACGCCAGGCCGCACACAGCTGTTGGGCAATGTAACGACGACTGGCCAGGCGCATACCCAGGGGGTCATGCAGTTGCTCGTCGGCGCTCTGCGGTGTGTCGGCCCAGCGTGACAGCGCCGTGTCCATGGCCTGGTATTCGGTGCGCCGCCGTTCGATTTCAATCAGCGCCGCCGGCTCGCTCAGGTTCAGCGACCGGATGAATTGCCGGGCGAGGTCGTTGTCCATCCGTGGGTAGAGCTCCTGGACTTTGCTGACCAGATCGGGCGGACGATTGCCGCCAAATGGCCAGAGCTGGCTCCAGAACGGGTACACCAGGAATGTGCGGTCACCGCCCATTGGCGGCACCATCCAGGGTTGCAGGTGTTTAAGGTCCAGCAGGCTTTTGATCTCGACCCGCTGGCTGAGTGCCAGGGTGAGAATCTGTTGGCGCAACCCGGCGATCCCCGCTTCATCGGTCACCTGCAGCGTGCTTTTTTGGCTGTCGGACAAGGTTGAAACAATCACCTCCAACAACTGGTTTGACGGCTGCCCCTGGGGGTTGCCCGTCGCGTCATAGGCCTGGTAGCCGTGCGGGGTCTTGGCGATCTGCCGCCGCTCGCGACCGTCGAGGGGGCCTGCGCTGTGCAGCAGGCGCCCGCTGTTATCCCCTTGGTGGATGTCGATGCGCAGGTCCGCGGGCCACGTGGGTACATCCTTGAGCAGATGCAGGGTGATCCGGTCGCTGTCGGCGTTGCGGCAGGCGTCGCTATACAGGCCCTCATAGGCGCGGTTCAGGCGCACATCGTCGGCAGACAGGCGCGCCTGCTCCGCGAGGCGCAAGCCGGGTGTTTTCTTTTGCTGCAGTTGCTTGAGTTCCCGGGGGGTGGCTTGGCCGAGAATCGCCTCGACGCTGCTGGTGGGCAATTGGGGGTGATGGACCTTGAAGTGACGCACCAACTCGGAGCCATCGTTTTCACTGCGCTGGTAGATCGATTTGAGTAACTGAGGTTTTTCTTTTTCAGTGAACTCGACGATCAGTTTGACCAGCTTGAACAGGCGGTCATCGCGGGACGCTGGCAGTTCACCCAGCAAGGCCTGGGTCACTTCATCGTGGGTGATAACGGTGTCCAGCAGCCTGGCGTTTTCATAGTCGGTTTTCTTGACCTGCAATGCCTGGTCGTTTGAGCGGTTGCCCTCGGGGTATTGCTGGAACACCCGGTTGTCGGCATCGACCACACGGATGGCGTGGCTGTCGGGCCAGCTGGGCAGGCTGGAAAGCACCAGCAGTTGCAAGTCGGGGCGGGCAATGCGTGACATCGGGGTGTTGCCCAGCGCTTGGATGAACTGCTGGATCTGCTGCTCGATCTTCAGGCGCTTGCAGGTGTCGGTCAGCAGCGGTGGAGCGGCCAGCCCGCCGCTATGGACGTGGCGCAGAAGCCTGGGCGGGGTGTTGGTGAGGGCGAGGATGTTGGCCGACTCTGCTTCGGTAAACGCGTAGATGTGGTTGCCCAGGCGGTACAGCAGTTCGTGGTTGTCCCAGGTCATTGGGTTTTCCTTGGCCAGGCGCCAGGCACCTTGGCCGTTGTGCGCCAGCACGGGGGTGTCGACGCCGACTTTTTCTGGGTGGACCAGGCGCCATTTGTGCAGGTTCTTGTCAAACACGATCCGGTACAGCGAGCCGTAGAGCGGCAGGTACTGTTGGGCATGCCATTGAAAAATCCCCTGGCTGTCAGGTGCCAGGTCGGTGGGCAGTTTCAGGGTCTGTTCGTACTGCATCAGCGAGCCGTCGACCAGGCTGACAAAACCTGCCGCGCTGCGCTGGCTGCTCATGTAGTCGCCCAGCCGGGTGCGCAGGCCCTGGGCATCCGTGGCACTGGTCATGCCCAGCAACTGGCGTTCGTGGGGTTGCAGCACCGAGCCGATGGCCAGGTAGAAACTGTCCACGGTGGCGGCCACGGGAATCGTCCCGCCGTTGAGCATGTCGTAGGCCTCATAGACGCCGTTGCCGTAATGGCGCAGTTCCACGGTCGGGTCCTCGGGGCCGCTGGAAACGTAGGGTTTGGCGACGTGCCCGGCGACCACTTCGGTGACCACGAAGGGGCGCTTGAGGGTGTTGCGCACCAGCGCCGAGGCGAACTCCCGGGCCCATTGGTCAATGTCGCCATTGTAGGGGCGGGGGTGGTACAAACCGTCGATGGCGGCATCGATGCGCAGCGCGGTGCGGTGATTTTCCAACGGCTCAAGAAACGCACTGGGCAGCACGCCATGTTGCAAATAGGCCTGTTGCTGACGGGGTGTCAGGGGATGTTGCTCCAGCAGGCGCTCCAGGTTAGCCGGGGACAAGGGGGGATTGAGATCGCGCAGTTTTTTCAGCAACGGCGTGATGACGACCTGCGGTGGCGAGGCCTTGGTGGGGAGAAAACGGCGCACATGGGCTGGGGCAAGGTGCTCGCTTTTTTCGTACCCGGCGTAATTGACCAGGGCGCTGAACAGGGTCAAGCGCTCTTTACCGACCAGGGTGCTGACGTTTCGGCGCACCACACTGATACGTTGCGCGGTGGTCTGCACGGCATGGCCTTCCAGGCCCAGGCGCGAGGTGCTCGGTTGCAACGCGATCACCAGGCTCAGCAGCGGCTCGTCGGTATCGGCTGGCAGGTGCGCCGCGTTCAGGGCGCTGTAGTTGCCATCATCGTCGCGGATAATGTCGATGGCGTGGCTATCGGGCGATGGCAACTCGGTTTTGCTGTAGCTCTCGATCACCGTGCGCTGTGGGTCGCTGATGCTTAAGGTGGCGTTGGCCGGCCAGTCGGGCAGTTGCGTCAGCACACAGAGCACTGCGCTGTCACCGTGGGGGGGCAGGTAGCCGGACTCGGTGAAGCGATCGATCATCAGTTGTAGCAGCCGGTCGACCTGCAAACGCCGGACCCCTTCGGTCAGGTTCAAGGGCGCGGGCTCCGAGCGCCAGACCTTGTCCAGGGTCTGACGGGTCGTGGCGGTGCTGCGCAGCATGGTTTCCAGGTCTGCTGCCGGCACCCCGGAAGAGCCGTCGGGCAACATGTGTTGCAGCAACTCGATGTCGGATAGGGTGTGGACATTGTGCAGGTCGAACACCCAGGTCTGTTGCGCCGGGTTGAACACGATCGGCGGGGTGTAGCCGTCGTTGCGTTGGTGCTGGAGCACGAAGCGCAGTTGCTGGTCGTCGTGCTTGACCTTGGCCACCAGCACTTGTTGATCCTGGCTCAACTTGACGTATTGCTCGCCATCGACGTTGAAGACCCCGAATGCGTCCGGGCTACGGCCGTCGAGCAGCGACTGGCGATCGTGGGCGTAGGGTTTTGCATCGGGTTTCCACAGTCGGTGGCTGCCGCCTGGGTGAATGATCTTGCGCGGGTTGCCTATTTTCTGCATCAGCGCGTGTACGCGCTGGCGCTGCAAGCGGCTTGCGGTGGTGGTCAGCCGGCCACTGACGATCAGGTCGGCCACGTCTGTCAGACTGTTGGCAAAGGCACTGGCGTCGCCCTTGATCGCCTGGTCCAGGCCTTCGATCACGGCGTAGGTCAGGCTGCCGAGAATCAGCAATTGCGTGGTGCGCATCATGCCCATCACACCGCCGGGGAGCGGGGTCAGGAGTAAGCCGAGGATCTCCGCCTTGATCTCCTGCGCGGCGTCCTTGAGGGCTTGCCAATCGGCTTCGGAGCGGTCGACGGCGAGCGTATCCAGGTCTGCCTGGCAGCGTTGGATCTGCCGGTAAGTCAGTGCCTGCACCAGGCTCACGGGCCGCTCGGTCTTGGGGTCTGCGCTAAAGCGGATATCGTCAAGCGTGCGGGCCGGGAAGGCTTTGTGAAAGCCGTCGTAGAGTTTTCCGGCAAGCCAGCTCATGCCATCTGGCCGGGGTTTGCGGGTGATCAGTTTGCTGAAAACGGACATGCCCACCAGGGGCAATTGCCGGGAAAACCACCCCAGGTCTTCTTGTTGATGGCTGTCGAGCAATTGCTGGCGGAAGGCTTGCTCTGCGCTGCGTGCGTCCGGGTGATAACGCAGCGCCCCGCCTGGGCGGAACGGAAAGTACGACAGCACGCCCAGGGCTGCGACGCGAATCAGCAGCAGGGGGATTGGAATGATGTTGTCCCAGGGCACGAATGGAACGGCCACCACCAGCGTAACGCCCGATGTCAGGCCCAGGGACTCAATCTCCGGTTGTGTCCCGCTGCCTTCGATCGCCGCGTTCAGGTGCTCGTACATCTCTTGGGTCAGGCCGCTTTCGGTACGGTTGCGCCAGGCTTCCAGCACGTCGAATTGCAGGAGCGCACGGGCCGAAACCTCCATCAGACGGCGCAAGGTACCGTCTTCTCCCAAGGTGGCATTGATCCTTCTTTTCAGTTGGCCGCCCAGGTCCAGCTCACGCGCCACATCGATAAACTCTTGCGCGGTGAGACTACGGTCATCGCCTGGGCCAATGACCTTGCTGGCTTGGACCAGACTGTAGCCAGACTCGGTGATCCGGCCATAGGTGAAGCCAAAATTGAGGCAGGCCGCTTCCCACAGCGACATGCTTTTGACGTGGTCAATGTAATGCCAATCTTCAGTGTAGGAGCGGCGGCGATAGCGTGGGCGTTCGGAGGGCTGAGGCTCCCAGGGGAAAGGTTTTTCGACTTTCTCCCGGTAAGTGGTCTGGAATTGAAAGGCTTCGGGATCGCGATCGCCAATGCGACTGCGTAACTGCGCGATGCCTTCGGACTTGAAGGTCTGGACCACGCGTTCTTTTTCGGTTTCGACGGCCGCCAGAGCGGCCAGGGCATCGCGCTGCAGTTGGATATAGCGCTTTTTTTCCGCGAGGGTGAGGTTGCCCAGCGCCTGGGTCAGGTTATGCCGTATCTGATCCACGGCCTCCTGTTGGGCCCAGGTAATACTCGATTGCAGGTTGCCGGATAAGCCGTTGGCTAACTGATGGGTCGGCATGAGGGGTTGGCCTTTCACAAATAAAGTGGAAGGCCGATCTAATCACCCCGTGTTTGGCGCCCGGGGCTAACTATTTATCCGTAGCAAGGCATACGTGCCGGGCGCTATCGAGGTTTTTGTTGAACTCAAGCCAAGCGGCCAGTGCCGCCATCAGCGCCAGGCCGAGCAGTGCACTGAACACCTGCATCGGCCAGGCATCATTGACCTGGGCGTTGAGCATGTCCGCCAGGGGCGCCAGCAATACGCCCAGGCAAAACACTTCCAGGGAATAGCGGCCCATGCGACAGCTCTGCTGCGCCAGCCAGTTTTGCGTCCAGGCACGACCCGGCAGCAGCTTGGCGGTGACATAGGCCAGGGCGAGGAAGTGCAACAGGCGCACCGGTGACAGATCGGTCTTGCTGATGGGGTACAACCAATCGCTGACGACGGCGGGCATCACGGCATCGTGGATTTCGGGCCAGCGCCAGGACAGGGTAATCACCGCGGCCAGCAGGCTGTAGGTGGCTGCGCCGATAAACAGTGGTTGCTGGCGCAACCGCCGTGTATCAGGCACTCGGGGCCGGCTGGCATGCACCGCCGCTGCACCGCCGAGGATGAACAGGAACTGCCAGGTCACCGGGTTGAAATACCAGACACCGTCGGCAATCGCCGCCAGGTTCCAGCCCAGGCGCGGCGCCAGCAGGTACACCGTCAGCGATACACCCACCACCGCCCACGGCTTGCGCAGCAGCAGCGGCAATACCAGCGGCAGGCCCAGCAACAGCACGATGTACAGGGGCAACGGGTCCATCAGGTTGGGCTTGAAGCGCAGCAGCAGCTCATCGGTGAGGGCTTGTTGCGGGTTGGTGATGAAGTGCGTCAGCCCCATCTCCTGCACTAGGTCGCGGGTCTCCACCTTGCTGTTGGCGAAGAACACGATGCCCATCAGCATCGCCAGCAAAAAGATATGCACCACATACAACACCCAGGCCCGGCGCAGGATCTTCAGGCTGGCCATCCAATAGCCTTCGCCCTGCAGGATTTTGCCGTAGGCCAGCACGCAGGCGTAGCCGGCGAGAAACACAAAGACCTCGGCGGCATCGCTGAAGCCGAAGTTGCGTAGGGTGATCTGGCCCAGTGGGTTGTGAGGGACGTGATCCCAGAAAATGAAGATCAACGCCAGGCCCCGAAAAAAATCGATGCGCGGGTCGCGTCCGTTAAGCATGGCTGCGGGCTCTTGAACAATGGATTGAATAGCGACGCGAATGGTCCTGCCGTGCGTCGGGCGGGCGCAGGTTGGCGGTATTTGTAAGCAATTGCAAAGGCTGGGTATTACTGAATGTCTCAATTTTACGGAGGGTTTTCTACCGCTGGTCGTAAATCAGGGCTGAACTGTCATTTCTCACAGTAGACGCTTCGGCCAGTCGATGGCTTGCTTGAATTCGGTCATGACCGATGGAGCGCAATGCCGAATGAGTAAATTATGGATGGGTTTTTCCAGCTACACGGTGATTGGCATTGCCAATACCGTGATTCATTGGCAGGTCTTTTTCGTGCTCAGGGCTGCCCTTGATCTTAGTCAGGCGTGCAGCAACTTCCTGGCTTTCTGCCTGGCCGCTTCCTTTTCTTTCTATGCCAACGCGCTTTACACCTTCGACATGCGCGCGACGCTGGGCCGCTACCTGCTGTTTATGCTGTGCATGGGCGGCTTGAGCCTGCTGGTAGGCGCGATGGGGGATCGCTGGCAACTGCCCGGGCTGCTTACCGTCGTGGCGTTTTCACTGATCAGCCTGATTGTTGGATTTCTGCTATCCAAGTACCTGATCTTTCGCACAGGTGGGGCATGAAGCTGTCGCTGATTGTGCCGGTCTTCAATGAAGAGCAGGCCATCGACGTGTTTCACCAGGCGGTGCGCCGGGAACCTGCGTTGCAGGCTTACAGTGTCGAGATCGTGTTTATCAACGATGGCAGCAGCGACCGTACGGCCGCTTGTGCCAGGGCTATCGCATCGGTCGACCGCGATGTGGTGCTGATTGATTTTTCGCGCAATTTCGGCAAGGAAGCCGCCCTGTTCGCCGGGCTCGAATACGCCACCGGCGATGCCGTCATACCGATCGACGTTGACCTGCAGGACCCCCTTGAAGTGATCGCACAGTTGGTTGAGCAATGGCGCAATGGCGCTGATGTGGTGCTGGCCAAGCGACGGGACCGCTCCAGTGACAGCTACCTGAAACGCCAGAGCGCCTCGCTGTTCTATCGTCTGCTCAATCGTATTGCCTACACCCACATCGAGGAAAACGTCGGCGACTTTCGGCTGATGGACCGCAAGGTGGTGGATGTGATCAAGGCCTTGCCTGAGCAGCAGCTGTTTATGAAGGGTGTGCTGTCGTGGGCTGGTTTTAACGTGGCCATCGTCGAATACGATCGCGCTTGCCGCACGTTGGGGCAGAGCAAGTTCAACGCCTGGAAACTGTGGAACCTGGCGCTGGACGGTATTACTTCCTTCAGCACCTTGCCGTTGCGGTTGTGGAGCTATGTCGGTGGCTGTATTTCGTTGCTGGCGCTGGTGTACGCGGGGTATCTGGTATTGGACAAAGTAGTGTTTGGCAACGAGGTGCCGGGCTATCCGTCGATCATGACTGCGATTCTGTTTTTGGGCGGCGTGCAACTGGTCGGCATCGGGATTTTGGGGGAGTACATCGGGCGGATTTATATGGAGGCCAAGCATCGGCCGAGGTACGTGGTGAGGGATGTAATACGGGGCAAAACTGCGAAGGAGGGCATGCTCAATGTGGAATGAACAGGTATTGACTAAAAAACAGGTGGTGGTTTTTTTTACTGTGGTTTCACTGATCTATGTGTACCCGATCATTCGCGCGGACTATGCCTATGTCGATGACAATTGGCGCGCGCTGTTATGGGCGGGCTCCGCCTGGAGAGACCAAGGCCGGATTTTACTGGAAATTTTGCACAAGTTCTTAACCTTCACCGGTGGTACCACCAACATCTTTCCATTGCCATTATTTATTGCTGTATTTGCCATGGCCCTGGCGATGACACGTTTGACATTCTGGTATTTTTCGCGGCCGGATATCTTTGCATGTTTGGTGGTGTTGCCGGTTCTGTGTAATCCATTTTTTCTGGGTAATATAAGTTATCAATATGATGGGCCGGGAATGATGCTGGCCGTAGTGGCTATTATTTATGCAGTTACCTGCGAGCAGAAGTCGGTATTTTTACGTGGGCTGCTTGCCGCTATATTGATTGCGATCAGCTTGGCGTTGTATCAGCTGACGATTACGTTGTTTGTAGGGCTTTGCTGTGTTGAATGTTTATGGAATGTGAGGAATAACGTTGAGGTAAGAAAAATTTTGGTATTGCTGATTCAGCGTGGGTTGCAGTTGCTGGGGGGAGGCGTTATCTATTTTCTCACAGCCAATCAGTTGAATATAAGTCATCGTGGCAACACCGTTCCGTTTGACTCGCAGTGGGCCAGTATTGTGCGCGGGAAGTTTTTGTTCGCGATGGACAGTATCTGTTTACTGGTGAATTCATGGAGCGTTATGTTGATTGCCGTCATGCTGGTCGTTGCCGGTGCAGGTTTTTTATATTGGCTGAAAAACATTGCCAGCCTTCAAGGCAGCGGGTACGGGAAGTTAACTGTTCTGGTCATCTGCATAAGTACAATACCTATCTTGCTGTTGTGTGTGCCTGGAGTGATGTTGTTTTTGGTTGAAACTAACTTGGACGCCAGGAATTATATAGGGTTTTCTGCTCTGTTGGTGTTACTGCTTTTACTTGGTTATGATCTGCTGGGAGTGCTCTGGGTAAAGTTGCGGTTGCTTCTGGTGATGCCCATTTTGCTCATGTTTTCTTTTTGTTATGCCTATGGGCAGATTTTGATTGCCAAGAAAGAACTCGAGTCAGCCGTGGCGCAATATATTGCCTACGACATTGTGGCGAATAAGAAACTTAGTGCTGCGCCGATTTTTTATTATGTTGGTCCGCGAACGGGTGGTAACTGGCTGCCGCGAGGTCATGCGGCAATGACATATATGCCTAGCCTCAGATATGTATTGAGTGGTTCCAATGCTTTGCTGCATCCACAGTTCATGACGAGGCTTGGTATTAATAATGTCGTGGAAGGTGATCACGTGGCGTTTGATGCTGCTGTTTACAGTCCAGTGGTGGACAGAAAATTTTATTCGATTTACCTGACAGAGCAGGCTGGTTTTATTGTCTTCAAGGAAATTCTCGACCCTGAAGATTACACTCTGCAACTCAAGGAAAAATGAACGTGGGAAGAGGCGCCGAAACTCGGCGCCAGCGACTTGTTGGTCAAGCTGCTTCTACTTCATGGGGCTCAAAACTATCCGCCCGCGCCATCTGCCACATCCGCGAATAGAACTCGCCGTTCACCTCGCCAGTGAGCAATTCACCGGGCTTGAGGAACACATGCAACTGCGAGAACAGCTTGATCTCGGTGGCCGACATACGCCGTACCAGGTGCTTGGCCGACAACTGTGAAGGGTGATCCAGGCCAGCCGCCGCGAGCATTTCCGCCAGTGCCTTGAGGGTGTTGCGGTGGAAGTTGAACACGCGCTGGGCTTTGTCCGGCACTACCAGCGCCCTTTGGCGCAGCGGGTCTTGCGTGGCGACGCCGGTCGGGCATTTGTTGGTGTGGCAGCTTTGCGACTGAATGCAGCCGATGGCGAACATAAAGCCTCGGGCCGAGTTGGCCCAGTCGGCACCGATGGCCAAGACGCTGGCGATATCAAAGGCGCTGACGATCTTGCCACTGGCGCCGAGCTTGATCTTGTCGCGCAGGTTCAGGCCCACCAGGGTGTTGTGCACAAACAGCAGGCCTTCACGCAGGGGCACGCCGATATGGTCGGTGAACTCCACGGGGGCGGCGCCGGTGCCGCCTTCCTTGCCGTCGACCACGATAAAGTCCGGCAGGATTCCGGTTTCCAGCATGGCCTTGGCTATGCCCATGAACTCCCACGGGTGGCCCAGGCAGAATTTGAAACCCACCGGTTTGCCGCCGGACAGTTCACGCAATTGAGCGATGAACTGCATCAACTCGATCGGCGTGGAAAACGCGCTGTGGCGTGACGGCGAGATGCAGTCTTCGCCCATCATGATTCCGCGGGTCTCGGCGATTTCCTTGGTCACCTTGTGCTTGGGCAGGATCCCGCCGTGGCCCGGTTTGGCGCCCTGGCTCATCTTGATTTCGATCATCCGCACTTGCGGGTTTTGCGCCTGTACGGCGAAGCGCTCCGGGTCGAAACGACCATCGCTGGTGCGGCAGCCGAAGTAGCCGCTGCCCAGTTCCCAGGTCAGGTCGCCGCCATGTTCGCGGTGATAGGGGCTGATGCTGCCTTCGCCGGTGTCGTGGGCAAAGTTGCCGAGCTTGGCCCCTTGGTTGAGGGCGCGAATGGCGTTGGCGCTCAACGAGCCGAAGCTCATTGCCGAGATATTGAACACCGAGGCCGAATACGGCTGAGTGCATTGCGGGCCGCCGACGATCACGCGGAATGCGCTGGGATCGCTCAGCGGCGCCGGGCGCATGGAGTGGCCGATAAACTCGAAACCGGACTGGTACACATCGATCAGGGTGCCGAAGGGCTTGTCAGCCGTTTCGTTTTTCGCCCGCGAATACACCAGCGAGCGCTGGGCCCGGGAGAAGGGCAGGGCGTCGCTGTCGGATTCAAGCAGGTACTGGCGGATTTCCGGGCGAATGCCTTCCACCAGGTAGCGGATATTGCCCAGGATCGGGTAGTTGCGGCGTACCGCATGGGGGCTTTGCAGCAGGTCGAACACGCCGATCAGGCTCAGTACAGCGGTGACCAGGGTAATCGGCCATAACCATTCGTGTTGGATAAAGGGCAGGCTGGCCAGAGTGAAAATGACGCACAGGGCAAAGAATGCATAACGGCTAAGCAACGACAGGCTCATACGGTTTCCTTGGGTTCGGACTCTCTATGACCTGTAGGAGCCGGCTCCTACAAGGTTCTTTTCTTTAGGCGGGTTCACGGTTCAAGACTGAGTCCCAGCTTACGGGCGAGTTCCTTGCCAGGGCAACCGCATAGAACCTGGGCTTCTATCGGTATTGCAATAGGTTCTCGTTTGGGTGCATTATTTGCGTTACTGTATAACGTATTTATTTTGTCCAGATGCCCCGGAGGCCCTATGAAAGCTGGTATCCACCCTGACTATCGCACCGTACTGTTCCACGACACTGCCGCCGATGTGTTTTTCCTGATCGGTTCAACGGTGGACACGGACCGCACCCATCAACACAGCGACGGCAAGACTTATCCTTATATGGCCCTCGACGTGTCCAGCGCTTCCCACCCGATCTACACCGGCCAGCAGCGCAAGACCCAGGTCGAAGGGCGGATTGCCGGGTTCAACAAGCGATTTGCTTCGTTTGGTTCCGCTCCCAAGCCTGCTCAAGCCTGAACAGCAAAGGCGTCACGCTGTCTGGCGGATCGGTAGCACCACCCGGAAGGTGGTGCCCGTGCCGACTTCACTTCTCACCGAAATATCCCCATGGTGTTTCTTGACGATGCCATAGGACAGCGACAGTCCCAGGCCCGTGCCTTCGCCCACCGGCTTGGTGGTGAAAAAAGGGTCGAAGATTTTCTGCAGGCTCTGCGGGGCAATCCCGCAGCCGTTATCTGCCACTTCCAGCCACACCTGATCGCCCTCGACACCATTGCTGAGGGTGATCGTGCCGCGTTCCGGGCCCATGGCCTGGGCTGCGTTGATCACCAGGTTCATCACCACCTGGTTGATTTGCGAGGCCAGGCATTCGATATCCGGCAAGGGCTGGTAATGCTTGATCACATCGGCCTTGTGCTTGAGCTCACTGGCCACGATGTTCAGGGTCGAGTCGATCCCTTGCTGCAGGTTGGCCCATTGCCATTTATCGTCATTGTCGACCCGCGAGAAGTTCTTCAGGTCCTTGACGATCTGCGTCACACGGCCGATGCCGTCCTTGGATTCGCGGATCAGGATCGGGATGTCTTCCTTGAGGAAGTCCAGGTCCATGTCCTTGCGCAAGGCGCTCAGGCGTTCCAGGCATTCGCCAGGCGGTAATGCGGTTTCAGCCTGTTGATAGGCCTCGAGCATGCGTTGCAACTGCTTGAAGTAGCCATCGAGTGTGCCGAGATTGGAGGTGACAAAGCCCACGGGGTTGTTGATTTCGTGCGCCACCCCGGCAGCCAGTTGCCCCAGGGAGGCCAGTTTCTCCGATTGGATCAACTGGTTTTGCAGCTGCTTGCGCTCGTCTATTTCCTGTTGCAAGGCCTGGCTGGTGAGGGTCAGCGCCGCGGTGCGTTGTTCTACCAACTGCTCCAGGTGCGCGGTTTTCAGGTTGGCACGCCGGGCCATGTCCCATTTGGCGGCCAGGGTATTGGCCATCTGCTGGACTTCGATATTGTCGAAGGGCTTTTTCAGAATCAGCAGCCGATCGTGGGCATTGAGGCGCGACAGCAGTTCTTCCCAGGAATAGTCCGTGTAGGCGGTACACACCACCACTTGCAGGTCCGGGGCGACTTTCCACAGTTCTTCGATAGTCTGTGCGCCGTCCCAGCCCTGGGGCATGCGCATGTCGACAAACGCCAGGGCGTAGGGACGTGCCTCTTGCATGGCCGCACACAGTAGCTGCAGGCCTTCCTCGCCACCATAGGCCGAGTCCAGTTCAAACGGTTGGGCAAGGGGCGCGGCGGTTTCGCCGAACAGCGTGCTTTCCAATTCGTCCAGCGCCGGGTTCTGTTCGACCGGTGGCATGAGGATCTTGCGAAAGTCCTCGTGGATCGACGGTGTGTCATCAATCAGCAGAATGCGCCGGTTGCAAAGAGAGGGCATGTTCAGGTCTCGGCACGTTCAAGGGGGATAGACAAGGTGAACAAGGCGCCCTGGCCAGGGCCATCGCTGTGTGCGGTCAGGCGCCCATTCATTTCGATGGCCGCCAACGCACAGCTATGCAGGCCGAAGCCGTGGCCTTCCTTGCGGGTGGTGAAACCGTGGGTAAAGATCCGCGTCATGTTCTCTGCGGGGATGCCTTCACCTTCGTCCTTGACACTGATCTGCAGCGTCAGCTCATCCAGGAGCCGGACCGTCAGGGTTATCTGGCGTGGCCGGTCGCTGAGGTTGGACATGGCGTACTTGGCATTGCTGATCAGGTTCACCAGGATCAACAGCAACCGATGTTTGTCGACCATGACCTCGGGGACCGGCTGGTAGTCCTTGACCACCGTGACATGGTGGCGGTTCAAGGCGCCGGAGTTCATGCGCAGTGCGTCTTCGACCAGAACGCTGATATGCACGGGCTCCAGCAGCTTGGAGGCGCCGGCATAGGACTGTTGGGTGGAGACGATATCCTTGATGTGGTCGACGCTCTTGGTCAACTGCACCAATTCATCGGCCATGCCTTGCTGCTCGATGGCAATCGCGTCCACCAATTGATTCAGGTAGCCCGGCAACAATTTGCCCTTGTCATCCTCCGTCAGGAAGCTGCCCAGGTCATGGGGGTGCGCGTTGATCAACTGCATGGCCTTGCTCAGCCCCATGGCCTTGCTGGCCCGCAGCTTTCGGGTGACCAGGTCGGCGGAGACATTCACGCTGTTGAGCACGTTGCCGACGTTGTGCAGCACATTGGTGGCGATTTCCGCCATGCCGGCCTGACGGGCGCTGTCGAGCAGCTCGCTCTGGGCGTCCTTGAGTTCCCGGGTGCGTTCCTCGACCCGTTGTTCGAGGCATTCATTGGCGGCCTGCAGGGCGCGGTTGACCCGGTTGATCTCGGCGAAGCTGCGCAACAGGTGAACGGCCAGGTACACCAGCACCATCATCAGTAACGTCGAAAATACCAGCAGGTAACGGTGGTATTTCTGGTCGGTCAGGTCGGCGACCCGTTGATCCTGATTGAGTTGGTTGGTCAGGTCATTCAACTGCTCGGCCAGCGGGATCGCGGCGATGCGCTCAAGCAGGCTGTTGACCACCGGTTGTTCACGCAGAATCAGGGAAATGTGTTTGCTGAGAAGCTCGACGGGGCCCTGGAAGTCCGCTGCCAGGTGTTCCTTGTTGATCGCCAGTTTATTCAACCCTACAAGGATCTCTGCAGCCTTGTCGTCATTGGCTACCAGCGCGAACTCAAGACTGCTGAGCAACAAGTCGTAGGTGTCGGTGGCGATATCCTGCAATTGCAGTCGGCTGTTGTTGTCCAGCTGGCCGAATTGCGCCTGGATATCGTCCTCGGCGGTCGGCAGGAAGGCCAGGGAGTTGCGCAGCAATGCGTTATGGGCCTTGAACTGGTCCACCAGTCGCGCTTTTTCCTGGAGCGCCGCCTGGTATTGGCTTTGCACAGCGTGCCAGTTGGCTGGATCGGCATGCTGGTGCAGGGACTCGCGCGCTTCCAGCTCGGCCCAAAGGCTGTTCATTTCGTTGAGCGGCGCGACCAGCGGGTCGTAATTGTGGGTCAGGGCGATCCGCGCCTTGAGCACCTCGCTGTCCCACTGTGCGTTCAATTGCTGGATATGGCGGATCAGGTCGCGGGACGGGGTGTAGTTGGCGCTCTGGTCAGTGGAGGACTTGATGTACAAAAACACCAGGATCGAGGCCAGCACCAGGGTCACGGCACCGAGCAGGAGCAGGCTGTAGCGGCGATTGAGCCTCATAGCGGCTTGCCCGCCCACTCGCCCGTCAGCGTCTTGAGGAACAGGGCGATCAGGGTCTTGTCGTCCGCTGAAGGTGTGCGCCCCAGTTGGTACTTGAACATCACGTCGATCGCCTCTTCCAGGGTCTGGGCCGAGCCGTCGTGGAAGTAGGGCGCGGTGACGGCGACGTTACGCAGGCTGGGCACTTTGAATACGTTGCGGTCTTCCTCGTCCAGGGTTACCAGGTAGCGTCCCAGATCGGCTTGCACCGGGTTGCCCCGGGCCTTGAAGTAATCGCCCATTACGCCGAACTTCTGGTACATGTTGCCCCCGATGTTGACCCCTTGATGGCAGGCAATACAACCGTACTCCTTGAATCGCAAGTAGCCCTGTTTTTCGTCGTAGCTGAGGATCTCGGTGTTGCCCAGCAAGTACTGATCGAAGCGTGAATTGGGCGTAAGCAGGCTGCGCTCATAGGTGGCCAGGGCATTCTGTACGTTGGTGGCAGTCAGGCCGTCGGGGTAGGCCTGGGTGAATGCGCGTTGATACTCCGGCGCGGCGGCCAGCGTCGCGACCACGGTCTGCCAGGTGTTGCCCATTTCCACGGGGCTGGTCACCACTTGTTCGATCTGAGCCTCCAGGGTATCCACCCGGGCGTTCCAGAACTGTTTGAAGTTCAGGCTGGCGTTGAACACCGTGGGCGTGTTGAGCATCACGGGCTTGGCGTCGAAGCCCAGGGAAAAGGGTTTGTCATCGGCGCCGCCTTTGTCCAATTGATGGCAACTGGCACACGACAGGGTGTTGTTGATCGACAGGCGTGTGTCATTGAACAGCTGCCGCCCCAATTCAACGCGTGGCGCATCCAGCACCGGCGCTGCTGGCAGGGGCTTGAGCGCCTCATCGAGCGGCGCGGCGATTGCCGCCGAGCTGCCCAGCCATATGCCGGACACCAGGCTAATCACCAAGGCCGGCGGGTAATGCAGTGGTGTATTGCTCAACTTCAATTCCTTGTGAGCAGAGGATCATTGACCCGGCATCAGACGGCTGCGGCCGGGTTCCAGCAACAGGGCAAAATCCTCGGCAGCCACGGCTTTACTGAACAGATAACCCTGGCCTTCCTCACAGTTGCGCGCCTGGAGAAACTCCAGTTGTTCAACAGTCTCCACGCCCTCGGCAATGACGGTGAGGTCCAGGCTCTTGCCCAGGCTGATAATGGCTCCGATCAGTTGCATGTCCTGAGGGCTTTGGCCCATGCCGCGAATAAACGACTGATCGATTTTTAACACATCGACAGGAAAGCGCCGCAGATAACTGAGGCTGGAGTAACCGGTGCCAAAGTCATCGATAGCCAACCGTACGCCCATCTGTTTGATCTGCCGCAGGGTGGCCACGGTGTCCTCGACGTTTTGCATCAATACGCTTTCGGTAATCTCCAACTCCAACAGGGCGGGCGCCAGGCCGGTTTGCTCAAGTATGACGGCGAGGTTGGCGACAAAGTCGTGCTGGCGGAAATCGATAGCCGAGATGTTCACCGAAACACAAATGGGCACCAACCCCTGGGCCTGCCAGTGTTGCGCCTGTGCGCAAGCCTGGCGCAATACCCATTGGCTCAAGGGCACGATCAGGCCACTGTCTTCGGCCGCCGGGATGAAGGCCGAAGGGTAAACCCAGCCATGCTCGGGGCGATACCAGCGGATCAACGCTTCAGCGCCGACTACGCGTCCACTGTTCAAGTCCAGTTTCGGTTGATAGTGCAAGACAAACTCGTCGCGCTCCAGGGCCAGTCGAATCGCGGCTTCCAGGGTTTGTTGCTGGCGCGCTATCAGGTTCATGTCATTGATGAAGAAGCTGAAGTGGCCAGGCTTTTGCTCCTTGACGTTACGCATGGCGGTTTCCGCGTTCTTGATCAACTCCACGGCGTTGAAACTGTCATTGGGGTAAATGCTGATGCCCAGGCTGGCGGTGACACGCAGGTCATGACCCGCGACATGGCGGGTACGACCGAGGGCCTTGAGGATCTTCTCGGCAATGCTCTGGGTTTGCTGGGGGTGATGAATGTCATTGAGGATCATCACGAATTCATCCGAGCCATAGCGGAACACCGAGTCGGATTCACGCACCGTTGCCAGCAGATCCTGGCTGACCTGTTGCAACACCTGATCGCCCACCGGGTAGCCCAGTGCATTGTTGACGCGTTTGAAACGGTCCATGCCAATAAACATCAGCGCCAGTTGCGTATCGTGGCGCCGGCCCAGGGCAATGGCCTGGGTCAGGCGGTCGCCGAGCAACGTGCTGTTGGGCAGGCCGGTGAGGGCATCGTATTGCAGCAGGTGCGAGACCTTGAGCAGCTCCTGCACACGCTCTTCGATCGTGCGCTCCAGGCTTTGCACCTTGAGCAGTGCATCCTGGGCCAACTGCCATTTCCAGGTCAGGGCACTGGCCATCTGGCGGATTTCCAAGTGGTCGAAAGGCTTTTTCAGGATCAGCAACTGATCGTTGAACTTCAGGCGCGCTTCAATCGCTTCGAAGGAGTAGTCCGAATAAGCCGTACACAGGGCGATTTGCAGGTTGGGGTCGATGTTCCACAACTGTTCGACGGTCTCCAGGCCATCCCATCCCGGTGGCATGCGCATGTCGATAAAGGCCAGGGCATATGGCTCGTTGTCGGCCAGCGCCTGGCTCACCAGTGCCAGGGCTTCCTGGCCCTGGTAGGCCGAATCCAGGGTATAGCGCTGGTGAACGGCAGGCGCAGTGCCGAACAGACTTTGCTCGATACTCTCCAGCGTCTGGTCAGCGATCGCCTCGGCACAGAGGATTTTGCGGAAATCCTGATGGATCGATGCCGTATCGTCGACGATCAGAATGCGTCGGTTGGCCCGTTCGGGTCGAGAGGTCATGCCTCGCATCCATTGACGTACAGCAAAGTGGACGGGTGCATAGGGCTTCCTTTCCTGGGGGAGTCAATCATGGACTTTAGCTTCAAGCGTAGTCGGTTCCCTTGAATAAGTCGGCGGGTTGGCGTCAAATCGGTGGCAGTTCGTCCCTTGATGTGGAGCGCTGGTTGCCAGGGCAAGCACCGCGCAGTGGATTGCAAGGTGCAAGGGTTCAATTTGGTTCAAGTTACAGCAGGTATCGCCATGGATGAGCAACTCGTTACAACCTCCCCTTACAAACCCACGGTTTTGCTGGTGGATGATGAAGAGTCGATCCTCAACAGCCTGCGTCGCCTGCTACGCGGGCAGCCCTATGAAGTGTTGCTGGCCGGCAGCGGCGCCCAGGCCCTGGAAATCATGGCTGCCCAGACTGTCGACCTGGTGATGACGGACGCGCGGATGCCGGCCATGGACGGTGCGACGCTGCTGGCCGAGACCCACCGCCTGTATCCGGCGACGTCTCGGATCCTGCTGACGGGCTACGCTGACCTGACGATGATCATCAAGGCCATCAACGAGGGGCAGATCCATCGCTATATCAGCAAACCGTGGAACGATGAGGAAATGCTCCTGGTCTTGCGCCAGTCCCTGGAGCACCAGTATTCCTACCGCGAACGGCTGCGCCTGGAGCAACTGACCCAGCAACAGAATGATCAGCTCAAGGCCCTTAATGCCACCCTGGAAAAGCGCGTACTCGCGCGCACCAGCGAGTTGCAGCAAACCGCCGACATGCTTGACCTGGCCTACGATGAACTCAAGCGCAGCTACGTGACCGGCACCGAGGTGTTTTCCCTGCTGGCCAACTTGCGCCTGCCCAAGGAAAAGCAGACTAATCGGCCATTGATCGAGTTGATCCGGGTGTATTGCCGGGCCCAGGCGATGGATGAGTCCAGTGTGCGCGACCTGACCATGGCTGCGGCGCTCTACAACGTCGGCAAGTTGAGCTGGACCGACAGAATGATGATCGCCCCCGCTGACCTGCTGCACAGCACCGACCGCGAGCTTTATCGGACCTACCCGACCCAGAGCGAATCCCTGCTGATGACCCTGGAACCGATGAAGGATGCCGCGCGCATCATCCGCCATCACCAGGAACGCTGGGACGGCAGTGGTTTCCCTGACCATCTCAAGGGTGAGGGGATTCCCTTTGGTTCGCGCTTGCTCAAGCTGGCGGTGGATTTTATCGAACTGCAGCGCGGCTTGATTCTTGAGCGGCAGATGAACAGCGACGAGGCGCTGCTGTATATCCGCAAATACGCTGGGCGCCTGTATGACCCGGACATGGTGGAAGACTTCGTCCAGGCCTGCGCGGCATTCCTCAGCGACGTGACCCTGGGCGACCCGACGGTCAAGGTGCTCGGCACTCGCGAGCTGGCCGAAGGCATGGTCCTGGCGCGCAACCTCAATGCCGACAACGGCATGCTGCTGCTCAACGCCGGCAAAGTGCTCAACCTGCCGCTGGTGGACAAGCTGATCGCGTTTGAAGCGATGGAAGGCGCCAAGTACAGCGTATTCATCAAGGAACCCGAAGAGTAAGCCAGCTGTGGCTGTGGCTGTGGCTGTTGTTGTGGTTGTGACTGTGGTTGTGGCGAGCGGGCTTGCCCCGCGCTGGGCTGCGAAGCGGCCCCAGACCTGCCAATGAGTTTTAACTGAAAGAACGCAGTGAACGGATTAGGGCCGCTTCGCAGCCCAGCGCGGGGCAAGCCCGCTCGCCACAGCTACAGCCACAACCACAACCACAACCACAAGGTGGCATTGCAGCACGGAGCACAGTCATGTGATCCTTCGCGCCTTTATTCCAAGGCGCTTATTTCATGTCCAAGACCATCCGTATCGCCGCCGCCCTGTTGATCGGTAGCGACGGCCAGACCCTGCTGGTGCGCAAGCGCGGTACCCAGGCCTTCATGCAACCGGGCGGCAAGATCGATGCGGGCGAGCAGCCGGCGCAGGCCCTGGCGCGTGAACTGCACGAAGAGCTTGGCTTGCGGATCGACCCGGCTGCGGCGCAGTACCTTGGGCATTTCTCGGCACCGGCAGCCAATGAGCCAGGGTTTACCGTGGAGGCCGAGCTGTTTGAAGTGCGTATTGATGTGCCGGTAAACCCCGCCGCCGAGATCGAAGAAGTGCGCTGGATCGACCCGGCAGGCGACGGCGGCCTGCAGTTGGCGCCCTTGACACGTGATCTGATCCTGCCGTTCTATCGAGCATCGCTGACCACCACTGCCTGAGCTGTCGGGCACAAAGGACTGAGCCGTGATCCCTCTCAATGACTTGCTGATTTTTGCCGCTGCCTCGCTGCTGCTGGTGCTGACCCCCGGGCCGAATATGATCTATTTGATCTCCCGTTCGATTTGCCAGGGCCGCAAGGCCGGGGTGACGTCGTTGCTGGGGGTGGTCGCGGGGTTTTTTGTGCACCTGTTCGCGGCGGCCGCCGGTTTGACCGCCGTGTTTCTCACCGTGCCGCTGGCCTATGAAGTACTGAAGTGGGCCGGTGCGCTGTACCTGCTGTGGTTGGCCTGGCAGGCAGTGAAACCGGGCGCGCGTTCGCCGTTCGAGGCCCAGCAACTGCCCGCTGACTCGCCGCGCAAGCTGGTAACCATGGGCTTTCTGACCAGCGCACTAAACCCGAAAATCGCCGTGTTCTACCTGTCGGTGTTCCCGCAGTTCATCACCCCGGAGCACGGCTCGATCTTCACCCAGAGCCTGATGCTGGGCTTTACCCAGATCAGCGTCAGCTTTGTGGTCAACTTGCTGATCTCGCTGTGCGCCGCCAGCATCGCCGCGTGGTTTATCCACAACCCAACGTGGCTGGCGGTGCAGCGCTATTTCATGGGATTCGTGCTGGCGGCCCTGGCGGTGCGCCTGATGCTCGAGCAACGGCGCAACGCGTGAACATCAACGGACCGCGCTGACCCCATCCAGGGTCGAAAACGACGTGTCCTTGGCCGTCAGCAAAAAGTCGCGCATGTACGGCGCATCCAGCATATCCGCACGGATTCCGGCGTACAGCGTGGCAAACAACCCCTTTTCTCCCAGCCGCTTGGCCTTCACATAACCCCGCGAGCTGTACTCATGCAGCGCCCAGTGGGGCATGCCACATACACCGCGGCCGCTGGCCACCAACTGCATCATCATTACCGTCAGCTCCGAGGTACGCACCTGGGCGGGTTCGACGTCGGCGGGTTCCAGGAAACGGGTGAAGATGTCCAGGCGATCACGTTCCACCGGGTAGGTGATCAGGGTTTCGCTGAGCAAATCCTCGGGCACGATATACGGCTTGTTCGCCAGCGCGTGCTGGTTGGCGACCGCGAGCATTGCTTCGTAGGTGAACAGCGGCACATAGGTGATGCCCGCCAGTTCCAGTGGGTCGGAGGTCACCACCAGGTCCAGGTCGCCACGGGCCAGGGCCGGCAGCGGGGCGAAGGCAAAGCCGGAGGCCAGGTCCAGCTCGACCTCTGGCCAGGCATCGCGGAACTGGTCGATGGTCGGCATCAGCCACTGGAAGCAGCTGTGGCATTCGATCGCCATGTGCAGGCGCCCGGCAGTGCCACCGGCCAGGCGCGCGATATCCCGTTCGGCCCCGCGCAGCAGCGGCAGGGTGGCATCCGCCAGTTGCAGCAGGCGCAAGCCGGCGCTGGTGAAGCGCACGGGCTTGGTCTTGCGCACAAACAGCGGCATGCCCATGCGTTCTTCCAGCTCCTTGAACTGGTGGGACAACGCCGACTGAGTCAGGTGCAGGCGTTCGGCGGCTTCCACCAGGCTGTCGGCCTCGCGCAAGGCGTGCAGGGTCTTGAGATGACGGATTTCGAGCACGGGCTCTCCATGAAGATAATTTGTGACAAGTTCGAATGGCGTGAGTTTGTCTCATGTTGCCGAATCTGTCGACCATGACCGCTGGGCACTCTTCATCAAACTGTCACGTAACTGTGGCAGCGCGCTTGAACAAACTTCATCAGACTCGCGCTCTACTGGGGTTCTGCGTTTCGGTGTTTTTCATGCGCGTGTTGCTTTTACTGGCCGCCTTACTGTTCGGCCTGCCGTCTTTTGCGGCGTCTCGATGTGATGTCAATGTCCCGACTGAGCGGGTCGATCTGGACCAGGTGAGCCTGGCGTACCAGAGCATTGGTCGTGCTTCCGATCCGGCTTTGCTGCTGGTGATGGGCCTGGGTGGGCAATTGATCCACTGGCCGGACGAAGTGGTGGTCGCCCTGTGCCAACAAGGTTTCCGGGTGATCCGCTACGACAACCGCGACGTCGGCCTGTCCACCTGGCGCCAGGCGCCCGCCAGCGCCAACCTGACCTTTGAAGTGCTGCGCTACAAACTGGGCCTGCCGGTGGCCGCGCCCTACACCCTGACCGATATGGCCGACGACGCCCTGGGGTTGATGGATGCGCTGCAGGTGCGCCAGTTCCATGTGCTGGGCGCCAGCATGGGCGGGATGATCGCCCAGCACCTGGCGGCCATGGCCCCGCAGCGCGTGGAAAGCCTGACCCTGATCATGACCAGTTCCGGCGCCGAAGGCCTGCCCGCGCCGAATGCCGCGCTGGTACAACTGCTGTCACGGCGCAGCGCGCCCAACCGCGAAGTGGCCCTGGAGCAGCAGGCCGATTTGCTCGCGGCCCTGGGCAGCCCCGAGGTCAAGGATGACCGCCAGGCCCTGTTGCAGCAGGCGGCGCAGTCCTACGACCGGGCATTCAACCCCGAGGGTGTGAAGCGCCAGATCATGGCAATCCTTGCCGAGCCGAGCCGGGTACCGTTGCTCAATCAATTGCGGGTGCCGACCCTGGTGGTCCACGGCACAGCCGACCCGCTGCTGCCGGTGATGCATGGCGTACATCTGGCGGCGCATATCCAGGGCAGCCAGTTGCGGCTGATCCCGGGCTTGGCTCACCGTTTCCAGGAGGCGTTCAAGGCACCGTTGCTGGCGGCGGTGTTGCCTTACCTGCAAGCTCACCGCGAAGAAGCGGCGCATTGGGCGCAGGTCGATCCGTTGCTGCCCGCCAAGGTTTTATGAGCGGCGCCTAGGGGTGTATGGTGCGAGCTTTGTGGCGTGTAATGCCTGCGAGGTTGCGTAAATGAGTACTTCCCTGAAAATCGATTTCGTCAGCGACGTGTCCTGCCCCTGGTGCATCATCGGCCTGCGCGGCCTGACCGAAGCCCTGGACCAACTGGGCGCCGAAGTGCAGGCCGAGCTCCACTTCCAGCCCTTCGAACTGAACCCGAACATGCCCGCCGAAGGGCAGAACATCGTTGAGCACATCACCGAAAAATACGGCTCCACTGCCGAAGAATCCCAGGCCACCCGCGCCCGCATCCGCGACATGGGCGCTGCGCTGGGCTTTGCGTTTCGTACCGATGGCCAGAGCCGTATCTACAATACCTTCGACGCCCATCGCCTGTTGCATTGGGCCGGCCTCGAGGGGTTGCAGTACAACCTCAAGGAAGCGCTGTTCAAGGCCTATTTCAGCGATGGCCAGGACCCTTCCGACCACGCTACCTTGGCAATCATTGCCGAAAGCGTCGGGCTGGACCTCAAGCGCGCTGCAGAGATTCTGGCTTCGGACGAGTACGCCGCACAAGTGCGCGAGCAGGAGCAACTGTGGGTATCGCGCGGGGTGAGTTCGGTGCCGACCATCGTGTTCAACGACCAGTACGCGGTCAGCGGCGGGCAGCCGGCTGAGGCGTTTGTCGGCGCGATCCGCCAGATCATCAACGAAGCCAAAAGCTAACAAACACCACCGACCAAATGTGGGAGCGGGCTTGCTCGCGAAAGCGGTATATCAGCTAAGTATTTCTTAACTGACCCACCGCCTTCGCGAGCAAGCCCGCTCCCACACAAGCCAGTCCTCACATAAGCTCCCACATTGGCTCCTGGCCCATCCCTTGCATTACCCCCTTAAAGCCCAGCCGGCGTGCGGTTGGGCGCTGCCAAGGGGTGAAACATTACCTTGAATATCCTCGATCTCGACCACAGCCTTACGGCCCAGGCACCTATTGCCCTGCGTCTGGCCAGCGGTCACGCCACGCGCCTGGACCTGCTCGACCTGGGCCCGAAATTGCGCCTGTGGTCCACCGAAAAAACCTGGAAACGCTTTGCCCAGCGCCTGGCCCAACGGCCCCGGCCGACCACGGCGCGACCCGAAATCTTCTTTGTCGGCTCTGGCGATTATCACCACCTGACCCCGGCCTTTCTCGCCGAGGTGCAGGAGCCCATCAGCCTGATCCACTTCGATAACCATCCCGACTGGGTGCGCCTGGCACCGCGCCGGCACTGCGGTTCGTGGGTCAACCAGGCCCTGAAGATGCCGGCGATCAAGCGCATCGTCACCCTCGGCCCCTGCAGCGATGACCTGCATAACCCGCAACTGCGCGGCGGCAACCTGGGCGCCCTCAAGCGCGGGCACTTGCAGTTGTTTCCCTGGCAGCACGCGCCGTCGAAAGTCTGGGGCCGGGTAGGGGATGGCGCCGGCCATGCGCAGCAGGAAAATCATCTGCACTGGCGCAACCTGGCTGAGCTCGACTGGGGCGTATTCCTTGAGCAAATGATCGCCAGCCTGCCCACTGAGGCCGTGTGGATCACCCTGGACAAAGACGTGCTGGCCAGCGAAGACGCCGCCACCAACTGGGACCAGGGCGGCATGCGCCTGACGCATCTGCTGCAAGCCCTGCGGGCGTTGGCGGCGAGCAAGCGGATCATTGGCATCGACGTGTGTGGCGAGTTTGCCCAGCCTGCATTCAGCAACGCGTTCAAACGCTGGGAAGCCAAGTCCGATCAGCCGCCGGCTGAGCGCTGGAGCGCGGACGATTTGCTGCGCAACGCGGCGACCAATGAAGCGTTGATCAACCTGTTTGAGGAGCTGTTCCCGTGACCCTGACCGTGGTGGTGTTATTGGTCTTTTCCATCGTGCTCGATGTGATTGGCCAGTTGTGTTTCAAGCTGGGCGTGGACCGCTTGCCCGAGATCAATGGCGGTTTTCGCCTGAGTGCATTTTGGGGCCAGGTGCTCAATGCACCGTTGCTCTGGGCGGGCATCGGCGCCTATGTGATTGAATTTTTCGTGTGGCTGGAGGCCTTGTCCCGTGCGCCCCTGAGCCTGTTGTTTCCGCTGGCGGCGCTGGCGTATTGCCTGGTGGTGCTGGTGGGCAAAGTCGTACTGGGGGAAACCGTCAGCCGCCGTCGCTGGCTGGGTACCCTGGTGATTACGGCCGGCGTGATGCTGGTTGCTGTTGCGGGGACTCAAGCATGAATTCGGAAAATATCGCTATCCGTCCGGTTGGCTGGCTGCACGGTCGCCTGGGGACGCTGGTGTTGTGGGCGTTGTTAATCTTGACCGAAAGCGGCGGCCAGTTGTTTACCAAGGTGGCCGGCGATCAGCTGGGGCAGATGGATTTCAATTGGCAATGGTTGGCGGCAGTGGCGGTCAACCCGGGGATTCTGGCGGCGATCGCCTGTTATATCGGCGCGTTCTTTGTGTGGATGCTGATCCTGCGGCGCAGCAGCCTGTCCCTGGCTTTCCCCCTGAGTTCGCTGGTGTTCGTGGTGGTGTTGCTCGGCTCGTGGCTGGGCCTGGGCGAGCACATCAGCTTCCTGCACTGGGTGGGCGTGGTGGTGATCATTGGCGGGATCGCGCTCTTGGCCGAGGGCGAAGAAAACTAATCCCAGGCTGGAATGCCGGACAAATGTGGGAGCGGGCTTGCTCGCGAAGGCGGTGGGTCAGTTAAGTAATTCCAGGCTGACACACCGCCTTCGCGAGCAAGCCCGCTCCCACATTTTTGACCGTATCCCACAGGATGGACGCGGTCGAATGGGGCTTGGGCTTTGGACAATCAATCGAAGGTATAGCTGATCGCTGTCTGTACCTGCCCCTGGTTCACCTCGCCGGTCTGGCGCACGATGCTGCTATCGGCCGCCGAACCTGTCAGGTGTACCCAACTGGCACTGGCCAGCAGCGACCACTTGGGCGCCAGCGGGATCTGCAGGCTCTGGGTCAATGTCAGGTTCTGGAACCCGCCGCTGGCGTTGTACGGGCGAATTCCCGAGGCTTGCGCCTCATGCTCATCGACCCCGAAAAACGTCTGGGTCAGGTTATCGTCGGCAAAGTGCGCCACCAGTCCCGTACTGCCAATGACCCCGCCGCCCAGCGGATAACCCAGTTCGCCGCCGAGCTTGCCGAGTACGCCGCTCTGGTCATTGGCGCCACCAACGCTGCGCCCCAGCTGCGCATAGACCCGCCAGAAATCGGCCGGCGCATACTGGATAAACCCGCCGACCTCGGCCATGTCCGACACGTCCCGCAGGCCCTTTAGCGGCCCGTTGGCCGTGCGTCCCGGCAGGTAATTGAGGTACGGCCCGGCACTCAAGCCATTGCTGTTGAGCGCGCTCCAGGTCAGGCCGTCATCGGTATCGAGGCTGACGTCTCCCCAATCGAGGTCGAAGTACGGCACCGGCACCGTCTGATAGCGGCTGGCGGTGGGTTCCCGTGGCTGATAGCTCAGGCCCAGACCTACCTCGCCGCTGATGCCGGCAGCCGCTGCCGAGCCCGTCCATAACCCCAGGACGCCGGCGCACACCAGCGAAGTCACCCTGAACATATTGCTTGCTCCTCTTGCAAAACATGCGCGCATGAACGCGCAGGCGCGGGTGCTTATGCAAGCACTCATATTGTTTGTAGCGACCTACAAAAATTGTAGCTTCGCCGCAGCCTTTATCACCCTGGCATGCCCGCGAGCCCCAGCCCTGCTGGGTTTTGCCCACTTGGCACAGTCCCTGCTCTATCCCTTGTAACGGCGCATCAGCGCGCTAGCATCCAAGGTAAACGCAGATGAATGACTGGCATATCGTGTGTGACTTCGATGGGACCATCACACCCACCGATGTCATCGACAACGTTCTCCAACGCTTCGCAGGCCCCGAATGGGAAACCATCGAGCAGCAATGGCTGGACGGCCATATCGGTTCGCGTGAATGCCTGAGCCGCCAACTGGCGCTGATCAAGGCGACACCGACCGAGCTGCTGGCGTACTTCGACACGGTCGAGATCGATCCGGACTTCCCGGATTTCGTCGACCATGTCCTTGGTCTCGGTGCTTCCCTTGAGGTGGTCAGCGACGGCATCGAGCAGGGCATCGCGCGGATCCTCTCGCGCAACTACGTGACCCTGTTGCCGATCATCGCCAACCGCCTGCGCCAGGTCGACCAAAACAGCTGGCGCATCGACTTCCCGCACACCAGCGATGCCTGCCGTGCGGCCTCGGGCAACTGCAAATGCAAGTCCACCCCGCGCAACAAGCGGGTGTTGGTGATCGGCGACGGCAAGTCCGATATGTGCGTATCGACCACCGCTGATTTCGTCTTCGCCAAAGGCAGCCTGGCGCAGTACTGCCAGGCCCACGCCATCCCCCATCTGCGCTTCGACACCTTTGCCGAACTGCCGGCCTTGCTGGCCAAGCTGCCCCAGGGCATTGCCGCCAACGCCACCCATTTCATTTCAGAAAATCAGGAACTCTTTCATCATGTCTGATATCCGTATCGCTACCGCCGAAGACCAGGTTCTGCTGGATAAAGAAGCCAAATACTGCTCCTACGGCGACACCGTCCACTACATCGACCCACCGCGTATCTTCAGCCGCTGCGAAGGCTCCTATGTGTGGGACACCGAAGACCAGGCCTACCTCGACCTGCAAATGTGGTACTCGGCGGTCAACTTCGGCTACGCCAACCCGCGCCTGAACAATGCGCTGAAACAGCAGATCGATACCCTGCCGCAAATCGCCAGCCAGTACCTGCACAAGGGCAAGATCGAGCTGTCGGAAATGATCGCGGTGGATGCCAAGAAAAAATTCGGCCTCGATGGCCGCGTACATTTCAACGTCGGCGGTTCGCAGTCCATCGAGGACTCCCTGAAGGTGGTGCGTAACGCCTGCAACGGCAAGAGCCTGATGTTCGCCTTCGAAGGCGGCTACCACGGGCGCACCCTCGGCGCGTCGTCCATCACCTCCAGCTACCGCTACCGTCGCCGCTACGGCCACTTTGGCGAGCGTGCCAACTTCATCCCGTTCCCGTACCACTTCCGTGGGCCAAAGGGCATGACCAAGGAAGAATACGGCAGCCACTGCGTGCAGCAATTCGCGCGCCTGTTCGAGACCGAATACAACGGTGTCTGGGACCCGAAAGTCGGCCAGAGCGAATACGCAGCGTTTTACGTCGAGCCGATCCAGGGCACCGGCGGCTACGTGATCCCGCCGATGAACTTCTACAGCGAACTCAAGCAGGTGCTCGACCAGCACGGCATCCTGATGGTGGTCGACGAAATCCAGATGGGCTTCTGGCGCACCGGCAAGTTGTGGTCGATCGAGCACTTCGATGTGCAACCGGACGTGATCGTGTTCGGTAAAGCCCTGACCAACGGCCTTAACCCCCTGGGCGGCATCTGGGCCAAGGAAGAGCTGATCAACCCGAAACTGTTCCCGCCGGGTTCCACTCACTCCACCTTCGCCTCCAACCCGCTGGGCACGGCGGTGGGCCTGGAAATGTTCAAGATGACCAGCGAAGTCGATTACGGCGCGATGGTCATGGCCAAGGGCAAATACTTCCTTGAAGGCCTGCAGGACCTGCAAAAACGCTTCCCGATCATCGGCGATGTGGATGGCCTGGGTCTGGCCTTGCGCTGTGAAATCTGCGGCCCTGATGGTTTCACCCCAGACAAGGCGACCCTGGACTACATGGTTGAGGAAGGCATGAAAGGCGACATGCTGGTAGACGGCCAGAAACTCGGGTTGATCCTCGATGTGGGCGGCTACTACAAGAACGTCATCACCCTGGCGCCGTCCCTGGAAATCAGCTACCCGGAAATCGACCTGGGCTTGAAGCTGCTGGAGCAACTGCTGACCCGAGCGATGAAGCGGTGAGTCTGGCCGATATCGATCTCGGCGAAGGCAACGCCGGCTTCGTTCTCGGCAACGGTCCGGTCGGGGTCCTGTTGATCCACGGCCTGACCGGCACCCCGACCGAGTTGCGTCGGGTTGCCCAGGGCCTGGTCAAGGCGGGTAATTGCACGGTGTACGTGCCCACCCTGGCCGGGCACTGCGGGGGCAACGAAGACCTGCAGGCCACCGGCTGGCGCGATTGGTACGAGGGGGTGCGCAAGACCTTTGTCGGCGTGCAGCAGCGTCATGCGCAGGTGTTTGTCGGTGGCTTGTCCATGGGCGCGGTGATGTCGATGTACCTGGCTTCGGAGTTTCCGGGCCAGGTCGCGGGGTTGCTGATGTACTCCACGACCCTCAAGTACGACGGTTGGAGCATCAACAAAATGGCGTTCATCACGCCGTTGCTGATCCGTATTCCGTTCGGCGTGCGCCTGTTCCGCTTTACCGAGAAGCCGCCCTACGGCATCAAGAACGAACGCCTGCGGGCGATCGTCGAGCGGCAGATGAAAGAGGGGGAGAGCAGTGAAGCCGGGCTGTTGACCATGGAAGGCGTCACCGTGCGCGAGTTGCACTGGATGAACGCCGTGGTGAAAAAACGCATGCCATCGATCAAAACCCCAGCGCTGGTGCTGCACTCCATCGAGGACGACATCACCAGCCGCTGGAACGCCGACTACGTGGAACGCCACCTTGGCGGCCCGGTGACCAAGATCCTGTTGGACAACTGCTACCACATGATCACCGTCGACCTGCAATACCGGCGGGTGATCGAGTTGAGTGCCGACTTCATCGAGCAGCACGCCACTCCCGTGGACGAATATCGCCGGGCCTGACACCGCCCCCTGTAGGAGCGGGCTTGCCCGCGATGGTCGTTAACGATGACACGTACTGTCTGGTTCAACGCGGCGCCCTTGAGTTTTTCGCTGGCAAGCCAGCTCCTACAGGGGTTGGCGTTAGATTAAGGAACTGCTGTGATCAGCGCTAAAGCCTATTCAACCATCCACGCCATCGAACGCAGTGCCTGGAACGACTGTTTTCCCCAAGCGCTGGAGGATTGGGATTACTACGTCGCCGTGGAAAACGCCGCCATCGACGATTTCCAATGGCGCTACCTGGCCCTCTATGAGGATGGGCGGCTGCTGGCGGTGGCCCCGGCGTTCATCACCCATTACCGCCTCGACACCACCATCTCGGGCGTGGGCAAACGCGTTACCCAACGCCTGGAGCGCTGGTGGCCCGGGGTGTTGCGCCTGGGCCTGTACGCCATCGGTTCGCCGGTGGCCGAACAGTGTCATGCCGGTGTCGCCAGCCATGTGCCGGCGGCGCGTCGTGGCGCCTTGCTGCAACAACTGCTGGCCGCTGCACGGCGCGATGCCGATGCGTCCGGTATCGGTTTGCTGGCGGTCAAAGACGCACCGACCCGGGATCAGGACTGGACCGACAGCTGCAAGGCTGCCGGCCTGCACAGCATGCCGAGCCTGCCTACCGGGTTGCTGCCGCTGCCCTACGGCTCGGTGGATGCCTACCTGGGCTCCCTGGGCAAATCCACGCGCAAGGACTTGCGGCGCAAGCTGCGTGCGCCGGGGCCGCAGGTGGAGTGGCGAGACAATGTGGATGACGTGTTGCCGGATATCATGCGTCTCTACGAAGCGACCCTGGCCCGCGCCGACCTGCAATTCGAACGCCTGCCCGCCGGTTATTTCAGCCAGGTGCTCGCCCAGCTTGAACAACGGGCGCGCTGTGTACTTTACTGGGTGGACGGGCAATTGGTGGCGTTCAACCTGGTGCTGCTCGACCAGCACCGCCTGATCGACAAGTTCTTTGCCCACGACCTGGCCCACAGCCGCGAACACAACCTGTACTTTCGCAGTTGGCTGACCAACGTCGACTACTGCATCGAACATAATATTGCGCTGTATGAGTGCGGGCAGGCCGGGTATGCCAGTAAGCTACGCCTGGGCTGCGAGTTCGCCGGCAATACGCTGTTTTTCCAGCACCGCAACCGCTTGCTCGACACCCTGCTCAAGGTGGTAAAAGTGTTTATTCGCCCGGACCGATCCGACCCTGCCATGGCTGCTGCAATAAGCGAAACCCGATGATTGCCAAAACCCGCCAGAAAGCCCGCCCGTTTGCCATTTCCCGCTGGAGCCTGCAGCGCAAGCTGGTGTTGGCGTTCTGGCTGGTGACGGTGATCCCGACGATGATCGCCGCAGAGCTGGCGGCCACCACCCTGTCGCAGATTTTCGACAGTAACGTGCGCATCTGGCTGCAAGAGTCGACCCGCATCGTCAAGGACGAAGTCAGCGACATCCTCCACGACAACGCCCGTGTGGCGCAGATCTTCCTGCGTTATGTGCGTGCGCCCTCCAGCCATGAAGCAATGCGGCATGACCGTTTGATCGCGGACATTGCCAGCGCCACTGATATTGACGTGGTAACGCTGATTCGCAGCAGTGACAACAAGGTGATGTTCAGCACCGTGGGCGATGATGTGGTGAAGCAAATCAGCCTCGCGCCCAATGCCGTATTGCAAACCGTGCAGGTTGGCGGCGTGGCCACCGGGGCGGTGATTTCCTCGTTTGAAACCACTCAGGACGGTGTCGATTACGAACTGTTGGTGGGCACTTATCTGGACAGCAGCTTCCTGACCAGTGTTGCCGAGGTCCACTCCCTGGACTTGCGCCTGTACCTGGCCAACACCGACGGTTTCTCGGAGATCTTCTCGACCCAGCGTTTTGAAGACCACCCCACCCGCGTGCCGAAATCCGTGGAAACCCTGCTGCGCAGCACCAAGCAGCCTAGCGAGCAGTTCACCAGCAACTACAGTGGCCTGTACTGGCCGATCTTCAATGACACCGGCGAGTTGCAGGGCGTGATCTTCAGCGGCCTGCTACGCCACACCAGCCTGGTGGGGCTGGTGAACCAGAGCAATCTGTTCGTGCTGATCTTCCTGCTCAGCTCCGCCTTGTCCCTGGGCGCGGGCGTGCTGGTTTCACGGCACCTGACGCGGCCGCTGCGCGAGTTGTCCCAGGGCGTGAGTGCGGTGATCAGCGGCAACTACCAGCACCGCGTGGCCGTCACCGGCGGTGACGAGCTGGCGCAATTGAGCAGCACCTTCAACCATATGACCGAGCGCCTGGGCGAGTTGCATCACCTTGAAGCCCAACTGCGCCGCCGCGACCGCCTGCATGCCCTGGGCGAAGTGGCGATGGGCCTGGCCCATGAAATCCGTAACCCCCTGGGCATCATCAAGACCGCGACGCAGTTGCTGCACCGGCGCACGGACCTGCCGGAGACCGACAAGCGCCACCTGGAATATGTGGTCAGCGAAGTCAGCCGGATCAATGACCTGATCACCGACTTTCTCGACTTCGCCAAACCCAGTGAGCCCCTGCGCAGCCAGCAACTGGCGCGGCCGCTGGTGGAAGAAATCCTCGGGTTCTGCGCGCCGGAGCTGGCGAGCCACGCCATCGACGCCCATCTCGACGACCAGGCGCCCGGCGCGACCCTCTATGTGGACGCCAAGCAATTCAAGCAGGCGTGCCTGAACCTGATTCTCAACGCCATCGATGCCATGCCCCAGGGTGGGCGCCTGACGTTAAGCATCAGCCGCGCGGATCAGTCCACGGTGATCAGTGTCAGCGACAGCGGGCAGGGCATCCCGGCAGAGATGATCGAGCGGATCTTTACCCCCTTCGTCACCACCAAGGCCTCGGGCACTGGCCTTGGCCTGGCGAAAGTCTATTCGATCATGGAAAGTCACGATGGCCGCATCGAATGCACCAGCGAGAAGGATGCCGGCGCCACCTTCAGCCTGTACATTCCGGCCAACGGTGAAGATGACGGCGACGACGAGGACAGTCATGACGCATAACATATTGGTGGTCGACGACGAGCCCAAGCTCTGCGATTTGCTGGCGTCGGCCCTGAGCCAGAACGATATCCAGGTGTTTATCGCCGGCAATGGCCTGCATGCCCTCAAGGTGCTGGAGCAGGAAGATATCGACCTGGTGATCAGCGACTGGCGCATGCCCGGCATGGACGGCCCGCAGCTGCTGGCCGAGATCAAGGTGCGCTACCCGCAGTTGCCGGTGATCGTGATGACGGCCTACAGCACCGTGAAAAATGCCGTGCAGTCGATGCGCAATGGTGCCTACGACTACATTGCCAAGCCCTTCGATATCGACGAGCTGGATATCACCGTGGCCAAGGCCTTGCAGTTTCGCGACATCATGCGCGACAACGCACGGCTGCGCGCCGAGCTCGACGAGCACGCGCAGTTCG
Source organism: Pseudomonas sp. WS 5027 (assembly GCF_012985695.1). Taxonomy (NCBI): domain Bacteria; kingdom Pseudomonadati; phylum Pseudomonadota; class Gammaproteobacteria; order Pseudomonadales; family Pseudomonadaceae; genus Pseudomonas; species Pseudomonas sp. WS 5027. Next base: position 181,462 of record NZ_JAAQWU010000008.1, on the reverse strand, counting down.
ACAGCCTGGTGGGCGACAGCCCAGCGTTCCGCCGTGTGCTGCAAGCGGTGGATTCGGTGCGCGAAAGCAACGCCACCATCCTGTTGACCGGCGAAAGCGGCACCGGCAAGGAAATGGTCGCCCGCGCCATTCACAAGCATGGCAACCGCGCCGATAAACCCTTTGTCGCGGTCAATTGCGCCGCGATCCCCGAAGGCTTGCTGGAAAGCGAAATGTTCGGCCATCGCAAGGGCGCCTTTACCGGCGCCGTGGCCGACCGGGTCGGGCGTTTCATGCAGGCCGACAAGGGCACGCTGTTTCTCGACGAGGTGGGCGATATGCCCTTGGCGTTGCAGGCCAAGATCCTGCGCGCCTTGCAGGAACGGGTGATTGAGCCGGTGGGTGACCCGCGCGAGCGCAAGGTGGATGTGCGGGTGATTGCCGCCACCAACAAGAACCTGTTGGAAGCGGTGGCGAACAAGGAGTTTCGCGAGGACCTCTACTACCGTCTCAACGTGTTCCCAATCCCGCTGCCCGCCCTGCGCGAGCGTGTCGAAGACATCGCCCCGCTGGCCCGCCACTTCGCCCGCAGCTTGAGCGCCAATGCCGGTAAACGCATCACCGGCTTCAGCGCAGATGCCTTGCAGGCCATGGCCGCCTACAGCTGGCCGGGCAACATCCGCGAGCTGCAAAACTGCGTGGAGCGCGCGACCATCGTGGCAGCGAGCCCGGTGATTGAAGATATCGACTTGCCAGCCTATCTGTTCGCGTCGCAGCCGACGGCGGGCGATGTAACGACGATTCTCAGCGAGGGCCCGGGCGTGCCTCGGGACCTGGATGCCGCGCTGGCAGAAGTAGAGAAGGCGTACATCCTGGCGGCGCTGCAGGAGAGCAATGGCGTGCAGGCGGCGGCGGCGACGAGAATCGGGATCTCCGAGCGCAGCTTTTGGTACCGTTTGAAAAAGCTCGGGATCCAGATCGACAAGATCGTGCGCTGAAACGCTGATCAAAATGTGGAAGCGGGCTTGCTCGCGAAAGCGGTGTATCAGTCAATTTAGATGTCGACTGATACACCGCTTTCGCGAGCAAGCCCGCTCCCACATGTGATTGAGGTGAATCAGGCGTGGATGCGTACCCACACGCTGACCAGCACCGTCGCGGCCATCAGCCAGGCTACTGCAGCCACTGCCAGCGAGGCCTCCAGACGCATGCGGTCGACCATCACATACAAGGTCGCCAGGTACACAAAGTACGGAATGATCGACCACATGCCGAACACAATCGTGGTTTTCAAGTCGTCCACCGAGCGGCCCTTGCCGACGATGTAGTGGGCGATCAAGGCAAAGGTCGGAAACAGCGGCACCAGGCCGGCGATGTAGTAGTTCTTGGTCTTGGCTAGCACTGCCAAAAGCAACACCACCGCCGCACCGAGGGCGGCCTTGAAGATTAAATCCACGCGGTACTCCTCAGTGGCTCAGGCCGTATTTCTTGACCTTGTCGAACAGGGTGGTCTTGGCCATTCCCAGTTCCAGGCTGGCCTGGGTCAGGTTGCCGCCGCTGCGCTGCAGGGCGTCGCTGAGCAGGTTGCGCTCAAAGGCTTCCACCGCCTCGGTAAAAGCCAGGCCATGGTTATCGGGGCTGGTGCCGCTTTTCTTGAAGGCCGGCAGGCCCAGGGCAAAACGTTCGGCGACGTTGCGCAGCTCACGCACGTTGCCGGGCCAGTCATGGCTCATCAGGCTGGACAGGGTCTGGTTGTCCAGCTCCGGGGCGATGCGGTCGAAGCGCAGGGAAGATTGCTGCAGGAAGTGTTCGAACAGTTGCAGGATATCTTCGCGACGCTCGCGCAGCGGCGGCAGCTCCAGGGTTACTACGTTCAGGCGGTAGTACAAGTCGCTGCGGAACTGGTTGGCGCGGCTCAATTCGTCGAGATCGGACTTGGTGGCGGCGATCACCCGGCAATCCACGGCCACGCTCTGGTTCGAACCCAGGCGTTCCAGGGTGCGCTCCTGCAAGACCCGCAGCAGTTTGATCTGCAGGTTCATCGGCATGCTTTCCACTTCGTCGAGGAACAGCGTGCCTTCGTGGGCGTGTTCGATCTTGCCGATACGCCGCTTGCCCGCGCCGGTAAAGGCGTTGGCTTCGTGGCCGAAAATCTCGCTTTCAAACAGGTTTTCCGGCAGGCCACCGCAGTTCAGGGCCACGAATTGGTGGGCGTGGCGGCGGCTGAAGTCGTGCAGGCAGCGGGCGACCAGTTCCTTGCCGGTGCCGGTCTCGCCTTCGATCAGCACGTTGGCCGAGGTATCGGCGACGTTGGCGATCAATTCCCGCAGGTTCTGCATCGCCGGCGAGCGCCCGATGATCCGGCCTTCCAGGGAGTCACGCTCGGCCAGTTGCCGGCGCAGCGCCCAGACTTCCCGGGCCAGGCCGCGTTGTTCGAGGGCGCGGCGCACCACGTCCACCAGACGCTCTGGGGAAAAGGGTTTTTCCATGAAGTCATAGGCGCCATTGCGCATCGCGCCCACGGCCATGGAGATGTCGCCGTGGCCGGTGATCAGCACCACCGGCAGGCTTTTATCCAGGGCCTTGAGGCGGGTCAACAGCTCCAGGCCGTCGATGCCGGGCAGGCGGATGTCACTGATCACAATGCCGGCAAAGTTCTCGCCGACGCGCTGCAGGGCCTCTTCGGCACTGGCCACGCCGACGCTGGGAATATCTTCCAGGGCCAGGGCTTGCTGGCAGCCGAGCAACACATGGGGATCGTCTTCGACGATCAGCACGGTCAGTTCGGTATTGGGTTGGCTGTTCATATCGATTCGCCGGGTTGATGGCCTGCCAGGGGCAGGCTCAGGACAAAGGCCGTACCACCATCGGCCGGGTGCTCGACGGCCAGATTGCCGCCGGTGGCCGCCGCGAGGCTGGCCGACAGGGTCAGGCCCAGGCCCAACCCTTGCTCGCCGGGTTTGGTGGTAAAAAAGGGTTCGAACAAATGCTTGCGGGTCTCAGGGGCGATGCCATGCCCGTTGTCCCGCACCCGCAGGCGGTATTTGCCATCGCTAATGTCACTTTCCAGCCACAGCTCGGGGGCGGGTTGGGCGTGCATTGCATCCAGGGCGTTGCCGATCAGGTTGACCAGGATCTGCTCAAGGCGCGTTTGGTCGATCTGCAACGTGGCCTGGCTAAAGCCGCGGTGTACGGTCAGCGGCAGGCTGTCGAGGCGGCTGCCCAGGACCTGGAACGCTGCGTCCACGGCCTTGCCCAGGCTGGCTTCACCCTGGTCGTCGCCACGTCGGGCGAACGAGCGCAGGCTGGCGGTGATGCGGCCCATGCGGTCGATCAGTTCATTGATGGTCTTGAGGTTGGTGCTGGCAGTATCCAGGGCGCCGCGTTCGAGGAAGCGCACGGTGTTGCCAGACAAGGTGCGCAAGGCTGCCAGGGGTTGGTTCAGTTCATGGGCAATGCTGGTGGACATCTGGCCGATGGCTGCCAGCTTGCCGGCCTGGACTAACTCGTCCTGGGCCCGGCGCAGGGTCTCTTCGGCCTGGCGTCGTTCGCGGATCTGCGCCTTGAGCCGTTCGTTGCTGGCGCGCAGGTCGGCGGTGCGCTCGGCGATCCGCCGCTCCAGTTGGTTGTTGGCTTCCTGCAGGGCCTCACGGGCGGCCAGGCGTGTGGCGATGACCTTGCGCCGCTCATTCCAGGCAATCAGCAGGAACGCCACCAGGGCAAAGGCCACCGCAACCAGGATGCCCTGGTTGATCGCTGCCTGGCGCAGGTCGTTGAGCGGGGTGAGCAGGGTGAAATTCCACGGTGTGTCGTTCAGCGGCCGGGTCTGGGCCAGGTAGGTGACCTCCTGGTCGTCGGCCACTACTTCACTGTTGGCGGGGAAGGTCAGCTTTTCGGTGCCGGCGTCGAGGTGTTCGCGGGCCAGGGGTTGCAGTTCGTTGAGGGTCGCCCAGTAATACTGCAGGCTGCGGGCCAGGCGCTCCTTGGTCTCGTCGCTCAGCGGGCGTACGGCCTTGAGCCGGCGCGCCGGGTCACTGGAGAGGATGATGATGCCGTTCTCGTCGCTGACAAAGGCCTCCAGGCGCGCGCGCTGCCAGCGCTCTTCCAACGCTTCCAGGCGCACCTTGACCACCGCGACGCCAATGATCTTGCCGCGTTCTTCCAGGCCATGGGCCAGGTAGTAGCCAGGTTCGCCATTGGTGCTGCCGATGCCATAGAAACGGCCCGGCTGGCCACGCACCGCATTCTGGAAATAGGCGCGGAACGACAGGTCTTCACCCAGGTAACTGTCGACATCGCGCCAGTTACTGGTGGCCATCACCCGGCCGGTGGTGTCCATCACATAAATCGCCCGACTGCGGCTGCGCCGGTTCAGGCCTTCGAGGTATTCGTTGACTGCTTGGCGGTGTTCCGGATTGGGTTCGGCCAGCAGTTTGGAAACGCTGGACTCCAGCTCCAGCAGGCTGGGCAGGTAGGTGTATTTGCTGATTTCACTTTCGACCGTGCGCGCATGCAACTCTAACTGGCGCTCACCGTTCTCGCCCAGGGTGCGGATGCCGTAGTACTCGCTGGTCCAGAAGCCGATAAAGCCCAGGCCGATCATCAACAGGATGATCAGGGGCGGCAGGAACAATTGGCGAATCAGACGGGGCTTCACGGCAAGTGATGGCGGGGCGGCGCGATAGAGGGTGGGGTCGCATTTCATCACAGATGCCTTGGGTCAGCTACAGCTTGCCTGCTCTTGTAGGAGCGAGTTGCGGCTTTTTTAGTGCTGCAGGATTTTCTCGAGGAAGTGCTGCGCACGTTCGGAGCGGGCGCTGATATCTCCGAAGAACTCTTCTTTCGGACAGTCTTCGATGATTTTGCCGGCATCCATGAAAATCACGCGGTCGGCCACTTTACGGGCGAAGCCCATTTCGTGGGTCACGCACATCATGGTCATGCCTTCCTGGGCCAGTTGCACCATCACGTCCAGCACTTCGTTGACCATCTCCGGGTCCAGGGCCGAAGTCGGTTCGTCGAACAGCATGACGATCGGGTCCATGGCCAGAGCACGGGCGATCGCCACGCGCTGCTGCTGGCCGCCGGACAGTTGGCCCGGGTGCTTGTCCTTGTGCGCTGACAGACCCACGCGTTCCAGCAGTTGCAGGCCTTTCTTCTCGGCTTCTGCCTTGCTGCGGCCCAACACCTTGATCTGCGCAACCGTCAGGTTTTCGGTGATGGTCATGTGCGGGAACAGTTCGAAGTGCTGGAACACCATGCCGACGCGCGAACGCAGTTTCGGCAGGTTGGTCTTCGGGTCGGCAATTGAGGTGCCGTCGACTATAACGTCACCTTTCTGGAAGGGTTCCAGGGCGTTGACACACTTGATCAGGGTGGATTTGCCCGAGCCGGACGGCCCGCACACCACGATCACTTCGCCTTTCTTGACCTCGGTGCTGCAATCGGTCAGCACCTGGAAGTCGCCATACCACTTGTTGATGTTCTTGATAGAGATCATACGGCAAACCTTTTTTGCAGACGCTTGACCAGCAGCGAGGCGGCAAAGCTGATGATGAAGTAGACGACACCGGCGAAGATCAGGAACTCATTGGACCGACCGATGATGTCGCCATTGGCGCGCGAAGCATTGAGGAAGTCCACCAGGCCGACGGTGTACACCAGCGAGGTGTCCTGGAACAGGATGATGCTCTGCTGCAACAGCAGCGGGGTCATCTTGCGGAACGCCTGGGGCAGGATGATCAGGCGCATGGTCTGACCGTAGGTCATGCCCATCGCTTGTGCCGCTGCCATCTGGCCCTTGGGGATCGACTGAACGCCGGCCCGCACGATTTCGCAGAAGTACGCGGCTTCAAACATCATGAAGGCCACGACGCAGGAGGTGAACGCACCGATTGGCGTGTCTTCACCGGTGATCCAGCGCAACACGAACGGCACCGCCAGGTAGAACCAGGTGATCACCAACAGCAGCGGGATCGAGCGGAAGTAGTTCACGTAAGCGCCGGCCACGCGGGACAGCAGTTTGCTGGAGGACAGGCGCATCAGTGCCAGGATGGTACCGAGGATGATGCCGCCGACCACGCCCATGACCATCAGCTTCAAGGTCATGACCATGCCGTTCCACAGGCCAGGGATGGCCGGGATAATGCCGCTGAAATCGAATTCCATTATTTGCCCCCCACGGAAATCAGGCCGGGCACTGCGACTTTCTTCTCGACCACGCGCATCAGCAACATCAGGCTCATGTTCAGGGTGAAGTAGATCAGCGTAGCCAGGGTGAAGGCTTCAAACAGGTTGGCCGAGAACTCGGCGGTCTGCTTGGTTTGCGCCAGCAATTCCATCAGGCCGATCAAGGACGCCACGGAGGAGTTCTTGAAGACGTTGAGGAATTCCGAGGTAAGCGGCGGAATGATGATCCGGTAGGCCTGGGGCAGCAGCACGTTCCAGTAGATCTGCGACAGGCTGAAGCCCATGGCGCGGGCGGCGGCTTCCTGGCCACGGGGCAGCGCCTGGATACCGGTACGCACTTGTTCACATACGCGGGCGGCGGTGAACAGGCCCAGACACACGACAACGCTCAGGTAGGCCGAGGTGGTCGGGTTCAAGTCTTGTTTGTACCAGTCCTGCAGGTTTTGCGGCAGCAGGTCGGGTACCAGGAAGTACCAGATGAACAGCTGTACCAGCAGTGGCACGTTACGAAACAGCTCCACGTAGCAGGTGGCGATGCCGGCCACGAGCCGGTTAGGCATCGTGCGCATCACGCCCAGTACCGAGCCCAGCAGCAAGGCGACGATCCACGCCACGACGGCGATGGCGATGGTCCAGCCCAAACCGGAGATGAACCAGTCGAGATAGGTCTCGCTGCCCACGCCGGTGGACTTGAAGAATACGCCCCAGTCCCAGTTGTAATTCATTAGGGTCTCCCCCGAAATCGATCGATGTACAAGCACCCGCTTGGGGAGGATCCATTCCCGCCTGACGGTGAACGTCAGGCACACACGATCGGCTCGCAAACCGCCAGGTCGAATGTTCCAAATAATGCCAGCAGGTAGTAACAGGCACCTGAGGGAGGGTTGGCTCCCTCAGGGGATAAGGTTAGTTCGGAATCAGGACTTTTTTTCAGCCGTTTTGTCGTCGGCTGCTTTGTCAGTCGGATTGGCGATCAGGGCCTTGAGTTCGTCGCTCATCGGGAACATCAGGTTCAGGCCTTTTGGTGGGATCGGCGAGCTGAACCACTTGGTGTAGATGTTGTTGATTTCGCCGGACTTGTAGGTAGCGACGATGGCGTCATCCACAGCCTTCTTGAACGGGGCATCGCCTTTGCGAACCATGCAGCCGTAGATTTCGAAGGATTGTGGCGTGCCGGTCACGGCCCAGTCAGTTGGCTTCTTGGCCTTGGCCATTTCACCGGCCAGCAGTGCGTCGTCCATCATGAAGGCAACGGCACGGCCGCTTTCCAGCATCTGGAAGGATTCACCGTGGTCCTTGGCGGAGATGACGTTCATGCCCATCTGCTTGTCAGCGTTCATGGACTTGAGGATGCGCTCGGACGTGGTACCCGCGGTGGTTACGACGTTCTTGCCCTTTAGGTCAGCGAAATCCTTGTAGGTCGAGTCCTTTTTGGACAGCAGACGGGTACCGATTTCGAAGATGCCGACGGAGAAGTCGACTTGTTGCTGGCGTTCCACGTTGTTGGTGGTGGAGCCGCACTCAACGTCTACGGTGCCGTTCTGCACCAGAGGGATACGGGTTTGCGAAGTGACCAGGTTGTATTTGACCTTCAACTCGCCTTCCTTCATGCCGAGGTCTTTCTCGACAGCCTTGACGATGGCCAGTTGAATGTCGTGGGAGTAGCCCACTGGCTTGCCGGAGGCGTCCGCGATGTAGGAGAACGGGATGGAGGCGTCGCGGTGGCCCAGGGTGATGGTGCCCGACTCTTTGATTTTCTTCAGGGTGCCGGTGAGCTCAGCGGCAAAAACTGGAGTGCTAATCAGAGCGGCAGCGATGGCTGCGCCCAAAATATGGGGAACGATACGCATCAATACTTCCTCGACATTTGTTTTTTTTATGAAGCCTGGACGGCTCTTTCGATACAGCGAATGCCTGTGACGGCTCCTGAAGCATCTCAGGCAAACACGTCCCAAGTGTAGAGCATGAGTCGTGCCAGACTGTGAATAAAGATCTAACTATATGATTTATATAGTTATTAACTTTATGTGACGGTGTTTATACGGTGTTTAAGTCCGGCAAACCGAATAGGTGGCGGTATAGCGTTCGGAAATCCGAATTTTGAGGGGGGAGAAGGTAGTAGCCAAAAAAAAGCCCCTGGACCTTTCGGTGCGGGGGCTTGGTGAATCAGGCTGCTTCGATCTTGCTGCGGTTCTGCTCCACTTTGACCAGGTAGCGCTGCAAGTTTTCCTGTTCCTCAGGGGTGGTGAACAGGCCGAGCTTGGTGCGGCGCCACAGGATGTCGTAGGCCTGGGTCGCCCATTCCTCGGCGCACAGGTAGTCGACTTCCCGGGTATACAGGCCGCCACCCAGGTGTTCGCCCAGGTCGGCCAAGGATTGCACGCCTTCGAGCAGGCGCAAGGTGCGGCTGCCATAGGTGGTCGACCAGCGGCGGGCGATTTCGCTGGGGATCCACTCGAACTTGCTGCGAATGTCCGTGGCCAGGGCTTCTGGCGTAGTCATCTCTTCGCCGCCGGGCAGGCTGGCCTTGGCGGTCCAGCTTGGCTTGATATGGGGGAAGTAGGGGGCCAGTTGCGCCAGTGCCGACTCCGCAAGCTTGCGGTAGGTGGTCAGCTTGCCGCCGAACACCGACAGGATCGGTGCTTCTTCGCCAGTACCCGACAGCGCCAGGGTGTAGTCGCGGGTGATGGCCGACGGGTTATCGGACTCGTCGTTGCACAGCGGGCGCACGCCGGAGTAGGTATGGACGATGTCGTCGCGGCTCAACTGCTGCTTGAAGTGGGCGTTGACCACCTTGAGCATGTAGTCCGTTTCACCTTCGGTGATCGCCACTTTCGCCGGGTCGCCGGTGTACTCGCGGTCGGTAGTACCGATGATGGTCAGGTGATTGAGGTACGGAATGGTGAAGACGATGCGCCCGTCTTCGTTCTGCAGGATGTGCGCGTGGGCGCCTTCGTACAGTTTCGGCACGATCAAGTGGCTGCCCTGGATCAGGCGGATGCCGTAGGGCGAGTCGAGCTTCAGGTCATCCTTGATGAATTTGGCGACCCACGGGCCGGCAGCGTTCACCAGGGCCTTGGCACGGATCGAGAACAGGCTGCCATCGGCGCGCTCCAGGTGCAGGTGCCACAGGCCCTTGCTGCGATGGGCGCTGACGCAACGGGTCTGGGTGTGGATATGCGCCCCTTTTTCCCGGGCGGCCATGGCATTGAGTACTACCAGGCGCGCGTCATCGACCCAGCAGTCGGAGTATTCGAAACCCTTGGTGATTTCGCTTTTCAGCGGGCTGTCGGCGCCGAACTTCAGGCTTTTGGAGCCAGCGAGCTTTTCGCGCTTGCCGAGGTGGTCATACAGGAACAGGCCAGCGCGGATCATCCACGCCGGGCGCAGATGTGGGCGATGGGGCAGTACAAAGCGCATCTGCTTGACGATGTGCGGCGCCTTGGCCAGCAGCACTTCACGTTCGGCCAGGGCTTCGCGCACCAGACGGAATTCGTAATGTTCAAGATAGCGCAGGCCGCCGTGGATCAGCTTGCTGCTGGCGGATGAGGTGTGGCTGGCCAGATCGTCCTTTTCGCAAAGGAATACTGACAGGCCGCGACCGGCTGCATCTGCCGCGATCCCCACACCATTGATCCCGCCACCGATAACGGCAACATCATAGACTTCGGCAAGGGGTTGAGCAGGCAAGGTAGAAGGGGTCATCGGCTGGCCTCGCGATCTTTATTTATATTTGAATTCGAACATTAATGTTCATTTGCGAAAATGGTAGCTCATAAACGCGGGCACAGCCAGCTGACTTCGATTGAAAAAACTCATCGAAGGGCGGGAAAAGGAAAATTTGTGAACATTGAGCCTTGTGCTGGCTCAAGAGAGTTGTTGCCTTAGGGGCCGCTTTCGCGGGCAAGCCCGCTCCCACAGTTGGAATGCGATCAACCTGTGGGAGCGGGCTTGCCCGCGAAGGCGGTGGCCTAGGCGCCAGAGATCTCAGAGATAGATCAGACGACTTCCAGGCGAATCTTATGCTGATTGAGCAACTGCACCAGCGCCGGCACCGGCTGCTGATCGGTGACCAGGCAATCAATCAAACTGATTGGCCCCAGGCGAATCATGGCATTGCGCCCGAATTTGCTGGAGTCCGCCGCCAGGATCACCTTGCGCGCATTGGCAATGATCGCCTGGGAAACCCGGACTTCCTGGTAATCAAAGTCCAGCAGGCTGCCGTCTTCGTCGATACCGCTGATCCCCACCAGGGCGAAGTCGACCTTGAACTGGTTGATAAAGTCCACGCTGGCCTGGCCCACCACACCGCCGTCACGGCGCACATTGCCGCCGGTCAGCAGCACGTCGAAGTCGTCCTTGGCGCTGAGCATCATGGCGACGTTGAGGTTGTTGGTGATGATCTTCAGGTGGCTGTGGTTGAGCAGCGCCCGTGCGATGGATTCGGTGGTGGTGCCGATATTGATGAACAGCGAGGCATGATCAGGAATCTGTGCGGCAATGGCTTCGCCGATACGCTGTTTTTCATCGCGCATCTGGTCGGCACGCATCGCGTACTCGGTGTTTTCGACGCTGGAGTCATAGGCGGCGCCGCCGTGGTAGCGACGCAGCAGATTGGCATCCGCCAGTTGATTGATATCGCGGCGGATGGTTTGCGGGGTAACAACGAACAACTGCGCCATTTCCTCGATGCTGACATAGCCGCGTTCGCGAACCAGTTCGAGGATTTGCTGCTGACGGGGAGGCAGATTCATGGGGCGTCCTTTGGGCTGCCGTACAAAAAAGTGGCCCATGATGACGCAGGAATCTGCTCCCTGCCAGTTACAACCCTAAGAGGGTCCGGCGCTTGGCTTACTCAGCGCCTTCGTGGGGTTCCCAGTCGCGGGTGCGGCTGACCGCTTTTTTCCAGCCTGCGTAGAGTTTTTCTTTGGCGGGCTCGTCCAGTTGCGGTTCGAACTCGCGCTCGATTACCGCCTTGCCGCGCAGCTCATCCAGGCTGCCCCAGAAACCACAGGCCAGGCCAGCCAGGTAGGCCGCGCCCAATGCAGTGGTTTCGCGCATTTGCGGGCGCTCGACCTGGGTGCCGAGGATGTCGGCCTGGAACTGCATCAAGAAGTTGTTGGCCACGGCGCCGCCGTCTACCCGCAGGGATTTGAGGCGTTCGCCGGAGTCCTGTTGCATGGCGTCGAGCACGTCGCGGGTCTGGTAGGCAATCGACTCCAGGGCTGCGCGAATGATGTGATCGACACGTACGCCACGGGTCAGGCCGAACAGTGCGCCACGGGCGTAGGGGTCCCAGTATGGAGCGCCGAGGCCGGTGAACGCCGGCACCAGGTACACGCCGTTGCTGTCCTTGACCTTGTTGGCGAAGTACTCGGTGTCATGGGCGTCATTGATGATTTTCAGCTCGTCACGCAGCCACTGTACGGTTGAGCCGCCATTGAACACCGCGCCTTCCAGGGCGTAGGCCACTTCGCCACGAGGGCCGCAGGCGATGGTGGTGAGCATGCCGTGCTTGGACTTGACCGCCTTGTCGCCGGTGTTCATCAGCAGGAAGCAGCCGGTGCCGTAGGTGTTTTTCGCCTGGCCAGGCTCGACGCACATCTGGCCGAACAGGGCGGCTTGCTGGTCGCCAGCGATACCGCCGATGGCAATCCCGCTTTTGGTGCGGCCGTAGATTTCCGAGGAAGATTTAACTTCTGGCAGCATTTCCCGTGGGATATCCAGCACCTCCAGCATCTTCGCATCCCACTCCAGGGTGTGGATGTTGAAGAGCATGGTGCGCGAGGCGTTGGTGTAGTCGGTGACGTGGGTCTTGCCGCCGGTAAATTTCCAGATCAGCCAGCTGTCGATGGTGCCGAACAGCAGTTCGCCATTGCGCGCGCGTTCGCGGCTGCCTTCGACGTTATCGAGGATCCACTTGAGCTTGGTCCCGGAGAAGTACGGGTCGGTGACCAGGCCGGTGGTGTCGCTGATGTATTGCTCGTGGCCGTCGCGCTTGAGCTGCTGGCAGATCTCGGTACTGCGGCGGCATTGCCAGACGATGGCGTTGTAGATCGGGCGGCCGGTGATCTTGTCCCAGACCACCGTGGTTTCACGCTGGTTGGTGATGCCGATGGCGGCCACCTGATCGTGGTGCAGGCCTGCTTGCGCCAGGGCCTCGACCATCACGGCGCTCTGGGTGGCGAAGATTTCCATCGGGTCATGCTCGACCCAGCCGGCTTGTGGGTAATGCTGGACGAATTCACGTTGGGCGGTGCACACCACGTTGGCGTCACGATCAAAGATGATCGCCCGGGAACTGGTGGTGCCCTGATCGAGGGCAATGATGTAGTTCTTATTCTGTGTGTCGGTCATGTCGATTGCCTTGGACGGAAAAAGGGAGTGGGTAAGTAGCCTGGGCCGCAAAGGGCAGAAGGGCTCAGGCTACCGCTTTCAGGAAGTTCGGGTGTTACCGCTGGCGGCGGTTTCGGCTGCATCAGTTGTAGCAGGTGCGGCGTTGGGCAGATGGCGGGCAATCAACCCGCGATAGGCCGCAGCGCCGAGGCAGGCACCGACAATCGGTGCAAGGATCGGAATCAGGAAATAAGGAATATCGCGCCCGCCGGTGAAGGCCATTTCACCCCAACCGGCGAAAAAGGTCATCAGCTTGGGGCCGAAATCCCGGGCCGGGTTCATGGCAAACCCGGTCAGCGGGCCCATGGCGCTGCCAATCACGGCGATCAGCAAACCGATCAGCAGCGGGGCCAGAGGGCCACGGGGCAAGCCGTTGTTGTCGTCGGTCAGGGCCATGATCACACCCATCAGGATGGCGGTGATGACCATCTCCACCAGGAATGCCTGGGCGGTATTCAGCAGCGCGTGGGGGTAGGTGGAGAACACCGAGGCCAGTTCCAGGCTGGCAGCCGAGCCACGGACCATGTGGTGAGTTTGTTCGTAATCGAAAAAAAGATTGCTGTAGAGCGTGTAGACCAACGCCGCCGAACAAAAGGCGCCGGCGACCTGGGCGATGATATAGAAGGGCAGTTTGCGCTTGTCGAAATCGGCAAAGATGCACAGCGCGATACTGACGGCTGGATTGAGATGAGCCCCGGAAATGCCGGCGCTCAGATAGATCGCCATGCTTACGCCGATCCCCCAGATGATGCTGATTTCCCACAAGCCAAAGCTGGCACCCGCGACCTTGAGCGCAGCAACGCAGCCTGTGCCGAAGAAGATCAGCAGCGCGGTGCCGAGGAACTCGGCCATGCATTGGCTTGAAAGTGAAGGCTGTTGAAGAGCAGTTGTCATTGAAAACCTCGATTTTTTTTCTTGTCTGGCGCTCTGCCACAACGGGCCATGCGCGATTTTCACCGTAAACAGAATCCCCATTCTGGCCACGGCTTACTGCTCGGATACTGCGAGTGTATTCCTACAGTATTCGGAAACGAAAAAATATAGACAAGAAACACCGCTGTCAAAGGTCGAAAGTGAACGGTCGGTCATTTTCAAACTATTAATGTGATGAATGATCGCGGCAATACGTCGTCGCAACGGGCGGCAAGCGTGCCCAGGATCTGCGCGGATTCGTCGCACGGTGCCCTGCACTAGAGCCTTTTGCCTGGGTTTGTCCTAGAATCGGTGGTCTGCTTTTCCACGTTTCCCCCAAGCCTGGAGCCCCCATGACACCCGCATTGGACTTGTTGAAAAAAGTTCGCGCCGAACATCGCATCCACAGTTACGAACATGACCCCAAGGCCGCCTCTTATGGCCTGGAGGCCGCGGAAAAACTGAGCCTGGACCCGGCGCAGGTGTTCAAGACCTTGCTCGCCAGTAGCGAAAAAGGTGAATTGTTGGTGGCGGTGGTGCCGGTCGTCGGAAGTCTGGATTTGAAGGCCCTGGCGCATGCGGCGGGCGTGAAGAAGGTCGAGATGGCCGACCCGGCGGCGGCGCAGCGCTCTACCGGTTACTTGTTGGGGGGGATCAGCCCGCTGGGGCAGAAGAAGCGCTTGCGCACGTTCATCGATGTGAGCGCACAGCCTTTTACGACAATTTTTGTCAGCGCTGGCAGGAGAGGGCTTGAGGTGGAGTTGGCGGCGGCGGTGCTGGCAGAGCACACCCAGGCTACATTTGCGCCGATTGGCCGGGTGTGATTTCAACAGTGGGAGTCAAATGGGCAAGCCAGCCTCTGTGGGAGCTGGCTTGCCTGCGATAGCATCACCCCGATGCAGCTGACAGACCGAGGTGCCTGCATCGCGGGCAAGCCCGGCTCCCACACAAGCCCGCTGCTAAATGTCGGATCGGGGTTCTTCAGCTGGCGGTGCTATAGCGCCGTACACCGGACTCCACCTGCGCAATCTGCGCCGCCGTGCTCCCCGAGGCCTGGAACAGCACCAGATGCTCAGCCGCCACGCGGATCCCCACCTGTGCACCTACCTGATGGTCGGCATGGCTGGGGAAAATCGATTCCAGCTGGGCACCGGTCGGCAACTGCAAACGGTACAGGGTTGAGGCACCGAGGAAAGTCTTGCCGACGATCTGCGCTTTCAAGGCGCTGTCCGGCGCATACACGATGTCATCCGGGCGCAGCAACACATCCACCGCGCTGCCCGTCGGCCAGGTATAGGCACGATTGCCGCGCAACTCACCCAGTTCGGTGCTGACCGATTCCGGCGAACTCAACTGCCCGCGGATGAAGTACCCCTGGCCAATAAAACTTGCCACATAAGGCGTCAGCGGTTCGTGATAGAGGTTGTAGGGCGTGTCCCATTGCTCCAGCCGGCCTTCCTTGAACACACCTACGTGGTCGCTCACGGCAAAGGCTTCTTCCTGGTCATGGGTGACCAGGATCGCACTGGTGCCGCGGGCCTTGAGGATGTCCCGCACTTCATGGCTGAGCTTGCGTCGCAGTTCACCGTCGAGGTTGGAGAAGGGCTCGTCCAACAGCAGCAACTGCGGCTCCGGAGCCAACGCACGGGCCAGGGCCACGCGCTGTTGCTGGCCGCCGGACAGTTCGTGGGGGAAGCGCTTGCCCAGGTTCTTTAGGTTGACCAACTCCAGCAATTCAGCCACCACCCGCTCTTTTTGCGGGTGTTTGCGAATGCCGAAGCCGATGTTGTCGGCCACGCTGAGGTGCGGAAACAGTGCGTAGTCCTGAAACACCATGCCAATCCGACGTTTCTCCGGTGCCAGGGTAAAACCTGCGCTGGAGATCACTTCGCCCGCCAGGTTGATTTCGCCTTCGTGGACCGGCTCAAACCCGGCAATCGCACGCAGGGTGGTGGTCTTGCCGCAGCCCGAGGAGCCCAGCAGGCAACCGATATCGCCGGCATTCAGGTGCAGGTTGAGGTTCTGCACCACCCGCTGGTCCTGATAGCCGCATGCCAGATCGCGGAGTTTCAGCAGAAGTGGCTGGCTCATGCGTGGTGATACGCCGGTGGGACCAGGAACTCCAGCAGGGCCTTCTGGGCATGCAGGCGGTTTTCTGCCTGGTCCCAGGCGACGGAGCGCGGGTCATCCAACAGGTCGAGGCTGATTTCTTCGCCGCGATGGGCCGGCAGGCAATGCATGAACAGTGCGTCTGGCGCGGCGAGGTCGAGCAATTCACGGGTGACTTGATAAGGTGCGAACAGCGCCAGGCGCTTGGCAGTCTCGTCTTCCTGGCCCATGGAGGTCCAGACGTCGGTGCTTACCAGGTGCGCGCCGACCACGGCGTCCTTGGGGTCGCGCACGATTTGTACGCGGGCGTCGGCCTTGGCCAGGAATTCGGCGCTGGGCTCGTAGCCTTCGGGGCAGGCAATGCGTAAGTGGAAGTCGAACTGGATCGCCGCTTCTATATAGCTATTGCACATGTTGTTGCCATCGCCGATCCAGGCCACGGTCTTGCCCTGGATCGAGCCGCGATGTTCGAGGAACGTCTGCATATCGGCCAGCAACTGGCACGGATGCAGGTCATCGGACAGCCCATTGATCACCGGCACTCGCGAGTTGGCGGCAAATTCGGTGAGGGTGCTATGGGCGAAGGTACGGATCATCACCGCATCGAGCATGCGCGACATGACGATTGCGCAATCGCTGATTGGCTCGCCACGGCCCAGTTGAGTGTCCCGGGGCGACAGAAAGATGGCTTGGCCGCCGAGCTGGATCATGCCGGCTTCGAAGGACAGGCGGGTACGGGTGGACGATTTCTCGAAAATCATCCCAAGTACGCGGTTTTTCAAAGGCTCGAACAGTACGCCGCGATTACGCAGGTCTTTAAGCTCAATGCCTCGACGGATCACGCTGACCAGCTCTTCGGGCGTGCAATCCATCAGGGAGAGAAAGTGCCTTGCGCTCATCATTAACTACCTTTTTGCAACAGACCGCAGATACTCAAAGCCTTGTTTATTGTGACAACGGGCGAGACCTGCGGCGAAAGCCGCACGGGGCGACGAAATAGGGGAAGGCGCGATATTGACATTAAATGTCGCGTCTTACCAATAGGCTACGGTTTTTTAGGGGTGTTCAAAGGGGCGGGAATAGCACTTTTGAAGCCTGTTTACGGACAGCAGCGGGTCATTTGTACACTGGCGTCGAGACCTTTTGCAATGCGTGATGGCGGCACGGGGCCAGGTTTCGTCGGTTTCAATGGGTGTTCGGGAGGTTTCTGAAACATTTGCTCATGCTTGCCCATGGCTTGGCCTGATGCCCGTTGATTCACGGGGCGAACGTTACTGGCGCCGCTGCTGGGCGCGGCCCATAGTCGGGCCAAAGCCCTAATAAAGAGACTGGCCATGACCAAGACTCTCCATCACCGTGCCTGCCACCTGTGCGAAGCCATCTGCGGCCTGACCCTGGAAACCACCACCTCGGACGCAGGCAGCATTGCCATCACCTCGATCAAGGGTGACGCCCAGGACACCTTCAGTCGTGGCCATATCTGCCCCAAGGCCGTGGCCCTGCAGGATATCCAGAACGATCCCGATCGCCTGCACCAACCGATGCTGCGGGTGGGCAGCGAGTGGCAACCGATCCCCTGGGACGAGGCCTTCGCCCTGGTGGCCGAGCGGTTGACGGGCATCCAGGCGCGGCATGGGCAGAATGCGGTGGCGGTGTATCAGGGCAATCCCAGCGTGCATAACTATGGCTTGATGACCCACAGCAACTATTTCCTTGGGCAGTTGAAAACACGCAATCGTTTTTCCGCGACATCGGTGGACCAGTTGCCCCATCACCTCACCAGCCACCTGATGTATGGACATGGGCTGTTACTGCCCATCCCGGATGTTGACCAGACCGACTTCATGCTGATCCTGGGCGGCAATCCACTGGCCTCCAATGGCAGCATCATGACCGTGCCGGATGTGGAAAAGCGCCTGAAGGCGATTCAGGCGCGGGGCGGCAAAGTGGTGGTGGTCGACCCTCGGCGCAGTGAGACGGCGGCCATGGCCGACCAGCATCTGTTTGTACGCCCTGGTGGGGACGCGGCGTTGCTGTTCGGGGTGCTTAACACGTTGTTCGAAGAACACCTGACCCGTGACAGCCACTTGCCGGTGGACGACTTGGACGAGGTACGCCGCGCCATCGCGAGCTTCACCGCCGAGGCCATGAGCGCTCAATGCGCGGTGCCGGCCGAGCAGATTCGCCAGTTGGCGCGGGACTTTGCAGCCGCGGACAAGGCGGTCTGCTACGGACGCATGGGGGTGTCGACCCAGGCATTCGGCACCTTGTGCCACTGGCTGGTGCAGTTGATCAACCTGGTCACCGGCAATCTGGACCGGGTGGGCGGCGCCTTGTGCACCGAGCCTGCGGTGGACCTGGTGGCGGCCACGTCAGGCGGGCATTTCAATCGTTGGCAGAGCCGGGTCTCGGGGCGGCCCGAATACAGCGGCGAGCTGCCAGTATCGGCCCTGGCCGAAGAAATGCTTACCGCCGGTGAAGGGCAAATCCGCGCGCTGGTCACCGTGGCTGGCAATCCGGTGTTGTCTACGCCTAACGGTCGGCAACTGGAGCAGGCGCTCGATGGCCTGGAGTTTATGGTCAGCGTGGACCTGTATATCAACGAGACCACCCGCTATGCCGACTTGATCCTGCCCTCGACGTCGGCCTTGGAAAACGATCACTACGACACGACCTTCAATATGTTTGCGGTGCGCAACGTCACGCGCTTCAATCGGGCGATTTTGCCCAAGCCCGAAGGGGCGTTGCACGACTGGGAAATTTTCGTCGGTCTGGCCCAGGCATTTGCGGCCCGCACCGGCAACCCGCTCAAGCCGACGATGGCGCCAGCGCAGATGATTGATCTTGGCTTGCGGGCGGGCGCCTATGGTGATGCCTCCACGCACAAGCTGTCGGTGGCCATGCTGGCCGATCATCCCCATGGCCTGGACCTGGGGCCGCTGAAGGCCAATCTGGCGGGGCGTTTGAAAACTGCCAATGGCCGGGTCCAGGCGGCGCCGCCCGTGATCCTGGCGGACCTGGCGCGGTTTGCGGTCTTACCGCTGCCTAAGGTCGACGAGTTACTGTTGATCGGTCGCCGGCATGTGCGCAGCAATAATTCGTGGATGCACAACTATCACCGGTTGGTGAAGGGCAAGCCCCGGCATCAACTGTTGATGCACCCGGATGATCTCGCCAGCCGCCAACTGAGTGACGGGCAGCGGGTGCGGGTCAGTTCGCGGATCGGCATGATCGAAGTGCAGGTGTTGGCCAGCCTGGAAATGATGCCTGGCGTGGTCAGCCTGCCCCACGGTTGGGGCCATGATCGGCCGGGTGTGCATATGAACATCGCCAGCGCGCAGCCTGGGGCGAGTGCCAACGACCTGACGGATGAGCGGCAGTTGGATGAGTTGTCGGGCAACGCGGCATTGAATGGCGTACCGGTGCAGGTCGCGGCGGCGTGACGCAGTGAGTCTGTCGGGGAGCCCGAGCACCACGCTCGGATTTTGCGTTACAATGCGCCACCGTGCCGACCTGTGAGTCGCAAAGTTCCAGCCGAGGTGTTCCATGGATATCATCGAAACGATTAAAGAGCAGATTGCTAACAACACCATTCTGCTTTACATGAAGGGCGCACCGAATGCCCCGCAGTGCGGCTTCTCCGCAAAGGCTTCCCAGGCCGTGATGCAGTGTGGCGAAAAGTTCGCCTACGTCGATATCCTGCAAAACCCGGAAATCCGCGCCAACCTGCCGAAGTACGCCAACTGGCCAACTTTCCCACAACTGTGGGTGGCCGGTGAACTGGTCGGCGGTAGCGATATCATCACCGAAATGGCGGCTGATGGTTCGTTGCAGGCGCTGATCAAGGATGCTGCTGAAAAGGCGGCGGCCAAGACCGAAGCCTGATTCGCGCGCAATAAAAAGCCCCGCTTCTCATTCGAGAGCGGGGCTTTTTTGTACCTGTAGGAGCGAGCTTGCTCGCGAAGGGCGTTAACGATAACGCGAGCATTCTGAATGAACGCGGCGCCTTCACGCTTTTCGCGAGCAAGCTCGCTCCTACATTTAGCGATTACTCACCCATCTGCGATTGCAGGTAGTTTTCCAGAGTTACTTTGTCGATCAGGCCAACTTGGGTTTCCAGCCAGTCGATATGTTCTTCCTGGTCTTCCAGGATATCTTCCAGCAGCTCACGGCTGCCGAAGTCGCCCTTGGTCTCGCAGTGGGCGATGGCGGCCTTGAGGTCGGCATGGCTCTTGCGCTCGAAGCCCAAGTCGCTGTTGAGCATTTCCAGGGTGTGCTCGCCGATATTCAGCTTGCCCAGGTCCTGTACGTTCGGCAGCCCTTCGAGGAACAGGATGCGCTTGATCAGCGCGTCTGCGTCCTTCATGGCCTTGATCGATTCCTTGTACTCGCGCTTGCCGAGCTTTTCCAGGCCCCAGTCGTCATACATGCGCGCATGCAGGAAGTACTGATTGATCGCGACCAGTTCATTGGCAAGGATTTTATTGAGTTGCTGGATGACTGAGATGTCGCCTTTCATGATTGGGGTCCTGCCCTGTATTCGTTGTATATAGGGCGGAGTTTGAGCTGCACGATTACTAGTGTCAAACCTAAGTTATTGAATAATAAATGAAAATTAATCGGAATAAGAATGTTTGTGTTCCGCGTCTTGGACCTAACTATTTGAATTACAGGCATAAAAAAACCGGACACTAAGTCCGGTTCTTTAAAATAGGTTGTTTCAGGCGTGTGTAAATTCTGCCGAGTAGGGGATCGCCGCCTGGGCTACCTGCAGTTTAGTCAAGGTTTCCCGTACCACTTGCTTGGCAAGGCAAGCACATTTGCCGCATTGGCTGGCAACGCCGGTGGTTTCACGCACTTCCTTGTAGCTGCAGCAACCTTCATAGATCGCTTCGCGGATTTGTCCGTCGGTGACGCCAGTGCAGAGGCAGACATACATAAGGGAGAACCATCGCGGTTTAAGGCTTAAGTGCGATGGATCTTAATGTTAACGAGAATGATTGTCAAAGTGTTTTCTCAAACTGTTGCTCGCCATGGGGCCCTCACTGACGAACGGTTTTTTTCAGGTATGATGGCCGGTCTTTACGAAGCGTGATCGCGTCACAGGCCTGTCGTCAATTCACGGCAGACTCGAGGGCGGTCCATTTACTTCAAATACCATCAGGAGATAACCAATGAGCGTACTCGTCGGCAAACAAGCCCCGGATTTCGACGTACCAGCCGTCCTCGGCAATGGCGAAATCGTTGACAGCTTCAAGCTGTCTGAAGCCATCAAAGGCAAATACGGCCTGGTGTTCTTCTACCCGCTGGACTTCACCTTCGTCTGCCCGTCCGAGCTGATCGCCCTGGATCACCGCATGGACGATTTCAAGGCGCGTAACGTTGAAGTGGTTGCCGTTTCCATCGACTCCCATTTCACCCACAACGCCTGGCGCAACACCGCTATCAATGATGGCGGCATCGGCAAAGTCAAATACACCATGGCTGCCGACATGAAGCACGACATCGCCAAGGCCTACGACGTTGAGTCCGAAGGCGGCGTGGCTTTCCGTGGCGCGTTCCTGATCGACGACAAGGGCGTTGTGCGCTCGCAGATCATCAACGACCTGCCGCTGGGCCGTAACATGGAAGAGCTGATCCGCCTGGTCGACGCTCTGCAATTCCACGAAGAGCACGGCGAAGTCTGCCCGGCCAACTGGAAAAAAGGCGACAAGGGCATGAACGCTTCGCCTGCAGGCGTTGCGGCTTACCTGACCGAGAACGCTGGCAAGCTGTAAGCCAGATTCGCGGTGAAAAAAACCGGCCTGAGAGGGCCGGTTTTTTATGCGTGGGATTTGGCGACGCAATCAGTCGCTGAAATCTTCCCAGCCGCCCATCTGTTTCCAGCGGTTGACGATGCCGCAGAACAGATCGGCGGTCTTCTCGGTGTCGTAGCGAGCCGAGTGGGCCTCGCGACCGTCGAAGTCGATACCGGCTGCCTGGCATGCCTTGGCCAGCACGGTCTGGCCATAAGCCAGGCCAGCCAGGGTGGCGGTGTCAAAGCTGGAGAACGGGTGAAACGGGTTGCGCTTCATGTCCAGGCGCGCCACGGCGGCGTTGAGAAAGCCCAGGTCAAAACTGCTGTTGTGCCCGACCAGGATCGCGCGTTTGCAGCCGTTGGCCTTCAAGGCCTTGCGTACGCCACGGAAGATGTCGGTCAATGCCGCTTCTTCGCTGACGGCCATGCGCAACGGGTGGTCGAGCTTGATCCCGGTGAACTCCAAGGCTGCGGCTTCGATATTGGCGCCTTCAAACGGCTCGACGCGGAAGAAGTGGGTGTGTTCTGGATACACAAAGCCCTGTTCGTCCATGCCGATGGTGGTCGCCGCAATTTCCAGCAGTGCATCGGTGGCGCAATTGAAACCGCCGGTTTCTACGTCGATAACGACAGGCAGATAGCCGCGGAAACGCTCGGCCATCGGGTGGCGCGAACCGCCGCCACTGTGTTCCTGTTCGTCGTCGTAATGGTCTTCACTCACTTGTGTTCCTCCAGCAGGCGCCAGCGCAGTGTTTCACCGGCGCGCAGCGGGATAACGGTCAGCTCGCCAAATGGCAGGCTGGTGGGGGCGGTCCAGTCTTCACGGACCAGGGTAATACGGTCGGTATTCGCCGGCAGGCCATAGAAACGCGGGCCATTGAGGCTGGCGAAGGCCTCGAGTTTGTCCAGGGCATTGCGCGCTTCGAAGGCCTCGGCGTACAGCTCGATTGCCGCATAGGCGGTGTAACAGCCGGCACAACCGCAGGCGGCTTCCTTGGCGTGCTGGGCGTGGGGCGCCGAGTCGGTGCCGAGGAAGAACTTTGCGCTGCCACTGGTAGCAGCATCGAGCAACGCCACCTGATGGGTGTTGCGCTTGAGGATCGGCAAGCAATAGAAATGCGGTCGAATCCCACCCACCAGCATGTGGTTGCGGTTGTATAGCAGGTGGTGCGCGGTGATGGTTGCGCCGACGTTGGCCGAAGCCTCGGTGACGAACTGCACGGCGTCTGCGGTGGTGATGTGCTCGAACACGACCTTGAGCGTCGGGAACAGCTCGACCACACGGCGCATGTGCTCGTCGATGAAGATCTTCTCGCGATCAAACACATCGACATCGCCACGGGTGACTTCACCGTGGATCAGAAGCGGCATGCCCACTTCGGCCATGGCTTCGATGGCGGGCAGGATCTTGTCGATACTGGTTACGCCGGAGTCGGAGTTGGTCGTGGCGCCGGCCGGGTACAGCTTGGCGGCGTGCACAAAACCGCTGGCCTTGGCTTCGCGGATTTCGGCGGGCTGGGTGCGGTCGGTCAGGTAGAGCACCATCAACGGTTCGAAGCGGCTACCGGCCGGTCGTGCAGCGAGGATGCGCTGGCGATAGGCGTCGGCTTCAGCGGCATTACGCACCGGAGGTACCAGGTTAGGCATGATGATGGCACGGCCAAACGTGCGCGCAACATCGGCCACGGTTTGGGGCAACGCAGCACCATCGCGAAGATGAATATGCCAGTCGTCGGGACGCAGCAGGGTCAGGCGGTCGGACATTGGGGATTCCAGGCGGGTCAATCTGGTGGGAATGCTACCGGAAAAGACTCTTGCAGGCACTCGCTATCAAGTTTTGCAGGACGCGACCGATATCCCTGGGTATGCCTTAACGATGTATGACGCCTTGATGTGTTGTAGAAACCAGTGGAGCCGCCCGTGCGCCAGCAATATCTAGCCCTGCTCAGCGTGTTCGCCAGCCTGCCCGCGATGGCCCTGACATTCCAGACGCGCCTGGAGAATGTCGAGTGGAAGGTGGAAGGCGACAAGTTCGAGTGCCGCTTGAGCCAGCCTATCGCCGATTTTGGCTCGGGCGAGTTCGTGCGCAGGGCCGGCGAGCAGGCTACATTTCGTCTGAAAGCCTACAATAGCGCGCTGGGCGTTGGTTCCGCGACGCTATTGGCGGCGGCCGCGCCGTGGCAGCCTGGGCGCGGTGATATCAACCTCGGTGCCGTGCGTGCGGGCAGCGGCGATGTGCTGTTCAACAGCTCCCAAGCCCAGGCCGGACGCCTGTTCAATGGCTTGCTGGATGGCCGCAGCCCCACCGTGCGCCACTATTCCAGGGACGGCGGCTATTCGGAGATCCGCCTGCTGCCGGTGCGCTTTAACAAGGCGTACACTGACTACCAGTTGTGTACCGCGAAGTTGCTGCCGATGAACTTCGAGCAGGTCAAGCAGGCTGAAGTCGGTTTTCCGGGCGGGGGGATTGACCTGGATCCGGCAGCCAAGGCCAAGCTGATGGTGATGCTTGAATTCATCAAGGCCGACCCTACGGTCAACCATATCGAACTGGACGGCCATTCGGACAACAGCGGCAACCGCCTGACCAATCGTGACCTGTCACGGCGCCGGGGTCTGGCGGTGATGGACTTCTTCAAGGCCAACGGCATCCCTGAGTCGCAGATTGTCCTGCGTTTTCATGGTGAGCGTTATCCACTGGTCCCCAACACCAATCCGGCCAACCGGGCGAAGAACCGGCGGGTCAATATCCACCTCGACCGCGTGCCTGCCCCCGAAAAACCGGCGCCCCAGGCCCCGTCCCCGGCGAATGCGGCAGCGACCTCCTGATACTTCTCTGTGGGAGCTGGCTGGTCAGCGATGCTCGTCAACGATGACGCTAGGCATCTGATTCCCCACAGCCAAGGCGTTTTAAGGTGCGGCCATTCGTCGCTCGCCCGACATAATCTGTCGCTTTATCTTCATTTGCTGTCGCGCCCCTGTAATTTCACGGTTTTGATCGGTAGAATCGACGCCTTTCCGTAAAACCCCGTGGAGTGATGGCATGGCCGACGTAAACAAGGTCGTTCTCGCGTATTCCGGCGGCCTGGACACTTCGGTGATCCTCAAGTGGCTGCAGGATACTTATAACTGTGAAGTGGTGACCTTTACCGCTGACCTGGGTCAGGGCGAAGAGGTCGAACCTGCACGAGCCAAGGCGCAAGCCATGGGCGTCAAAGAGATCTACATTGACGACCTGCGCGAAGAATTCGTCCGCGATTTCGTTTTCCCGATGTTTCGCGCCAACACCGTCTACGAAGGCGAGTACCTGCTGGGTACTTCCATCGCGCGTCCGCTGATCGCCAAGCGCCTGATCGAAATTGCCAACGAAACCGGCGCAGACGCCATTTCCCATGGCGCCACCGGCAAGGGCAACGACCAGGTGCGTTTCGAACTGGGCGCCTATGCCTTGAAACCCGGCGTAAAAGTGATTGCCCCTTGGCGTGAGTGGGACCTGCTGTCCCGCGAAAAACTGATGGATTACGCTGAAAAGCACGCAATCCCGATCGAGCGCCACGGCAAGAAGAAGTCCCCGTACTCGATGGACGCCAACCTCCTGCATATCTCCTATGAAGGCGGCGTGCTGGAAGACACCTGGACCGAGCACGAAGAAGACATGTGGAAGTGGACCGTCTCCCCGGAGAACGCTCCCGACAAGCCGCAGTACCTTGAGCTGACCTACCGCAACGGCGATATCGTTGCGCTGGACGGCGTCGAAATGACCCCGGCCACCGTACTGGCGACCCTGAACCGTATTGGTGGCGAGCACGGTATCGGCCGTCTGGATATCGTAGAGAACCGCTACGTGGGCATGAAGTCCCGTGGCTGCTACGAAACCCCAGGTGGCACCATCATGCTGCGCGCTCACCGCGCCATCGAGTCCATCACCCTGGACCGCGAAGTGGCGCACCTCAAGGATGAGCTGATGCCCAAGTACGCCAGCCTGATCTACACCGGCTACTGGTGGAGCCCTGAGCGTCTGATGCTGCAACAGATGATCGACGCGTCCCAGGTCCATGTGAACGGTGTTGTGCGCCTGAAACTGTACAAGGGCAATGTGATCGTTACCGGTCGCAAGTCCGATGAGTCGCTGTTCGATGCCAATATCGCCACTTTTGAAGAAGATGGCGGTGCTTACAATCAGGCTGACGCTGCGGGTTTCATCAAGCTCAACGCACTGCGCATGCGCATTGCGGCGAACAAAGGCCGCAAGTTGTTCTGAAGTATCTGAAGCCTCATAAAAATGGCTCCTCGTGAGAGGAGCCATTTTTTTTGCCTGAAATCAGGTGAGCGTTTATTGATGTTTAATATTGTTCCCGGGATCGGGGCTGTCAGTGTTTATTGGTTTTTTATGCTTGGATTTTGTATCTGGAAGTTGGTCTGCCAGGTGTCTGGCGTTATTTGTGTTTAAATTCATTCGGTTATTAAGTAGGACGGATGAAGCGTTTTATTTAGTTTGTGGAATTATCTGTCAGATAATTCCAGGTATTGTCAGTGGCTGTTGCACGCGGGAACTTTTTGGAAACGCCTTGGGAGGGCTGCGGCCCCCGTACAAGCTGGCTGTGCAATAGGTATTTGCTGTGAATGGTGTGCGTCCCGTTTACTTTTCCGGGGCGCAGGGGGCTTTTTTGGCTCAAAATATGTTTGCCCACGGAAAGTTCTGAAAGGCCGAACAAAAACCAACACATCCATATAGGCGTTTTTTTGTAGGTCTATTCTCATAACTTTGTGGGTTGGGTCTCTGCTTGTCGTTACTTGGGGGGGAGTGCTATGCCAAGGAGGAAACGACTAGGCTATTGTGCTGGTTCTGAATAATTCGAACAGCGAAATTGGACTTGCCCATGAATAAAGTGCTGATCGTGGATGATCATCCCGTCATTCGTCTTGCTGTACGCATGCTAATGGAGCGTCATGGTTATGAGGTCGTTGCAGAGACCGATAACGGAGTCGACGCGTTGCAACTAGCGCGGGAGCATATGCCGGATATTGTCATCCTGGATATTGGAATTCCCAAACTTGACGGTTTGGAAGTTATTTGTCGCCTGTCTTCCACAAAGCAGGCACAACCGTTCAAGGTACTGGTGCTGACGTCACAGGCGCCAGGCCACTTTTCCATGCGCTGCATGCAGGCAGGCGCAGCGGGCTATGTGTGCAAGCAGCAGGACCTCACCGAGTTGCTGAGCGCGATCAAGGCGGTGCTGTCTGGCTACAGCTACTTCCCCAACCAGGCACTCAACTCGGTACGCTCCACACAGGGCAACACCAGCGAAGCCGATATGGTCGAGCGGCTGTCAGGCCGGGAGATGATGGTGTTGCAGCAATTGGCCCAGGGAAAGACCAACAAGGAGATCGCTGATGGCATGTTCCTCAGCAACAAGACTGTGAGCACGTACAAGACGCGCTTGCTGCTCAAGCTCAATGCAAGGTCCCTGGTGGACCTGATCGAGCTCGCTCAGCGCAACGGCCTGGTTTAAGACGCAGGGAGCAACAGGCAGGAAAAGCCTCCATGGCGGAGGCTTCTGTGTGATCGTTTGGCTAGAGATCGAAATCGTAATCGGCCAACTGTTTTTGCAGGCGTCGCTCTTCCAGAAGGTTGTCGATGGTGCGGCGTTTGCTCAAATTGGTCTTGGCAACTTCTACAGGTGCCTCGGCTGCCTCGTCAGGGTCCGTGGCCACGAAGTCATCTTCTACATCCAGTTGTTCTTTGCCAGTGCTCATAAGGTTAACTCCAGGCTAAGACTGCCGTTGGCGCTCCTTATATCGACAATCGTGCACCGGGTAAAAAAGATTTTTTCAATCGACTGATCAATAAAACCAATGATTGCTCAATCGTCCGATGTCTTTTCCTTGTATTCACACAAATCTTCGATGCGACAGCTGCCGCAGCGCGGCTTGCGGGCCTGGCACACATAACGACCGTGCAGGATCAACCAGTGGTGTGAGTCGAGCAGGTAAGGCTTGGGCACAAACTTCATCAGTTGTTTCTCCACCTCCACCACATTCTTGCCCGGAGCGATTCCGGTGCGGTTGCTGACGCGAAAAATGTGGGTGTCCACCGCCATGGTCAGTTGCCGAAACGCAGTATTGAGCACCACATTGGCCGTCTTGCGGCCCACGCCAGGCAGTGCCTCCAATGCTTCGCGGGTCTGTGGCACTTCACCGCTATGCAACTCGACCAGCAGGCGACAGGTTTCAATGACGTTTTTCGCCTTGCTGTTGTAAAGGCCAATGGTCTTGATGTATTGCGACAACCCTTCAACCCCCAGGGCGTGGATCGCGGCCGGAGTATTGGCTATGGGAAACAGCTTGGCCGTGGCCTTGTTTACGCCCACGTCCGTCGATTGCGCTGACAGGATCACGGCAATCAACAACTCGAACGGCGACGAGTAGGCCAGCTCGGTCTTGGGCTCCGGGTTGTCCTCGTGAAACCGGCGAAAGATCTCCAGGCGTTTTGCGGCATTCATGGGGCGAGCGGTTCCTTCATTGTGGTTTGCGGCGTTGGGTCCAGGCCTGCCACCCGGCAAGCAACAACCCGAGCAGGATAAACCCTGTGGGGGCGAGGGGGGCGATGCCACTGCCGAGTAAATAGCGCAATAGGGCGATTGCAAGCAGCAACCCGGCGAATACGGCGAACAGCTGCAGCCGCGCCCTACGCCGGTCGGTGGCGAACAAACCAGCATGCTCAAGCAGTACGCATTGCATACCGATCAGCGCCAGGTATGCCCCCAGGGGCGTAGACGAGCCATAGGCCAGAGCCTGCGCCACCAGATATGCGCAACTGGCCCAGGTGGTGGCCAGCAACACATTGGCAGTCAGCCGCCAGTGGTCACTGAGGCGATTGCGCACCCAGCCGCAGCTCCAGCCATGGAGCGTCAAGACCAGTACCCATAGAGCCCAAAAGGCAGCGGCGTGCGCCAGCGTAGCGCTGACACTCAGCAGCGCAGGCAACAGCAGGCTGCCGAGGGCGAACGGCTTAGTCATGGGCGGTGGTCTCCAGCAGTGCCTGACGATGCTCGTCAAAGTAACGCAAGGCATCATGGATCGCGTTGATCACTGCGCGGGAAGTGATGGTCGCGCCGGCCATCTGGTCGAACTGACCGCTGTCTTTCTTTAGCGCCCAAGCCTGTGGGTTTTCCCGCGACAGACCCTTGAATGAGGCCAGCCACGCATTGCCAGGCTCGCCAATATGCCCGCCCAGGCTCGGCGTTTCCGCGTGCGCCAGGGTCTTTACCCCGAGCAGCTTGGCGTTGTGGTCGATGGCAATCAGCAACTCTATGCGCCCACCATATCCATCGACCTGTGAGCGCAGCACAACCGCATTGGGTTTGCCGGCCAAGGTCGCGAGGTAACCACCCTGCAGTTGACTGTTGTCCAGCATTGGCGAGGTGATGCCCAGTGGGCGCTCCAGCGGTTGATTGTCATAACTGCCAACGGGCAGCACATCCAGCAGCGCCCGACTCTGCATCTCTCGCTGCTGCGCAGCAATCGACTTGGCGGTCAGCTGTTGCAGGCCGATCGTCAGGCTCACCGCGCCGGTGGCTATCAGCAGCACGATCACTGCTTGAGACGTGCGCTTCATGCATTCACCGCCTGCGGCCGCGTCCAGCGCTCCAGTGCCGGCACCGCCAGGTTCATCATCAGCACCGCAAACGCCACGCCATCCGGGTAGCTGCCCCAGGTGCGGATCAGATAGGTCAGCAATCCAACGCCCACACCAAACAGCAGGCGCGCCCGTGCACTTTTCGCCCCCGACACTGGCTCGGTGATGATAAAGAACGCCCCGAGCATGGTGGCCCCGGTCAACAGATGAAACAGCGGCGCGCCGTGGGAGTCGGACCCGGAGCCGTTCCAGCACAGCAAGCTGATAACAAACAGGCTGGCGAGCATGCCCACCGGTGCATGCCAACTGAAGACCCGCTGCTGCAGCAAAAAAAGGCCGCCGGCGAGAAACGCCAGGTTCACCCACTCGCTGCCTTTACCGGCGATCTGGCCGAAAGCTGGGTGGCGGGCGAATAGCTCATCGATGGTCAGGCTGTTATTGATGCGCAAAGCGTCCAGCGCCGTAGCCCTGGCCCAGGCATCGGCGGTCTCGCCGTGCAGGCCCAATACCTGTTGCAGGCCTGCCAGCAGATCCAGCCCGTGGGACGCCGGCCAATGGGTCATGGGTTGGGGAAAGGCCAGCAGCATCAGCGCATAACCGAGCATGGCCGGGTTGAAGGGGTTCTGCTTGCCGCCATACAGGTGTTTGCCCAACAGCAATCCACTGCTGACCGCGCCCAGGCATAACCACCACGGGCAATAAGGCGGCAGCGCCAGGGCCAGTAGCACCGCGCTGACCAGGCCGCTCAGGTCGCTGGAGCCCTGGCCCCGCAAGCGGCGTACTCCGGCTTCCACAACCCAGGCACAGGTGCCGGCCAGCAATAGATTGATCAACACGCCCCAGCCATACAGCCAGAACAGCACCAGCAAGCCAGGCGTTGCCGCCATTAACAGGCGCTGCATGGCCTGTTGCTGGCGCTCGACAACGTCAGGCGCCGACATGTTCATCCACCAAGCGCTGGGCGTCATCCAGGCGCTGCCTGGCGTTCATCAAGTCGGTTGTACTACTGGTGGGTTGGCGTTCGAGTTTGCTCAGGTCGGCGCGGGCATAGGCCAGCGCCGTTTTCAATTGGCGAAGCTGGCTGTCGATCGGCCGCTTCTCGACACGTTGCAGGTCAGGCCGGGGCTGCTCGGAGCTTTCTTCGGCTGTATGCAAGGCTTGTTCAGCGGCGGCCAGGGCTGCGCCCAGCGCGGCCAACTGTTCGGCGTCGGCCAGGGTGTCCTGGGCTTTTTTTAGCTCGGCGCGGCGCATGGCCAGCTGGATTTTTGCACGCTTGAGCTCGGGATCTTTATTGGCCTGGGGCATCGCCACAGTTGGGGCGTTTGCTTCGAGCGAGGTCAATGCCCGTTCGGCGGCTTCAAATTGCTGTTGCAGGATGATCAACTGCGACTGCTGCTCAAAGGTTGGCGGATGGCCAAAGGCTTTCAGGGATTTGTGCAGTTGTGCCCGGCTCATCGCCAGGTTGATCTTGGCTTTTTTTAGCGCCGCGTCGATGTCTGCGGTTTTTTGCGCGCGCACGCGTTCTATGGCGGCCTGTAACGGGTTGCTGCTGGCCTCTGCGCTGGGTGCCGGGCGTGTGCTGCGGGCCAGGCGTTCGGTTAGTTTGTGCTCTTCCTCACGCTGCAGCCGCGCATTGCGCTGCTCGAAGCGACGTCGGGCGCGATCACGCTTGGTCGCCCGCGCCTGGCGCTCCTCGGCCGTGCTGGCATAGCCCGCGACAATCGGCAGTACCGTGGCCAGGGGCAGTGGCAGCATGTCGATGCAATCCACCGGGCAAGGCGCGACACACAAGTCGCAGCCGGTGCATTCATCCACGATAACGGTGTGCATCAGCTTGGCCGCGCCGACAATCGCGTCCACCGGGCAGGCCTGGATGCACTTGGTGCAGCCGATGCACTCGGCCTCGCGGATGAAGGCGATCTGCGCGGGGGCTTCGCCACGGGTGCTGTCCAGCGCCAGGGGGAGCAGGTTCAACAGCTGCGCCAGCTCGGCGATGGTCTCGCTGCCACCCGGCGGGCACTTGTTGATGGCCTCGCCCTGGGCGATACCCTCGGCGTAGGGTCTGCAACCCGGGTGCCCGCATTTGCCGCATTGGGTCTGGGGCAGCAGAGCGTCGATACGTTGAATCAGGCTCATGGTTTGATCATTGCGTTTAAGCCCAGGAACGCCACGGCCATCAGTCCGGCGCTGAGCAGGTCCACGGGCAGGCCTTTGAAGGGCCGGGGGATATCGTTTTCGTCGATTCGCTGGCGCAAGTCGTCGAACAGGCTGAGGATCAGCCAGAATGCCGGGCCGATGCCCAGGCTATAGATCAGCTCGCTGGCGTTGCCCGGGCCCAGGAGGGCCACACTGAGCACGCCGGTGCTAGCCAGCAGCGGCACCCATAACCCATCGAAGGGCAGTGCGGGCACGCGGCGGGAAAGCACATTCAGCAACGGCTGGCTCACTAGGATCGTCACGGGCACATAGGCAAACAGCCATAACGCGCCCAGCGCCAAGGGTTGTAATACAAAGTTATCAAGCAGCCAGGCCGATAGGCCGCTGAATGCGAGCAACAGCGCGGTCGCCAACCCAAGGGCATGCACCCGCCGCCGCTCCAGCTGCGGATCACCGGGCAGCGAAAGACGCAGCATGTAGTGGCTGATCAGGGCGGCGCTGAGAAGGGCGACAAGCAGTTCGGTCATGGTCGAGCCGGTTAAGCAAACAGGGCCTGATTATCCGGCAAGCAGGAAGAGGGTACTAGCGCAAACCGCCCTGTCGCGGCCAATCACCGCGACAGGGCACTTCGGGTTACTTGATGCGCTGGCCAGGCTTGGCGCCGCTGTCCGGGCTGAGCAGGTAGATTTCCTCGCCGCCGGGACCGGCTGCCATCACCATGCCTTCGGAAATGCCGAATTTCATTTTCCGTGGCTTGAGGTTGGCGATCATCATGGTCAGGCGACCATCGAGCTTGGACGGGTCCGGGTAGGCACTCTTGATCCCGGAGAACACGTTGCGTTGCTCGTCACCGATATCCAGGGTCAGACGCAACAGCTTGTCGGCGCCTTCCACGGCTTCGGCCTTGATGATCAGCGCGACCCGCAGGTCCACCGCGGCGAACGTGTCGAAATCGATTTCGGGCGACAGCGGATCCTTGGCCAGCTCGCCATTGCCCGCCGGGGCGGCTTCGCCGGTGTCGGTTTGGCTGGCGGTCAGGTCTTCCTTGGATGCGTCTGTCATGGCCTGCACCTTGACTGGGTCGATACGGGTCATCAGCGGCTTGAACTCATTGAGCTGATGGTTGTTGAGCAGGCTGGTGTGGTCATTCCAGGTCAACGGTGCAACGTTGAGGAACGCCTCGGCGTCAGCGGCCAGCAACGGCAGCACCGGCTTGAGGAAGATCACCAACTGGCGGAACAGATTGATGCCGGTGGCGCAGATGGCCTGGACTTCATCCTGCTTGCCTTCCTGCTTGTTCAATGACCATGGCGCCTTGTCGGCGATCCATGCGTTGGCACGGTCGGCCAGGCCCATGATCTCGCGCATGGCGCGGGCAAAGTCACGGGCTTCATAGGCATCTGCGATGCTTGGCGCGGCCGCCAGGAAGGCGTCGGTCAGTTCCGGCGCGGCGTTGACCGGCACCATCACGCCAGCATTGCCCTTGTGGATAAAACCGGCGCAACGGCTGGCGATGTTGACCACCTTGCCCACCAGGTCCGAATTGACCTTCTGCACGAAGTCTTCGAGGTTCAGGTCCAGGTCGTCGACGCCACGGCCCAGCTTGGACGCGTAGTAGTAGCGCAGGTATTCCGGCGACAGGTGGTCCAGGTAAGTGCGCGCCTTGATAAAGGTGCCACGGGACTTGGACATCTTCTGGCCATTGACCGTCAAGTAACCGTGCACGGCGATGCCGGTTGGCTTGCGGTAGCCCGAACCTTCGAGCATCGCCGGCCAGAACAGGGCGTGGAAGTTGACGATGTCCTTGCCGATGAAATGGTACAGCTCGGCGGTGGAGTCCTTGCCCCAGAACGCGTCGAAGTCCAACTCAGGCGTACGGTCGCAGAGATTCTTGAAGCTGGCCATGTAGCCGATCGGCGCATCCAGCCATACATAGAAGTACTTGCCCGGCTCATCGGGGATCTCGAAGCCGAAGTACGGCGCATCGCGGGAGATATCCCACTGTTGCAGGCCGGCATCCAGCCATTCGGCGATCTTGTTCGCCACGGCGTCCTGCAGGGTGCCGCTGCGGGTCCAGGTCTGCAGCATTTCCTGGAAATCCGGGAGCTTGAAGAAGAAGTGCTGGGAATCCTTGAGCACCGGGGTGGCGCCCGAGATCGCCGACTTCGGATCCTTCAGGTCGGTCGGCGCGTAGGTGGCGCCGCATTTTTCGCAGTTGTCGCCGTACTGGTCTTCAGTGCCGCACTTGGGGCAGGTGCCCTTGATGAAGCGGTCGGCCAGGAACATTTTCTTTTCCGGGTCGAAATACTGGGTGATCGAGCGGGTGGCGATGTGCCCAGCGTCACGCAGCTTCAGGTAGATCTGGCTCGACAGCTCGCGGTTTTCTTCGGCATGGGTCGAGTGGAAGTTGTCGAAATCCACCAGGAACTCGGCAAAGTCGGCGCTATGTTCAGCCTGGACGTTGGCGATCAGTTGTTCCGGGGTGATGCCTTCCTTTTCGGCGCGCAACATGATGGCCGAACCGTGGGCGTCGTCCGCGCAGACATAAATGCATTGATTGCCGCGATGCTTCTGGAAGCGCACCCACATATCGGTCTGGATGTACTCAAGCATATGGCCAAGATGGATGGAACCATTGGCATAGGGCAGGGCGCTGGTGACGAGGATCTTGCGTGGCTCGGACATGGGGCTCGGCTACTTGATGAAACGGAGGTCGGCCACTATAAAGCGCCGGGAAATTTATTTCACCCCGTGAGGCCGTTTCAGCGTTTTCCAATCTCGCGAAAGCATGCCCCTCAAGCGCCGGAACGGTTAGGATAGCCGCCTGTTTTAGTCTGTCTTTTCCGGGAGTAGCCCATGAGCGCCGTCAATCGCGCAGCGGTGGAAGCCGTTCTTCGCCAGTACACCGATCCCTATCTGAACCAGGACCCGGTCAGCGCCGGCTGTGTCCGGGCCATTGATGTGCAGGGCGATCAGGTCACGGTCCAGCTTGAACTGGGCTACGCCGCAGGTTTGTTCAAGAGTGGCTGGGCACAGATGCTGCAAATGGCCATTGAAGGCCTGGACGGTGTGCGTTCGGCCAAGGTCGACATCCAGTGCGTGATCGCCGCGCACAAGGCCCAGGCGCAGATTCCTGGCCTGGCCAACGTCAAGAACGTGGTGGCCGTGGCGTCCGGCAAGGGCGGCGTGGGCAAGTCGACCACGGCGGCCAACCTGGCCCTGGCCCTGGCCCGTGAAGGGGCCAGGGTGGGGATTCTCGACGCCGATATCTACGGCCCCAGCCAAGGCGTGATGTTTGGCATTGCCGAAGGTTCACGGCCCAAGATCAAGGACCAGAAGTGGTTCGTGCCAATCCAGGCCCATGGCGTGGAAGTCATGTCGATGGCGTTCCTTACGGATGACAATACGCCGATGGTCTGGCGTGGGCCGATGGTCTCCGGTGCCTTGATGCAGTTGGTGATGCAGACCGATTGGGGCAACCTCGACTACCTGGTGATCGATATGCCGCCAGGCACCGGTGATATCCAACTGACCCTGGCGCAAAAGGTGCCGGTGGCGGGTGCCGTGATCGTGACCACCCCCCAGGACCTGGCGCTGCTCGACGCGCGTAAAGGCGTGGAGATGTTCCGCAAGGTCAATATCCCGGTGCTGGGTGTGGTGGAAAACATGGCGGTGCACATCTGCTCCAACTGCGGTCATGCCGAGCATCTGTTCGGTGAAGGCGGCGGGGAAAAGCTCGCCACCCAATATGGCGTTGAGCTGCTGGCATCGCTGCCGCTGTCGATGGGCATTCGTGAACAGGCCGATGGTGGCAAACCGACGGTGATCGCCGAGCCCGATGGGCAGATCACCATGGTCTACCAGGAACTGGCCCGTCACGTGGGTGCGCGGATTGTCTTGCAGGAAGCCGGTTCCCAGGCAATGCCGACCATCACTGTCAGCGACGACTGATCGACCTGAAGGCAGAAAAGCCTCGACCTTGTCGGGGCTTTTTAATGTCTGGCGTAAACCTTTTGGGAGGCTGAGTACGCATTTCCCTAATCGGCCATGTAAGCATTCGCTTACTTTTTCGTAAGTGTTTGGTTTTTTAACCGCGCCGAGACGTCTCGAATTACTTGGATGTATTTCTATATCATTGAAAAATAACGATTATTTATTCTTGGTCGCGAGCGATTGGGTGTTGTGCTTGGGAACGGATCCCGTTGAACTTGTTCGGGAAGTCTCTAATATCAGCCCTGTGTCCACGGATTGACACAGTCATCAAGGAACGATGACTCAGGGAACCTCGCAGGATGCGATTCATCAGGACGATGAAAAGGAACACAGGGACTAGGGAAAAAATGTGGGCGGGTCAAACCGCCCCTTTTTTTTGCCTGCAGAAAAGTAAATCACCGGCTCCCAGAAACGCAAAAAGGCCCGCAAGGGGCCTTTTAGAGGGGGCGCGACGCGATTAGCGTATGAGGTCTTTGATCTTGCCTTTTACGCCATCCCACTCGGTTGCGTCGGGCAGCGAGTCTTTCTTCTCGGTGATGTTTGGCCAGATTTCCGCCAGCTCAACGTTCAACTGAATAAATTCCTGCATCTCAGCCGGGACTTCATCCTCGGAAAAAATCGCAACGGCCGGGCATTCTGGCTCACACAGGGCGCAGTCGATGCACTCATCCGGGTGGATTACCAAAAAGTTCGGGCCTTCGTAAAAGCAGTCCACCGGACACACTTCTACGCAGTCGGTGTACTTGCACTTGATGCAGTTGTCGGTGACGACGAAGGTCATTTCTAATTCTCTCCTCAGGCGGCGGCAGCGAAACCCCTTGTGGCAGGGCTCGCGAGGTTCGGGAGCGATAGTCTGCAGGCCAGGCTAAAAGCCCGCAGCATCCCAAACCGCGCGAGAGTCTACCAGCTTGCAAGCGTCTGCGTTATATCCGAGTCTTCAGTGCATATAACATTTCGAGCGCTTTTCGTGGTGTCAAGTCATCCAGGTCAAGCTTTGCCAACTCATCCAGTACCGGGTGAGGCAGGCTGGCGAACATATCGCTCTGGTGCGGTGCCGCAGGTTTGCTGGCGGCCTTGGCTGGGCTGGCAACCACGGTTTCATGGGGCAGGGCCGTGGTTTCCAGGCGGCTGAGATGCTCGCGGGCACGCAGGATCACGTCGTTCGGCACACCGGCCAGTTGTGCCACGGCCAGGCCGTAACTCTGGCTGGCCGGCCCAGGCAGCACATGGTGCAGGAACACGATGCGCTCGTTGTGCTCGGTGGCATTGAGATGCACGTTTGCCACCAGCGGCTCGCTTTCCGGCAGCACGGTCAGTTCGAAGTAGTGGGTAGCGAACAGCGTATAGGCCCGCAGATGCGCCAGGCGCTCGGCGGCAGCCCAGGCCAGGGACAGGCCGTCGAAAGTACTGGTGCCGCGCCCCACTTCATCCATCAGCACCAGGCTGCGGTCAGTGGCGTTGTGCAGGATATTGGCGGTCTCGCTCATTTCCACCATAAAGGTCGAACGGCCACCGGCCAGGTCATCGCTGGAGCCTATCCGGGTGAAGATGCGGTCCACCAGTGACAACTCGCAACTGGCCGCCGGCACGAAGCTGCCGATATGGGCCAGCAACACGATCAATGCGGTCTGGCGCATGTAGGTGGATTTACCGCCCATGTTCGGACCGGTGATCACCAGCATGCGCGTATCGTCATCCAGCGACAGGTCATTGGCCACGAACGGTGTGGTCAGAACTTGCTCCACCACCGGATGGCGACCCTGGACAATGCGCATGCACGGCTCGCTGACAAAGCGCGGGCAGTTCAGGTCAAGGTTCAGGGCGCGTTCGGCCAGGTTGCTCAACACATCCAGCTCGGCCAGAGCCGCGGCGGTGTCCTGCAACGGTGCCAGCTTGCCGATCAGGTCTTCGAGCAGGGCCTCGTAGAGCATCTTTTCTCGGGCCAGGGCGCGGCTCTTGGCCGACAGTGCCTTGTCTTCGAATTCTTTCAGCTCGGGTGTAATAAAGCGCTCGGCACCTTTGAGCGTCTGGCGGCGCTGGTAATCGATCGGTGCCTGTTCGGCCTGCTTGCTCGGCAACTCGATAAAGTAGCCGTGCACGCGGTTGTAGCCGACCTTCAGGTTGGCCAGGCCGGTACGGGCTTTTTCGCGGGCTTCCAGGTCGATCAGGAACTGCCCGGCGTTCTCGCTCAAGGCTTGCAGCTCGTCCAGCTCGCTGTCGTAGCCGGTCTTGAGCACGCCGCCGTCGCGGATGATCGCCGGCGGGTTGTCGATAATGGCTTTTTTCAGCAGCGCAGCCAGTTCCGGGTAGGTGCCGGCGGTGACGGCAAGTTGCTGCAGGTGCGGCGCTTCCAGTTCGGTCATCGCCTGTTGCAGCTCGGGCAGTACGCCCAGTGCGTCACGCAGGCGCGCCAAGTCTCGCGGGCGGGCATTGCGCAGGCCGATTCGCGCGAGAATCCGCTCGATATCGCCGATTTCCTTGAGCTGCGGCTGCAGCTTTTCAAAGCGGTAGCCGTCCAACAGGCAGGTAATAGACGACTGGCGTGCCTGCAGCACGGTCAAGTCGCGCAGCGGGCGATTCAGCCAACGGGTCAGCAAGCGGCTGCCCATGGCGGTCTGGCAACGGTCCACCACCGATTGCAGGGTATTGTCGCGCCCACCGGCCAGGTTGGTGTCCAGCTCCAGATTGCGTCGACTGGCCCCATCGAGCACCACCGTATCGTCCAGGCGCTCATGGCGCAGGCTGCGCAAATGGGGCAGGGCGGTGCGCTGGGTTTCCTTGGCGTAGTTGAGCAGGCAACCGGCGGCGCCGATGGCCAGGGTCAGGCTCTCGCAACCAAACCCCTTCAGATCTTGTACGGAAAATTGCTGGCACAGACTTTTCAGCGCCGAATCGCGCTCAAAGTCCCACGGCGCACGACGCTTGGCCCCACGGCGTTTTTCCGCCGGCAGGTCCTTGGGCCAGTCATCCGGGATCATCAATTCCACCGGATTGATGCGCTCCAGTTCCGCCAGCAGGTTTTCCCAGCCCTTGATTTCCAGGACCGTGAAATTGCCACTGGTGATATCCAGCACCGCCAGGCCGAACAGCCGCTCATCCCCCAGCACCGCCGCGATCAGGTTGTCACGCCGCTCATCCAGCAGCGCCTCATCACTCACCGTCCCCGGGGTAATGATGCGCACCACCTGACGTTCCACGGGGCCCTTGCTGGTAGCCGGGTCGCCGATCTGCTCACAGATCACCACCGACTCGCCGAGCTTGACCAGCTTGGCCAGATAACCTTCCAGCGAGTGATAAGGAATCCCACACATCGGAATCGCCTGCCCAGCCGACTGCCCGCGCGCGGTCAGGGTGATGTCCAGCAACTTGGCGGCCTTCTTCGCGTCTTCATAGAAGATCTCGTAGAAGTCGCCCATGCGATAGAACATCAACTGATCAGGGTGCTGGTTTTTCAGGCGCCAGTACTGCTGCATCATTGGGGTGTGGGAGGACAGATCGGACGTGTTTTTACTCATTGGATAGTAGGCAAATTCGTTGAAAGTGATGGGGCAAAGGGGGCGCTTGGCCCAGCATTTTTTGCGATGGCGGCAAGGTTAACATGCGAGGTCAGTGCTTCGCAGTTCACAAACGGCTAGGTACAACCACAGACCCCATGCACAAAATATGCAAATTAGCATTTGCCAACCCGAAAAACTCCCGTCACTATCCCGATTATGCAAAAACGCAACGTTTCAATCGTCTTAAGAGAGCTGCTCGATCGCGACGGGATCTCCCCCACGGAGCTTCACCGGCGTACCGGCGTGCCTCAATCCACTCTGTCCCGGATTCTCAGCGGCAAGATCGTTGATCCGTCGGACAAGCACATCTCGCGTATCGCCGATTATTTTCGGGTCAGCACCGACCAGTTGCGCGGGCGCGCCGGGTCGGCGTGGCAGGAAGAGCGCGACCCGATGCATTCGGAGCTCAAGGATATAAGCCTGTGGGACGACGACACGCCCGTTAATGATGACGAGGTGTCGATCCCCTTTTTGCGCGAGGTTGAATTGGCTGCTGGATCAGGAAGATTCGTCATCGAGGAAAGCGAGAAGGCCAGTCTGCGTTTTGGTAAGCGCAGCCTGCGACATAACGGTGTGCAGTTCGACCAAGCCAAGTGTGTGACAGTACGTGGCAACAGCATGTTGCCGGTGTTGCGCGATGGGGCGACGGTGGGGGTAAATGCTGGCAAGAGCGGGATCGGCGATATCGTGGATGGTGACTTGTATGCCATCAACCACAACGGTCAACTGCGGGTCAAACAACTATATCGCCTGCCTTCGGGGATCCGCCTGCGCAGTTTCAATCGCGATGAGCATCCGGATGAGGACTACAGCTTCCAGGATATCCAGGAGGAGCAGATCAGCATTCTCGGCCACGTTTTCTGGTGGGGCATGTACGCCCGCTAAACCTTATCTGTAAGAAACAGCCCGCCTGAGAGCGGGCTTTTTTTCGCCTGTGGAAAACCTCCAAGTGCCCGCTGCCCAAGGGATTAATGCGTTTGTGCATTTCAACTGCAAAATTAAATGCATTTATGCATTGACTGTATATGCATACATGCATATTCTCCATCTCAAGCCAGCCAACAAGGCCTGGTGGAGGCGGCAAGGATGCTGCCAAGGAAGACAAGGAAGGCACGCAACACTGGCATGGACGCCATCGAGTGATGGCAAGGACGCCAGGCAACACCGGCAAGGATGCCGACGCTCTTTAGTTTCACGGTTTTACAACAGGCAGCGATGAACCGGCCTTGACGGTTCAGAGGGTTGGCAACTGACCCGGGTGTGCAGCGTAAAGCACCAGAAGCAGTTATCCGGCAGACAGGGATCGTGGTCGGAAAAACATCGAGGAAAGATCCGTACCGCGCCAGTAGCGCCGAAAGATCGCACGGACCGCATTACTGAAAAGCCCGGGCCTCCGGGCTTTTTGGAATGCCTACCGATACACCCAACCACTTATTTATCAAAGCACCGGCCACCTGCCGGTTTTACGCATTCCAGGAGGCGTGACATGACAAACGAGCAGCAAGCGTTGGCAGAAATGCCTATCTGGCTGGTGATTATTCTGGCCCTGATCGGCGGCGTGTCCGGGGAGATGTGGCGCGCCGACAAGGAGGGCGCCCGCGGTTGGTCGCTGGTCCGTCGCCTGGCCCTGCGTTCCGGGGCATGCATGGTGTGCGGGGTTTCCGCGTTGATGTTGCTGTACGCCGCCGGCATGTCGATCTGGACGGCCGGCGCTCTGGGGTGCTTGACCGCCATGGCCGGCGCCGATGTTGCCATCGGCCTGTATGAGCGCTGGGCCGCCAAGCGCATCGGGGTCAACCAGCCTCCGGATTCAAAGTGATTGTTGCAAGGAAGCCACACCATGACCCTTATTGAAAAACCTTCACAACTGCCGATAGCCATCGGCCAGGCGTTGCGTGCGACGTTCCCCGAGCTACGGGTGGGCAGCCCGCCGGGCGTTCTGGCGGCGGATCAAACCGGAGTGGCGATCACGGTCGAGCGTAATGGCCCGGGCGTACGCTCCCTTGAAGGGCGCAAGGCCCATGTGTTGTCGATTTCACTCAAGGTTATGGCCGCCCAGGGCGCACAGCCCTTTGAGGCCTGCGACCTGGCGAGCCAGTTAATGGACCTGGTGCTGGATAACCGTTGGCAGTTGCCGGCGGCCCAGTGCGATGTGCCCGTGAATATCGTCGCGCTGCCGTCGACCCTGGCGGGGGCCGACATCAACTACGACAGTTGGACCGTGTCCTTCAACCAAACCCTGTACCTCGGCCCGCCGCTGCTCGACGACCCCATCGGCAAGCCGCTGTTTGCCTGCACCTGGGAAGTGTCGAATATCGACGATCCCGATCAATACCGGCCATTGCAGGAGTAGCCCATGTTCGATGCTCTGTTACGGCTGCAACTGGCACCCATCGTCGAGCGCCTGGCGCAGATGGAAACCCAGCTTGAAGACCTCTATCGGCGGGCCGAGAGTTTTTGCCGGATCGGCGTGTGCCAGGAGGTCGACGCGTCCAGCAATACCTGCAAGGTCAGCCATGGTGAATTGCTGACCCCGGCGATTCGCTTTTTCAACCCCAGCGCCGGGGCGCAGACGGAAACGCGGATTCCCACGGTGGGTGAGCAATGCCTGCTGCTCAACTACGGCGGCGGCGAGGGCGGCGGGCAGTCGGTGGCGTTGTTTGGCCTCAACAGTGATCGCTTCCCGCCGCTGTCCCGTGTGGCCAGCCTGACGAGCCGGCGTTATCAGGACGGTACGCAAAGCGCCTACGACGCCGCAGGTCACGTCCTGGATTGGAACAACGGCCCCACGGCATTCAGCGGCTCTCGCGAGCAAGTGGAAATGAGTTTGGGCGCCGCCCGTTTGGTCATGACCGCCGCAACCATCAGTGTGCACGTCGGAGCCGTCGGCATGCTGCTGGATGCGTCCGGCGTTCACTTGAGTGGCCCGGTGGTGGATCACCAGGGCCGAGTTATCAGCACGGCATAAGGATTTGCCATGATCGGAATTGAGAGAAACACCGGGGCCGTGGTGGACGACTGGCCGCAATTCGTCCAGCGCGCCACCCGGGCCCTGACCACACCTTTGGGCACACGCCAGAAACGCCCGCTGTACGGTTCGCTGATCCCGCAACTACTGGGGCAGAACCTAGGCGACGATCTGTTGATCCTCGCCCAAAGCCACGCCGCCCAAGCCTTTTACAACCCGCAGAACGGCATCGGCGATTTTGTGCCGCAAGTCATCGTCGCCAATCGCCAGGGCGCTGGCCTGTTGCTGCGGTTTGCCGGCACCTGGAAAAACCGCAAGCAATCCTTCGAGGTGGTGACATGAGCATGTTGATCCCCGGGCAGAACCAATTGGCGCCGCCTGACCTGATCGCTGTCGATGAGTTCGAGCCGCTGCTGGCGCAGTTCAAGGCGTTTGTCGTCGACTACGTGGCCGCTCGCGCCCCGCAAAGCGCGGCCAAGCTCAGGGTCAGCCTGGACAACGAAAGTGAGTTGCTGACCCTCGCCCTGGAAGCGTTTTGTGTGCGCTTGCAAACCCATGAGCGCAAGTACAACGCCCGCATCCAGCAGATGCTGGCGTGGTGGGCCACCGGCAGCAACCTGGATGCTCGCCTGGCCGATATGGGCCTGGAGCGCCAGGTGCTCGACCCGGGCGACCCGGCGGCGTTCCCGCCTGTGCCGCCGACCCTGGAAAGCGATGACGATGCCCGGCTGCGTTACTACCTGGCACCCCACGCGCCGGCTGCCGGTTCGCGCATGCAGTATCGGCGCGAGGTGTTTACCCTCGGCGAACGGCCTGCGGTGAAAGTCCACAGTACCGCTGCGGGTGTGGTCACGGTCAGCTATACCTTCGACCCGGATGGCTATGCCGCCCAGGTCAAGGACGGCAACGCCCGGCGCACCGCGCCAGGGGAAGTGATGGTCACCGTGCTGTCCCGTGCCGGCAATGGCACGCCTTCGGCAGATTTGCTTGAAGGGGTGCGGCGCCATTTCGCCCGGCCCGATGTGCGCCCGGAAACCGATTGGGTCACGGTGCAGGGCGCGCAGATCGTGCCTTACAAAATCCGCGTGATAGCCAAGATCAACGCCGGCCCGGACTCGGGGCTGACGCAAGTGGCGGCCCAGCAGTTGTTGCAGACCTATGCCGAGTCCTGTCACTGCCTGGAAGGGCGCGTGGACCCGAGCTGGATCGACTACACCATCCACACCGCGGGGGCGGCGCAACTGGAGATCCTTGAACCGCTGGCGCCGATTATCACCACGGCGTTCCAGGCCCCGTATTGCACGGGTGTCGAGGTGGAGGTGCGCAGCTTATGAGTGAGCAATCTCCCAGCTTGTTGCCCGCCAACAGCTCACCGCTGGAGAAGGCGCTGGACCTGGGCTTTGGCCGCCTGCTCGAACGGGTCGTGCCGCCATTTCCAGCGCTGATGAACCCACTGCAAACACCAGCGCCGTTCCTGCCATACCTGGCCGCCGACCGTGGCGTCAGCGAATGGAATGCCGATGCTAGCGAAACCGAAAAGCGCCTGACGGTGGCGCTGTCCTGGCAGATCCAGCGCCAGGCCGGCACGCCCAAGGCGTTGAGCCACGCGGTCGAATCCCTGGGGTTTACCCCCAACATCCTGGCCTGGTACCAACAGCGTCCGCTGGCCCAGCCGTACACCTTCGACGTGCAAGCGATCATCGGCCGCAGTTGGTCCAGTGGCGACCACAACCGCTTGATCCGCCGCATCAACGCCGCCAAGAGTGAGCGCGACCTGGCCACCATCACCCTGGTGCATGAAGTGCTCGGTGGGCTGCCGATCACCGGCGTCGCCCACCGGGCGCTGAACGACGGC
The DNA here is from genome assembly GCF_012985695.1 of Pseudomonas sp. WS 5027. Lineage (NCBI taxonomy): Bacteria > Pseudomonadati > Pseudomonadota > Gammaproteobacteria > Pseudomonadales > Pseudomonadaceae > Pseudomonas > Pseudomonas sp. WS 5027. The sequence goes on along the minus strand of NZ_JAAQWU010000008.1, from coordinate 137,911 downwards.
GAGTTGTCGCTGTGCGGCGCGCTGCCGGAACTTGTATTGAGTTCAAGGCTTAACAGTGCGGGCGTCGCCCAGCACTACACCATTAACGACTACGACCTCAGGGCGCAGCCATGACCGATGACATTACGCGCCTGGTGCGCTTCACCTCCAAGGGATTGGATGAAGTGCTGCAGGCAAAGAACCAAGGCTTGAAAGGCGAAATCACCCACATCGCCGCCGGCACCGGCCGCTACAACCCCACCGGCAACGAAACCGCCCTGCGCAACGAGCGCCAGCGCGTGGCGATTGTGGATTACGAAGACCTGGGCCAGCGCCAACTGCGCATGGCCGCGCTGTTTGATGGCGATGGCGAGTATGAGATTGGCGAGTTTGGGTTTTATCTCGCCAGTGGCACGTTATTGGCTGTGTATTCGGTGGCGGGGAAGTTGCTGACGTATAAGGCGGCAGCGGCACGGGTGCTGCAGAAGTTTACGTTGGATATTTCGCCGTTGCCGGCCGATAGCGTCACCGTGGTGGTGGGGTCGGAAAACCTCAACATCCTGATGGTGGATGAGTTGGCGTCGCTCTCGACGGCCAGCATCGACAACATGACGCGAGGGGTCGGAGTTCTATTTCGATTGATGGCGCTTGAAGCGAAGGCTTAACACAAGATCAATGCACTACAAGGAGTTTAAACATTGAGTACTGAACAGCAATTGGCTGCGGTTGTCAGCGCGGCAAATAATCTGACGGGTGTAGTGACGGGCAAGATCGGAGAGATTGATCGGGCCCTTGAAGTGGCGCAACAAACCTACCGCGAACAGCTCGCCAGCTTGAATCAGCGCTTGCCCAGGCTGGCGATTACGAAAAACTTCACCATGGTCCCGGACGCCAATGGCAACTTGGTTGATGGCTGGGATATTCATCAACAGATCACCACCACTAAACTACGCTCGATTACCGCCACCTCGCAGAGTGCAGGTCGCCCTCAGGCCGATGTCGACTTTATGCGACAAGTACAAGCCGACGTGCGAGAGAAGTTTCCGGACTTCGATATCCAAGCTTCCGACTTCTGGCGAAATGCTGTCCACGTCTGGCAGATGAAATGGTCGGAAAACGTCGCAAGCCCGTGGCTTGCGTTTCCTCACTCCGTCGACGCTGGGCGACTGGGTGGTGGCGGAACCCTGCTTTTGAACTCGACGCTGACGATGGGGGCCTTTGTCCGTGTAGTTGAGGGCGAGATCAAGGGCGCTTGGGCGACCGGCGCCGAGGCAGGCAAATGGCGTTGGTGTTCGTTAGTGATCCAGCCGACCGGTGTGTTTGGTCAGTACATGATTATGCACCCGGCGCGTGTCTCAGTCGGTGGGACAGTCGAGGTCATGCTTGCTGGCGCCTGTACGGGTGTCGTGACGAATCCGGCCGACTGGTCTTGCATGCTGGCTTTGGGTTAAGGAGATCTTTGATGAAACCTGTATTTGCATCTGCTGAACTGCATCCTTTGATTAAATGGAGCGTCATTCGGGCCTCCCGCGACGCCGATCTTTCCGCCAGCGATTATGCAGCCATGCCCGATTACCCCATGACGGAAAAGGACCGCCCGGTCTTCATCGCCTACCGCAAGGCCCTGCGCGATATCCCCGACCAGGGCGCCGATCCGGACGCCGTGATCTGGCCCGAAAAACCAGCCTTCCTAAAGTAATACACCCCACCGCGAAAGCGGTTTTTTTTCGCCCGCCCAAAGCCCCTCCCGCAGGGGCTTTGCGCTTTTTGCACCCGGAGAATTCCCCCCATGGCCAACCGCCAAACCTACACCGTCCTCATCCCATTTCCCACCGGAGGTGGCCACTGGTCCACCGTCGGCCAGGAACTGGACCTGCTGGACGTCGAAGCATCCGCCCTGCGCACTGCCGGCCGCCTGGAACTGACCAGCGTGCTGGCTGCCGCCCAAGACACCCCACCGGCCAAGAAGGCCGTCACCAAGAAGGCTGAATAATCATGGCTGAGGTTTTGAACTTCGAGCATAACGGCATCACCGTCAATGCCAGCGAATCCCCCGAGGCCATGGGTGGCCTGGGTGACAACGTAATCGGCCTGGTCGGCACCGCGCCCAATGCGCATCTGTCGATCCCGAAAAACGCCCCGTTTCGCATCAACAGCTTCACCGCCCAGGCGTTGCTGGACCCCACCGGCGCCGAGTCGGGCACGCTGTTTCATGCGGTGTACCAGATCCTCAAGGTGGTCAAGGTGCCGGTCTATGTGGTGATCGTCGACGAGGGCAGCACCCCCGCCGATACGCTCAATAACGTGATCGGCGGCAATGAGCCGGTGACCGGTCGCAAACTGGGCCTCGCGGCGCTGAGCAGCGTCCCCGAGGACCTGACCATCATTGGCGCTCCAGGCTTTACCGGGACCAAGGCCGTGGCCGGTGAGTTCGCCGCGTTCGGCAAGCGCATCAAGGCCCGTGTGGTGCTGGACGGCAAAGACGCCAGCGTCGCCGACCAAGTGACCTACAGCGGCGAGCTGGGCGGTGCTGACCTGGGTTTCGACCGCTGCCTGCTGGTACACAACATGCCGTCGGTGTACTCCAAGGCCGCGAAGAAAAACGTGTTCCTTGCGCCGTCGTGCCTGGCCATCGCCGCCTTGGCCAAGGTCAAGCAGTGGGAAAGCCCGGGCAACCAGGTGACCTTCGCCGAAGACGTGTCGCGGGTGGTCGAATACAACATCCTCGACACCTCCACCGAAGGCGACCTGCTCAACCGCTACGGCGTGAGCTACTACGCCCGCACCATTCTCGGCGGCTTCTCGCTGCTGGGTAATCGCTCCATCACCGGTAAGTTCATCAGCTATGTGGGCCTGGAAGACGCCATCAGCCGCAAGCTGGTCAAGGCCGGGCAGAAAGCCATGGCGCACAACCTGACCAAGTCGTTCATGGACCAGGAGGTCAAGCGTATCAACGACTGGCTGCAAACCCTGGTGGCCGACGAAACCATTCCTGGCGGCAGCGTGTACCTGCACCCGGAACTCAACAGTGTCGAGAAGTACAAGAACGGCACCTGGTTCATCGTGATCGACTACGGGCGCTACGCGCCAAACGAACACATGGTTTATCAACTCAATGCCCGCGATGAAATCATCGAGCAATTCCTGGAGGACGTTCTCTAATGTTTACCAACCGAGTCAGACAGGCCATTGCGGCCACCCTCCAGGGCCTGCCGCTGTCGGCGACCGTCGAAGAGTTCACCCCGCCGAAGATCGAGTTCGAGATGGAGCCCATGTCCGGCGGGCGTTTTATCGCCGAAGAAATGGCCAAGAGCGCCAAGGTGCTGAACGCCAAATTGGTGCTGCAAGGCGCCGGTCCCGAAATCATGCTGGCCCTGGGTGTGCGCTTGGGCGACGACATCCTGCTCAACGTGCGTGAGGCGGGCCAGGACCAGGACGGCAAGACCTACTTCACCTACCACACCGTCGGCGGCAAGCTCAAATCCCTGGAAGAAGCCAAGCTGAAGATGGGCGAAAAGGCCATCACCACCCTGGATCTGTCCTGCCGCACCTACCACCGCCTGGACAATGGCGTATCGGTGATCGACATCGACGTACGCACCCAGAAGTTTGTGCTCAACGGCGTCGATATCCTCGGCGATGCCCGGCGCGCCGTGCTGATGCCGTAAGCCTGGCCACGGATTAGAAGCGGGCGCGGTCAGTGTGGGAGCTGGCTTGCCAGCGATTGCATCACCTCAGTTCATCTGAAAGACCGCGCTGCCTGTATCGCAGGCAAGCCAGCTCCCACATTGACCGTGCCCACGACGGATCCGCAGTGCCTTCAATATTTTTACTCAAGGAATTTCGCCCATGGCCTGGAAGCCACCCCTGCACATCCTGCTGGCGCCCATCACCGCCGACAGCGGTGCGAGCATCGAGCAGATCCAACTCAAACCCTTGTTCTACGCCGCGCAAAAACAAGCGCTGGCCCGCGCCGGCGAGGACGAGGACGACCAGTTCTTCGAGCTGGCCAAACTGGCCACCGGCCTCTCGGAAAAGGAACTCGACCAACTCAAGCGCCCGGACTACGTGAGCATTGCCCAGCACGTACACGATATGTCGACGCGCCCGACCTCGTTCTTTCTGGGCGACTCCACCGAGCCCGGCGAGCAGGTGCAACTGCTGTTGCCGCTGGAAGTGGCCGGCCGTGTGTTGACCAGCGTCACCCTGGAAATGCCCGCCCTGCGTGCCACCAAGGTGATGAAAAAACTCGCCACCAACAAAGAGCGTGCCGAGTTCATCACCTCCCACTGCACCGGCCTGATGATCCCCGACCTGGACGGCCTGACCGTGCCCGACTGGACGCAACTGCAGGAGCGCATCGACGATTTTTTAAACAAACCGGCGGACTTCTTTCGCAGCGCGACATCGAAGTAATCCTCGACGTCGTCCCGCTGGTTTACTCGGTAAACGAAGCGGAAATTCTCGAATGGAATGCCGCCAAAGCATTGCGCCGCTACGACATCGCGATTAATCGCCTTGGCGTCAAATAGGAGTAGAGCGAGATGCAAGACCCTCGATATACGCTCAAGCTCGCCGACGAAGACAAACGCTGGATGACCTTTCCCGGGCTGGCCGAAAGTGGCGTCTCGCAACTGTCGGGCCTGCTTACCGAGCCGAATGAACGTCTGATTGGCGCTTCCAATATGGGCGTGGTGACAGAGCCACCGTCCGAACTGGGCCTGGCCCTGGCCAACGCCAGCCTGCACATCCATGCGTTGACCGAGGAACAGGTGCGGTTGCGCGAGAGCCTGGAAACCCTCAACAGCACCCTGTTTATCGCCGGCGGGTCCCTACTCGGTAGTGTTGCTACAAGCCCCGCGCCTGTGGCTCAAGAGGCCGCCAAAGACAAGGAGCCAGCAGCGGACTCCTGGTACACCAAGGGGGCCAAGTGGTTGGGGGAGGGTTATCTCGATACGGCCAGGAGCCGCTTAACTGGCAAGGCTGTCGATGTGACGCTTGGCAAGTTGCCCGGCGTGGGGAAACTGTTCCGCGACGATAGCAAGGATTGCTGCTGCCCAGGGGCAACCGAAACCTTGAAGGGGCGTGAGCGGTTTCTGCCTAAAACAACGGTGCGCCAGAGACTCACGAAGCGGTCGTCGTCGAAAAAAACCACCCGTGTCGGCAGCCGCCTTGCCGGATCAATGGCAACGTTGCAGGGTGTTTTGGGACGGGCCGGCAAGTTGCTTGAGGGGCCCAAAGTGAGTTTTCAGGGCGCATCGTTTCAAGCTGGTCGGCCCGCTCCGCGCCTGGGTGAACGTTCATCCAAGGTGCCTGGTTCACCCGTTCGGGGGCCGGTGTTGCTCAGCGCTCCAGCGCTCGCTTTGCCCAAGACGATCCCCTCCAGCCTGGTTTCAACGATGACCAAACTGGAGTCCGTCGGCACTCGATCCTTTGCGCCTCTGCGCTACGCCGACACCGCCATCAACCTCGTCCAGGGCGTGCGCAACGGCGACCTGCAAGCGGTCGGCAGCAGCCTCGGCACTGCCGGCGGTGCGTGGGCCGGCGCCACTGCGGGCGCAGCCCTTGGCACCCTGGTTTTTCCAGGCGTTGGCACTGCCGTCGGTGGCGTTATCGGCGGCCTGTTGGGTGGCGAGGCGGGCACCTGGTTGGGTGAGAAACTCTTCCCTTCCAGCAATCGCCTGCCAGCGCCCGAGACCCTGAGCAAAAACCTCAACAGCGCCCGCTCGGACAACGTCCAGGTCACCCTGGCGCCGAGCATCCAGATCACCGGCGTCAACCCTGCCGACGCCCAGCAGGTGGTCGACCGGGTCCTGCAAACCCTGCAAAACCAATGCGTGCCGATGCTCACCGATTCTCTGGCGGTTCGGCGCAACGCGGCACTGACCGATGGAGGTGATTAATGCGACAGCAGATGGTGCTGGGCGACTTTATTTTCGGGCTGTCCCGAGGGTTCGCCTATTCCACGCTCCAGCGCAGCAGTGATGGCGGCTGGGGCGACCTGGAGATTATTGCCAGCAAGCCCCAGTCGCGACAGAACGGCCAGAAGCTGGAAAAACTGACCTTCGCCGGCACCGCCATGGCGGCCGTTGGCATGCAGCGCCTCGACCAGTTGCGCGCCTTGCAGGATGCACGGGCGCCGCTGCCGCTGGTCGATGGTATCGGCCGCAACTGGGGCCTGTGGCGCATCACGGCAGTCACCGAAAACCAGGCCAATGTGATCGATGACGGCACCGCCATGGTGATCACCTGGTCGCTGGTGCTGGAGGAGTTCGTCAATGCGTAGAGTGCGAAGTATTGCCGGTGATTCGGTCAACCTGCTGCTTTACCGCGAGCTGGGGCGTTGCGATGACGCGGCCGAAGAAACCCTCTGGCGCTTGAACCCCGGGCTTGCCGAGCATGGCCCGGTGTTGCCGGCGGGCGTATGGGTGATCGTGCCCGAGATGGACACGCAACCGGGTGTCGCAAAACCCGTTTCGGCCTGGGATTAAGGAGGCAGCATGGCAATGGGATTTACCCCGGTCGTGGAAATCTATGGCGCCAACGCGGCGTTGATCAATCCACGGCTGATGCAGTGGAAACACACCGACGCGGCGGGTATCGAATCCGACCGCCTGGAACTGACCATCAATATCGAGGGCCTGGAAGGCCTGCCGAGCCTGGGCGCCAAGATCGGCCTGCGCGTGGGGTATCGCGAGTCGGGGCTGGTGGAGAAAGGCGAGTTTGTGATCACCCAGCGCACCCCCTACCTGTTTCCCATGCGCCTGGCGATCGTGGCCACGGCGGCGCCGTTCAGCGTGCAGGACCCGAGCGGTTACCGCCAGCGCCGTTCCGCCAGCCATGGTCCCACCACCCTGGGCGCGCTGTTTCGTCAACTGGCCACGCGGCACGGGTTTTCACCCAGGGTAGCGCCGGCACTGGATGGAATCGCGATTGATCATATCGACCAGTCCAACGAGACCGACATGGGCTTTATCACCCGCCTGGCCGGGCGCTACAACGCGGTGACCAAACCGGTCAACGAGCTGTATGTGCTGGCTGAAAGTGGCCAGGTCAAATCGCTGTCGGGCCAGCAGTTACCGGATGTACGGCTATCGGTGACCCACGACAATCGCCCCGGCGAACAGGCATTTATCAGCGCCCGGATTGATGAAAACGCGCGGGCCAAATATCAGGGCTGCCGAGTCAGTTGGTGGGATGCCGCCGCGTCTCGCCAGCGTGTGGTCGAGGTGGGGATCGCGCCGTTCAAGACCTTGCGTCAGCGCTGCCAGAGCGAAACCGAAGCGCGGTCCGTGGCCGAGGGCGAGTTGCGTCGGGTCGGGAGGGAAGGGTTGACCATCGCCATCGATTGCCCCGGCAACCCGTTGCTGTCTGCCGAAGGGTTGCTGCTGCTGGATGAAACCTGGCCGGGGTATATGCAGGGGCGTTGGTCGATTGACAAGGTGACCCACGTAGGCGACACGGCGACGGGCTATCGCAGTTCGATCATGGCCCGTGGATTGGCCTCTTAGACCGTTGGAGATCAAGGATGATGACACTCACGCAACTGCAACAGATCCTGCCCAACGCCCGCGCCCAAGCGGGCGTTTTTCTATCTGCGCTGAACGCGGCGATGCTCCATCACCGCATTACGGCACCCAAGCGTATGGCAGCCTTTATCGCCCAGGTCGGCCACGAGTCCGGTGAGTTGCGCTATGTGCGGGAACTGGGTGGCGAGCAATACCTGAGCAAGTACGACACCGGCACCTTGGCCGCGCGCTTGGGTAACAGCCCCGAAGCCGACGGAGACGGCCAGAAGTTCCGCGGCCGTGGCCTGATCCAGATTACCGGGCGGCGCAATTACCTGGCCTGTAGCCGGGCGCTGTTTGGCGATGAGCGCCTGCTGCACTTTCCTGAGTTGCTGGAGCAACCGCAATGGGCAGCCGAATCCGCCGCCTGGTTCTGGCTCAGCAATGGCTTGAATGAGCTGGCGGATCAGGACCAATTCACCGCGATCACCCGCCGGATCAATGGCGGCCTCAATGGGCTGGAACATCGCCAGCAATTGTGGGCGAAGGCGAGGGCGGTGCTATGCAACTGAGCTGGCGCATGCTGGCTGCTGCCTTGCTGATGCTCATCCCGGCAGCGGCCAGTTGGCAGGTCCAGGCCTGGCGCCATGGCCTTGCCTTTGAGCGCCAGGCCGCGCGGCATTCACAGGTGCTCAATCAGCAAAGCCAGGCAGCATTGGTTCAACACCAGGTCGAACAACGCAAGCGCCAGGCCCTGGAGCAACAACTGCGCGCCAGCGACCAACAGCACACACGGGAGTTGAGCGATGCACAGCGTAACCAGGTTTATCTGCGTGATCGGTTGGCCACTGCTGATGTGCGCTTGTCAGTCCTACTCGACGCCACCGACCCCGGCGACAGCCCCGCAATGCCAGCCACCGCCGCCACCCGCAGCGTGGTTCATGGAGCCCCGCGAGGCCGACTTGACCCGGCGCATGCTCAACGAATTATCGGCATCACCGACGCCGGCGATAACGGATTGATCGCATTGCGGGCCTGCCAGGCATATGTTCGGGGCGTCGCCCGGTAATCTGTTGAAGCCGTCTGCAGCTTGCGTGGCCGATGGGCTCCTGTAGGGTAGGCAAACCCCCGCACTTTCCTGGAGACGACCGTGAAGGAAATTACCCAACTCGCCGCCGAACTTGGCCGGCGTTTGCAGGTGCTCAATGCCCACGTCACCACCGCCGAGTCCTGCACCGGTGGCGGTATCGCTGAAGCCATCACGCGGATCCCCGGAAGTTCGGCCTGGTTCGAGGCCGGCTACGTGACCTACTCCAATCGGCAGAAGACCCTCCAACTGAATGTGCCGCAAGGGTTGTTCCCCGAGGTTGGCGCGGTGAGCCGTGAAGTGGTCGAGGCCATGGCCCGGGGCGCCCAGGAAAAAAGCCTGGCGCGGTTTGCCGTGGCGGTCAGCGGTGTGGCGGGCCCCGATGGCGGCTCGCCGGACAAACCGGTAGGCACCGTCTGGCTGGCCTGGGGTGTCGGCGAAGAGGTTACGGCCGAGTGCCAGCACTTCCCTGGCAACCGCGACGAGGTCCGCCGACAAACGGTAAAGGCCGCATTAGAGGGGCTGTTGCGACGAGCTGCAGCAGAAATAGAAAATCAGGGGTAGGCGATCCCCGATCTTTATGGAACAATACTGTCTACTTATACAGGTGTTGGCCGTCAGGCCTTATTGATTACGTGAGGACTTTAATGGACGACAACAAGAAGAAAGCCTTGGCTGCGGCCCTGGGTCAGATCGAACGTCAATTCGGCAAGGGTGCCGTAATGCGTATGGGCGATCACGACCGTCAGGCGATCCCGGCTATTTCCACTGGCTCTCTGGGTCTGGACATCGCGCTCGGCATTGGCGGCTTGCCAAAAGGCCGTATCGTTGAAATCTACGGTCCAGAGTCTTCTGGTAAAACCACCCTGACCCTGTCGGTGATTGCCCAGGCACAAAAAATGGGCGCCACCTGCGCGTTCGTCGATGCCGAGCACGCCCTGGATCCTGAATACGCTGGCAAGCTGGGCGTCAATGTTGACGACCTGCTGGTTTCGCAACCGGACACCGGCGAACAAGCCCTGGAAATCACCGACATGCTGGTGCGCTCCAACGCCATCGACGTGATCGTGGTCGACTCCGTGGCTGCCCTGGTACCGAAGGCAGAGATCGAAGGCGAAATGGGCGACATGCACGTCGGCCTGCAAGCCCGTCTGATGTCCCAGGCCCTGCGTAAAATCACCGGTAACATCAAGAACGCCAACTGCCTGGTGATCTTCATCAACCAGATCCGGATGAAAATCGGCGTGATGTTCGGCAGCCCGGAAACCACTACCGGTGGTAACGCGCTGAAGTTCTACGCTTCGGTCCGCCTGGACATCCGCCGTACCGGCGCGGTGAAGGAAGGTGATGAGGTTGTCGGTAGCGAAACTCGCGTCAAGGTTGTGAAGAACAAGGTGGCTCCGCCATTCCGTCAGGCTGAGTTCCAGATTCTCTACGGCAAGGGTATTTACCTGAACGGCGAGATGATCGACCTGGGCGTGCTGCACGGTTTTGTCGAGAAGTCCGGTGCCTGGTATGCCTACAACGGCAGCAAAATCGGTCAGGGCAAGGCCAACTCGGCCAAGTTCCTGCAGGACAACCCTGATATCGCGGCGACCCTTGAGAAGCAGATCCGCGACAAGCTGCTGACCCCAGTGCCAGACGTCAAGGCCGCTGCCAACCGCGAACCTGTTGACGATATGGCAGAAGCCGACGCTGATATCTGAGCCCAACGATGACCGTTGTACTCGATACGCTGGTTGCCGTACGGCGTACGGCAATGGACCTGCTCGCACGACGCGAGCATGGTCGTGTCGAGCTGACGCGTAAACTGCGTCAGCGTGGCGCCCCTCCCGAAATGATCGAAACAGCCCTCGACCGCTTGACGGAAGAGGGGCTGCTTTCAGAAGCCCGTTATCTCGAAAGTTTTGTTTCCTACCGGGCACGCTCGGGCTACGGTCCGGCGCGGATTCGCGAAGAGCTGAGCCAGAGAGGCTTGCAACGCGCCGATATCGATCTGGCGCTGCGTGAGTGTGGTATCAGTTGGCAAGCGCAACTGGAGGACACCTGGCGTCGCAAGTTTGCCGGCCATCTGCCGATTGATGCTCGTGAGCGTGCCAAGCAGGGGCGTTTTTTGAGCTATCGCGGATTTTCGATGGAGATGATCAGCCGCTTATTGAGTGGTCGCGACCTGGACGACTGAAATGTGACCGAGCCCTTGTAGGCGGCTTGCCGGCGATAGCGGTGGGTCAGGTATCAATGCAGTGACGGATTGACCACTATCGCTGGCAAGCCAGCGCCAACATGGATTTTGCGTTTATACAAAAAGGCCCGCTATGAAAATAGCGGGGCTTTTTTGCGTTCTACGGCATCACGCGGGTTCTGGCGTCACCCGTTGCTGTGTTTTGCCCTGAGCTTGCGCCCAGTTTTCCGGCAAGTTGATGTAATCCACCAACTCCCGCAACCGCCCCTGGTTGCGGCCGGTGAAGCTGAACACCAGGCGTGTCAGGTGGCTGAAGCGCGCTTCATCGTGTTCTTCACCCCCATAGGCCGATTGCTGGAAGTCATCACTCAGGCGCAGGTCAGCGAATTCGGTCTGTATATGCGCCAATGCGCGCTCACTAAGCGGGTGATTCATGCGTACCACAAACTGGCGCTTCAGCCAGCGGGTGGAATGGAAGTTGGCATAGAACTGGTTGATTTCATTCACGGCCTCTTCCGCGCTGTGCACCAGGCGTACCAACTTGAGATCGGTAGGCAGAATGTAGCGATTGGCTTCCAACTGGCTGCGAATAAAGTCCAGGGCACCTTGCCAGAATCCACCACCGGGCTCGTCCAGCAGAACCACGGGAACCAGTGGGCTTTTGCCGGTCTGGATCAGGGTCAGGACTTCCAGCGCTTCATCCAGGGTGCCGAAGCCACCCGGGCATAGCACCAACCCATCGGCTTCCTTGACGAAAAACAGTTTGCGAGTAAAGAAGAAGTGGAACGACAGCAGGTTGTCCGTGCCATCAATGGTCGGGTTGGCATGCTGTTCAAAGGGCAGGGTGATATTGAACCCCAGGCTGTGCGCCAGCCCAGCGCCTTCGTGGGCGGCAGCCATGATGCCGCCACCGCCGCCGGTGATGACCATCAGGTCTGAGCGGGCCAGGGCCGCGCCCACTTCCCGGGCCAGGGCATAGAGCGGGCTTTCGACAGGGGTACGGGCCGAGCCGAAGAGGGTGACCTTGCGGCGGCCCTTGAACTGTTCGAGCACACGAAACGCGTGGTCCAGTTCATTAATGGCTTTCAAGGTGATCTTCGCGTTCCAGCGGTCACGGTCGTCCTGGGCCATGCGCAGCACGGTGAGGATCATGTCACGGTAAAGAGGAATATTCGGGCTGCTGGGGGCAATCAGGTTAAGTTGCGCTTCGACCTGTTGCGTAAGGTCGGCCCCGTTTTCTGGAAAATGACGGGTCAGGAGGTCATTCGGTTGATCAGGCATTCAGCTTCTCCTTCGTTACAGAGCCCCGGCGTCTTATTGCAGGCTACTGGCGGCGACGAAACAGGCTCTGTATGTTCCTTGTGATTAAAAACCTTGGCACTGCAAGTCACGCGAGGGCAACCTTTTTTACCCTGGGAATGTTATCGGATCACTTGATCATGAGCCCCTAAAGTCTTGTCTGGCAATAACTTAATGGGGATTGACGAGGGTTTTGCAGGGGGAATTGTGGTGAGGGGTGTACCCCTCGCCGCAGGGTTCTCGGGGAGGGGCTTACTTTTTCTTCTTGGCCGGGCCCGGGCAATCAGCTTCAACGAACTTGACCGACGCCACCGGACGATTGGTCTTGTTCTCGGTGATTTCGTAGCGCATCACGGCGCCCTTGGCCATCAACTCGCGATAGCCTTTGTTCAGGCAAACGCTTTGTCCCAACTGAAAATATACAGCTTTGGGGTTGGCGCGCATTTGTTCGGCCCGTTCTGGCAGCACGCTCAGGTGGTCAATCAGATGCATGCCTTCGACGGTGTAGGCCACCTCTAAGGTTTTGTCATCAATTTCCCTGGGCAGGTCCTTGTTGCTTTCCGCTGCGACGCTTTGCAGTTTCTTGTTCATTTGCGCCTCCAGCAGGGAGGCCGCTTGTGCGCCCACGGGCAATACAAGCGCCAGGGCAACTGTGGGGGCGGCAAGACGCAACATAAGACGCAGCATGAAACTCTCCTGATTCGGTTACTGGTCCATAGACCCGTCACTGCGCAGTGCGTTCAGTGGCGCAGGATTATAGGTGACCTCTAGCCGCGACGGCCAGGCGTATTGGCTGGGCGGCTCTGCTAAACTGCCGGCACTTTTGCTGCCCCCGAGTTTTCTCCGTGTCGACTTTCATCGCTTCACAACGGCACCCGCTATGAGCCACGCGGTGTTCCGTCTGCGTACCCAGCGCCTGGCCCGGGCTGTCACTCCCTTTGTTGCCCGGGGCTCGCGTGCCGAACGTTGCCCCAGGTGCCGGGTCATCCCCGAATACTGTCTGTGTGCCTGGCGCCCCAAGGTCGCGGCCAAGTCGGCCATGTGTCTGTTGATGCATGACGTGGAGCCGATGAAACCCAGCAATACCGGTTGGCTGATCGCCGATGTCATCGACGATACAAGCGCTTTCCCCTGGGCGCGCACCGCCGTCGAGCCTGAGCTGCTGGCGCTGTTGGCCGACCCGCAATGGCAACCCTACATCGTCTTTCCCGGCGAGTTTGTAGCGCCGCAGCGGGTAGTCAACGAGGTCAAGGTGGCGGATGGCAAGCGCCCGTTGTTCATCCTGCTGGATGGCACCTGGAGCGAAGCGCGCAAGATGTTCCGCAAGAGCCCGTATCTGGAGCATCTGCCGGTACTGAGCCTGGAGCCGGAGCAGCTATCGCGCTACAAGTTGCGCCGTTCCAAACGCGATGACCATTTCTGCACAGCCGAAGTGGCGGCCTTGTGCCTGGAGCTGGCCGAGGATCAACAGGCCAGCGAAGTGCTGGATGCCTACCTGGATGTTTTCAGTACTCATTACCTAGCGGCCAAGTTCCAGTTGGCGCTGGACCCGACGGACACTGTCCACAAGCGTCTTGCACCTTATCTGTAGGCGTTGAGGCCAGATGACGTTTGCATGATGGCACTGCAGCGCCTGAGCCGGCTAAAATGCCATCAAGCGTAACTGTTCGTGACAGCCGCTGGCTGGCACCTTGTACGTTGGTGAGCACCGAACCCATCGGTGCTCCCATAAAAAACAGGATCATTTAATAAATGGCCACATACGAAATCCTGATTGCCGATGACCACCCGCTGTTCCGCGGCGCGCTGCGCCAGGCTCTCACATTGGGCCTTGGCCCGGATGTACGCCTGGTGGAAGCGGGCAGTATCGTTGAACTGGAAGCCCGCCTGACTGACAAGACCGATTGGGATCTGGTGCTGCTGGACCTGAACATGCCCGGCGCCTACGGGTTTTCCGGCCTGGTGCTGTTGCGCGGGCAATACCCGCAGATCCCGGTGGTGATGGTGTCGGCTCAGGAAGAGGCAGACGTCGTAGTGCGTTCCCGGGAGTTCGGGGCCAGTGGTTTTATCCCCAAGTCCAGCTCCTTGGAGCAGATTCAAGCAGCGGTGCGTACGGTGTTGGACGGTGATGTCTGGTGGCCGCCCCAGGCATTCGAAGAAATCAACGTGTCCGCCGAAGCCAAGGCTGCCCAAGAAGGGCTCGCCAGCCTTACGCCACAGCAGTTCCGTGTGTTGACCATGGTCTGCGAAGGCTTGCTGAACAAGCAGATCGCCTATGAATTGAGCGTGTCCGAAGCCACTATCAAGGCGCACGTCACCGCGATTTTCCGCAAGCTGGGTGTGCGCACCCGGACCCAGGCGGCGCTACTGTTGCAACAACTTGAGTCAGTTTCCCGCGCGTAGGGTGGCTCGATTCACGCTTTTTTGACCACGCGTGCTCTAGCTTCCTCCCATCTTTTTTACTCAGTTGCCTATCTATGTCGCCTTTCAAGGGTCAAACCGGTATCAAACGTATCTTCAACGCAGGGGGGTACTCCCTCGATGGCCTGCGTGCAGCTTTCACCGGCGAGGCGGCCTTTCGCCAGCTGGTCTTGCTCAATGTCATTCTGATTCCATTGAGCTTCTTCCTCACGGTCAGTCGCGTAGAGCGTGCACTGCTGATTGCCGTGTGCCTGTTGGCGTTGATTGTGGAGTTGCTCAACTCGGCCGTGGAGGCGGCAATCGATCGGATTTCCCTGGATCGCCACCCCCTGTCGAAAAACGCCAAGGACATGGGCAGCGCCGCGCAATTCGTGGCGCTGACCATGATCACCGTGGTGTGGGCCGTGATCCTGATCTAGGCGATGTTCGGCAGGACGATCTCGTCGCTGCGCTGCACCCCGGCGGTGAAGGCGCGGCACAGTTCGAGGAACTCGCGCATGGCCGAGGTCTGGTACTTCTGTTTATGCCAGATAAAGTAGAACTGCCGGGCCAGGTCCAGGTCCGGCGTCTCTACTGGCACCAGGCTGCCACGGCGGAACGCATCCCGTAGCGCCAGGCGCGAAATGCAGCCAATCCCCAATCCCGACTCCACCGCCCGCTTGATCGCCTCGGTATGCTCCAGCTCCAGGCGGATATTCAGCGCGCTGCGATGATGGCGCATGGCCTGATCAAAGGTCAGGCGTGTCCCGGAGCCCTGTTCCCGCAGAATCCAGGCTTCATGGGTCAACTGTTCCATGGTCGCCTGACCGCGCTGGGCCAGGGGATGTTGCGGCGCGCAGAACACCACCAGTTCATCCTCGACCCAGGTTTGCACCTCAATGTCAGGGTGGCTGCAGTCACCTTCGATTAGACCCAGATCAATTTCGTAATGTGCAACCTGATGCACGATATGCGCAGTGTTCTGGACATGCAGCTTCACCTGGCTCTCGGGATGCTGCTGCATGAAACTGCCGATCAGCAGGGTGGCCAGGTAATTACCGATGGTCAGGGTGGCGCCGACCGCCAGGGAACCGAAGCCGGACTTGCCGTTGAGCAGGTCTTCGATCTCCTTGGCCTGGTCCAGCAACGCCACCGCCTGGGGTAGCAATTGATGGCCGAGGGCGTTGAGGCTCAGGCGTTTACCGGCGCGGTCGAATAATTGACAGCTGGATTGGCGCTCCAGCTCGGTGATCGAGGTGCTGGCGGCGGATTGAGATAAGGCCAGAAGGCCAGCAGCGCGTGACACACTTTCCTGCTGGGCGACGGCGACGAAGACTTGCAGTTGACGGAGAGTAAATCGCATATCGATATAACCGATAACCCTTATCTTAATAATCCAGTTAACAGATATTGTCGCCGCCATTAGAATACTGTGCAATTGCGCACCTATCATTTTGGCGCAGACCCATTTCCAGGAGTTCCCCGTACATGAGCAACATGAACCACGAGCGTGTCCTCAGTGTTCATCACTGGAACGACACTCTGTTCAGCTTCAAGTGCACCCGCGACCCGGGCCTGCGCTTCGAGAACGGTCAGTTCGTGATGATCGGCCTGCAACAGCCTAACGGCCGCCCGCTCATGCGCGCTTACTCCATCGCCAGCCCGAACTGGGAAGAGCATCTGGAGTTCTTCAGCATCAAGGTCCCGGATGGCCCGCTGACTTCCCAATTGCAGCATTTGAAGGAAGGCGACGAGATCATCATCAGCAAAAAACCGACTGGCACCCTGGTGCTGGACGATTTGAAGCCGGGCAAGCATCTGTACCTGCTCAGCACCGGTACTGGCCTCGCCCCATTCATGAGCGTGATCCAGGACCCGGAAACCTACGAGCGCTTTGAAAAAGTGATCCTGTGCCACGGCGTGCGTTACGTCAACGAAGTCGCCTATCGCGAGTTCATCACCGAGCACCTGCCGCAGAACGAGTTCTTCGGCGAGGCGCTGCGTGAAAAGTTGATCTACTACCCGACCGTGACCCGCGAGCCCTTCGAAAACGAAGGCCGCCTGACCGACCTGATGCGCAGCGGCAAGCTGTTCAGCGATATCGGTCTGCCGCCGATCAACCCTGAAGACGACCGCGCCATGCTGTGCGGTAGCCCAAGCATGTTGGATGAGACCAGCGAAGTGCTGAACAGCTTCGGCCTGAAGGTTTCGCCACGGATGCGTGAGCCGGGTGACTACCTGATTGAGCGTGCATTCGTCGAGAAGTGACCCCGGCACACCTGTAGGACCGAGCTTGCTCGCGAAAGTCGTCAACGATAACGCGGTCGAGTTGACGCGTTGCCCTTGGGTTCTTCGCGAGCAAGCTCGCCCCTACAGATGAAGGCGTTTGCAAAGAAAAGCCCGCATTGCCTGTGAAGGCAGTGCGGGCTTTTTCATTTCTGCGATTTACTGCGCGGCAACCACCTCTAGCACACAAATCACCCCAGCCTCGGGATAGTGCCAGCGCACGTCCACATCCCAAAACCGCACGCCGTATTCGCGTTCCGGCCCGGGTATCTGATAGGCCGGCCGCGGATCCTGCGCCAGGCATTGCTCAATCAGCTCCACCAACGGCTCGCCAAGGCGCTGGGCGTGGCCTTGCGCCTGGTGCAGGGCAGTCTTCAGCCACTGCACGGGAATCAGTTGCGGCGCGCTGCTGGCGATGCTGTTGGTAGCCGTGTCGACGATGTCGGCATAGGGCACATACGGTTTGATATCCAATACCGGCGTGCCATCGAGCAGATCAATCCCGGAAATCCATAGCCGGCCTGGCTCCACCTTGTCCAGTTTTACTACCGACTGGCCGATCCCATTGTGGCGATGGGTCGCGCGGGTGGCAAAGACACCCATGGATGTGTTGCCGCCCAGGCGCGGTGGGCGCACTTTCAAGCGTGGCTTGTCTTCCAGGGCCTGATGAAACAGGAACAACAGCCACACATGGCTGACCTGCTCCAGGCCTTGCACCGCCTCACCCTGGTCGAACGGCGCCACCAGCTCCAAGACGCCCCGGGCGGCGGGCGCCAGTTGTGGCTGGCGCGGGATGGCGAACTTCTCCTTGAAGCAGGAGCGCACAAAGCCCACGGGCGAGACGTTGTAACTCATGGCTTACGCGCGAACCCGCAGGGTCAGGCCCTTGAGGAAGTTACGCAGCAACTGGTCGCCACACGGACGATAGTTGGTGTGGCCAAACTTGCGGAACAGCGCGCTCAGCTCTGGCTTGGACACCGGGAACTCGGCCGCCTTGAGGATGGCGTGCATGTCGTCTTCCTTGAGTTCGAAGGCCACGCGCAGCTTCTTGAGGATGATGTTGTTGGTCACCGGGGTTTCGATCGGCTGCGGTGGACGGCTTTCGTCCTTGCCGCGCTTGAAGATCACCAGGCCATCGAGGAAATGCGCCATGACCTCGTCCGGGCAGAACACGAAGCCTTCTTCCTCGTCCTTTTTGAGGTAGGTCAGCAGGTCTTCCTTGGACACTTCCATGCCGCCGATCTTGATGATCTCGACCATCTTGTTGTCGCTGATGTCGAGCATGTAGCGCACGCTGCGCAGTACGTCGTTGTGAATCATGTTGGGCAATCCTGGTATTCGACTGTAGACACCGCCCGGACGGGCGATGTCGATAGATAGGGCGACTTAGAACTTTTCTTTGCCGGACATGTAGCGCCACTGGCCAACCGGCACCTTGCCGATGGACACGCCGCCAATGCGTATCCGGCGAATGGCCACAACCTTCAGGCCAATGGCTTCGCAGAACAGGGCAATGATGCCGGGCTGCGGGTTTTTCAGGGCAAAGCGCAGGCGGTTCTCGTTCTGCCAGCTGGCTTTGACCGCAGGCAATTCCTTGCCTTTGTACATCAGACCGTGGGCGAGGCGGTTCAGGCCGTGCTCTGCCACGTCGCCTGCGACCTCAACCACATACTCCTGCTCGATCTTGGCGGCGTCGGCCGTCAGCTTGCGCAGGATCTTCCAGTCCTGGGTAAACACCAGCAGGCCGCTGGCCTTGGCTTGCAGATCAGCGCTGGCGGTCAGGCGCAGGAAGTGGCCTTTGAGCGGGCGCTTGCTGAAGCGGTGCTCTTCGGACAGGGTTTCGGCGCTCAGGGACTGCATCGCACTGTCGACGTCTACGCCGGCCGGTGCATGAAACAGGATAGTCACCGGCTCCGGAACCGTGGCCTTGGCCTCGGGATCAAGTTCGACTTTTTGTGTCGTGACCTTGAACTGCGGCTCATCGATCACTTCGCCATCTACCGAGACCCAGCCGCCTTCGATGAACAGTTCGGCCTCCCGACGGGAGCAACCGACCAGTTCGATGAGGCGTTTGGAGAGGCGTATGGGGTCAGTCATGACAAGGGCCGTAACAAAAGGGGGCCGCTATTGTACCTGCCTGGAGCCGGTTAATCCCGGCCCCATTTCAGTGCTCGCGCTTTTTGTAGGAGCTGGCTTGCCTGCGATGCGGTCAACTCGGTGCATCAGGTATGCCGAGGTGATGCCATCGCAGGCAAGCCAGCTCCTACATTTGATTTGGGTTGTGTCAGGCGCTGCGTGTTTGCTGGGCCTGTTTCAGGCGCATGTGCAGCAAGGGATAAGGCTGGCCCATGCCGTCATGCTCGGTGCGCCCGATCACTTCAAAACCTTGCTTGATATAGAAGCCCAGGGCCTGGGGATTCTGTTCGTTGACGTCCAGCTCATCGGCATTCATTGACGCAACGGCATAGTGCAGCAATTGCCGCCCCAGGCCCTGGCCCCGGTACTGCGGGTCGATGAATAGCATCTCGACCTTGCCTGCGGCAACGCCGGCAAACCCGGTGATCCGTTGGCGCGCGTCCTTGGTACAGATCAGCATCACCGCGTCGAGGTACTGCGTCAGCACCAGGCGTCTGAGGCGCTCGATGTAGCTTTCCGGCAGGAAGTCATGGGTAGCCCGCACCGACGCCTCCCAGATCCGGGTCAGCTCCTGATAGTCGCTGGTTTTCGGGGTGTGGATAACCGAGTGCTGGCCCATGCCCGCTGCTCCTTGCTGCTTGTTGGCGTTGATGGGGCAAACGATAGACCGAAAAAAGCCCCGCATCTTGTCCAGAAGCAGGGCTTTTTCAATTTTTTACAGCTTAGTCGCGTTTTTGCGCCCAGAGATCGTACTCGTCGGCGTCGGTGACCGTGCACCACACCTTGTCGCCTGGCTTGAGGCCGCTGGCATCGTCGATGAATACGTTACCGTCGATTTCCGGAGCGTCGAAGAAGCAGCGGCCTACCGCGCCTTGCTCGTCCACTTCGTCGATCAGCACTTCGATTTCCTTGCCAATGCGCAGTTGCAGGCGTGCCGAGCTGATGGCCTGTTGATGGGCCATGAAACGCTCCCAGCGGTCCTGCTTGACGTCATCCGGCACCACGGCCAGGTCCAGCAGGTTGGCCGGTGCACCTTCAACCGGCGAGTACTGGAAGCAGCCGACGCGGTCCAGTTGGGCTTCGGTCAGCCAGTCCAGCAGGTACTGGAAGTCTTCTTCGGTTTCGCCGGGGAAGCCGACGATAAAGGTCGAGCGGATGATCAGCTCGGGGCAGATCTGGCGCCAGTTCTTGATCCGCGCCAGGGTCTTGTCTTCAAAGGCCGGGCGTTTCATGGCCTTGAGCACTTTCGGGCTGGCGTGTTGGAACGGGATGTCCAGGTACGGCAGGATCTTGCCGGCGGCCATCAACGGGATCAACTCGTCGACATGCGGGTATGGATAGACGTAGTGCAGGCGCACCCACACACCCAGGCTGCTCAAGGCTTCGCACAATTCGGTCATGCGGGTTTTCACCGGCGCGCCGTTCCAGAAGCCGGTGCGGTATTTCACGTCGACGCCGTAGGCGCTGGTGTCCTGGGAGATCACCAGCAGCTCTTTGACGCCGGACTTGACCAGGCGCTGGGCCTCGTCCAATACATCGCCCACCGGGCGGCTGACCAGCTTGCCGCGCATCGACGGGATGATGCAGAAGCTGCAGCTGTGGTTGCAGCCTTCGGAAATCTTCAGGTACGCATAATGGCGCGGGGTCAGCTTGATGCCTTGTGGCGGCACCAGGTCGATCAGCGGGTTGTGGTCCTGACGCGGCGGCACCACATCGTGCACGGCGTTGACCACCTGCTCGTACTGCTGCGGTCCGGTCACGGCCAATACGCTTGGGTGCACGTTGCGGATATTGCCTTCTTCCACACCCATGCAGCCGGTAACGATGACCTTGCCGTTTTCCTTGATGGCTTCGCCGATCACTTCCAGGGACTCGGCCTTGGCCGAGTCAATGAAGCCACAGGTGTTGACCACCACCACGTCGGCGTCCTGGTAGGTGGACACGACGTCGTAGCCTTCCATGCGCAGTTGCGTGAGGATGCGCTCGGAGTCGACCAGAGCCTTCGGGCAACCCAGGGAAACAAAGCCAACCTTAGGGTTGGCTTTTGCGATGGTGGTGGACATGTCTAACCTCGGTATTGAATGACGCCGCCAGTCGGGCACGACAGGGCTGCGGATGGGCACTTGATGTGCCTCTGATCAAAAAGTGCGCAATTCTAGCGGTGGGAAACGCGCTTGACCAGCTTTATGCAGGGAAATACGACGAGTGCTGCGCTATGCTTCGCGCCGTTGCATTTGGGTAAAGCCGATGGTCAACAAATCATCTGTTACTAGAAGTAAAACAGCGCATGCTGTGAACAGCTTAGGCTTAGCTATACAGCTGTGTTGTTTATAAAAGACCTTAGGTCAAAAAGGGCAGGAGTGGTTGATGGGTCAGGCAAATAGTCAGGCGGCGGATGCCGGGCATTCCAGCGCAAAGCCAATCGGCATGTTGGTGGCAGCTGTCGGGGTGGTCTACGGCGATATCGGTACCAGCCCGCTCTACACCCTTAAAGAGGTGTTTTCTGGCAACTATGGGGTTCAGGTCAATCATGATGGGGTGCTGGGGATCCTGGCGCTGATCTTCTGGTCGCTGATCTGGGTGGTGTCAATCAAATACATGTTGTTCGTGCTGCGCGCCGACAACCAGGGGGAGGGCGGCATCATGGCCCTTACCGCACTGGCACGACGGGCGGCCGGCAATCACCCGCGATTGCGCAGTTTCCTGGTGGTGTGCGGCTTGTGCGGTGCGGCGCTGTTCTATGGCGACAGCATGATCACCCCAGCGATTTCGGTATTGTCGGCGATCGAGGGCCTGGAGCTGGCGTTCGATGGCCTGGAGCATTGGGTCGTGCCCGTAGCGCTGGTGGTGCTGGTGGGGTTGTTCCTGATCCAGAAGCACGGGACAGACCGCATCGGCAAGCTGTTCGGGCCGGTGATGGTCACCTGGTTCCTGGTTCTTGGCGGCCTGGGCATCTATGGCATCGTCCAGCATCCCGAAGTGCTCAATGCGATGAACCCGATGTGGGGCGTGCGTTTCTTCATGGTTCATCCGGGTATCGGCGTGGCGATCCTGGGCGCGGTGGTGCTGGCTTTGACCGGTGCCGAGGCGCTCTATGCCGACATGGGCCACTTTGGCCGCAAACCCATTGCCCGCGCCTGGTTCATCCTGGTGCTGCCGGCCCTGGTGCTCAACTATTTTGGCCAGGGCGCGATGTTGCTGGGCGACCCTGAAGCTGCGCGCAACCCGTTCTACCTGCTGGCGCCAAGCTGGGCATTGCTGCCGCTGGTGGGCTTGTCCACCTTGGCGACGGTAATTGCTTCCCAGGCAGTGATTTCCGGTGCGTTCTCGTTGACGCGCCAGGCGATCCAGCTGGGTTACATCCCGCGCATGCATATCCAGCACACCTCCAGCGCCGAACAGGGCCAGATCTATATTGGCGCGGTGAACTGGTCGCTGATGGTCGGTGTGATCCTGCTGGTGCTGGGCTTCGAGTCCTCGGGCGCCCTGGCCTCGGCTTACGGTGTGGCCGTGACCGGGACCATGCTGATGACCACCATCCTCGTCTCCGCCGTGATGCTGCTGCTGTGGAAATGGCCGCCAGTGCTGGCCGTGCCCGTACTGCTGGGCTTTTTGCTGGTGGATGGCCTGTTCTTCGCGGCTAACGTGCCGAAAGTCGTGCAGGGCGGCGCGTTCCCGGTGTTGGCGGGGATCGTGCTGTTTGTGCTGATGACCACCTGGAAGCGCGGCAAGCAATTGCTGGTGGACCGACTGGACGAGGGCGGGCTGCCGCTGCCGATCTTTATCGGCAGCATCCGCGTGCAGCCGCCCCATCGCGTGCAGGGCACGGCGGTGTTCCTTACCGCGCGCCCGGATGCGGTGCCCCACGCCTTGCTGCATAACCTGTTGCACAACCAGGTGCTGCATGAGCAGGTGGTGCTGCTGACGGTGGTCTATGAAGACATCCCGCGCGTTCCGGCCCAACGCCGCTTCGAGGTGGACTCCTACGGTGACGGCTTCTTCCGGGTGATCCTGCACTTCGGCTTTACCGACGAGCCGGACGTGCCCGAAGCCCTGAAGCTGTGTCACTTGGATGATCTGGACTTCAGCCCTATGCGCACCACGTACTTCCTCAGCCGCGAGACGGTCATCGCCTCCAAGCTCGAGGGCATGGCGCGCTGGCGAGAAGGGTTGTTCGCTTTCATGCTGAAGAACGCCAACGGCAACCTGCGCTTCTTCAAGCTGCCGGTGAACCGGGTGATTGAGCTGGGTACCCAGGTAGAAATGTAACCCAACAAAAAGCCCCCGTTGCCGTGCGGCAGCGGGGGCTTTTTAGTGTCTTGGGGCAGGAGCCGGCAAGCCGACGCCTAAAAGGATGGGGGATTATTCGTCCTTGGCCTGGCGCTTCTCGATGATATCCACCAGGCGCTTGGCCAGTGCCGGGTAGTTCTCGTCGAAGTGATGGCCGCCCGGTAGCTTCATGGCTTCACCCACCGCAGTCTTGTCGGTACAGCCACTCTCGTCGACTTCTTCCTCGCCGTAGATGCACACCACCTTGGCGGCTGGGAGCTTGGCCATTTCCGGGCCGGTGGCGGCTTCCTTGCCGGCATTGCCCAGCCAGCCTTCCACTTCGATCTCAAAGCTGCCGGTGCGGGCGAAGGCCAGCAGGATAATAGCGTCTACCCGTTGCTGCTCGGCTTCCGGCAGGCGGTTGTAGATGGCCGGCAGCACATCGGCGCCGAACGAATAGCCGGTCAGTACAAAGCGTTTGGTGCCCCATTTTTGGCGATAGTGCTGCATCAGCTCGCTCAGGTCCTTGGCACTCTGCTCCGGGCTTTTGTGCTGCCAGTAGTAGCGCAGGGTATCGACGCCGACCACCGGATAACCGATCTTCGCCATCTCGCCGGCCACGTCGCGGTCCAGGTCGCGCCAGCCGCCGTCGCCGGAAAGGAACAGGGTCACGGTGTCCTTTGCCTGGCCGGCCGGTACTTCAACCACCGGGATCGCCAGGCCGCCATTGTCCGAGCCCACCAGTTGCTTGCGCAGTTCGTTGTTCAGTACTTGTGGGTAGTTGATGTCGTAGTCGCTGATGCTGGTGGTGGCACGCGGGGTGTCGCGTACGAAGCTGGCACTTTCGTCGTCAGGGTTATCGTTCCAGGCCACCAGCCAGTTGCCGTGGGCGGCGGTCTTTGGCAGTGGGTCCTTGCAGCCTTCCTGGACCAGGGCGAAGCCCACGGAGATGGCATTGGCTTTGTCGTCGTTCTGCGTTGCCAGCCAGCGCCAGGCCAGCGCGGCGCCAGGGCCGATGCCGCTGACCAGGGTGGCCGGGCCATTGAGCTGGCCGAGGGCCGCCTGCAAGGCTTGCTCCTGCAGCTTGCAATCGTCCTTGGGCAGGATCACTTGCACGATCTGTGCGCTGCCGCCCCGGCTCAGGGCTATCAGTTGGCTGTCGGTCAGGCTGGCGTCGGCCATCACGGCTACCGCTACGCGGGCCTTGGTGCTGGTGCCAGGGGTTACACGGGTCATGGTCGAGCCGTCGGCCTGGGGCAGTTGTTCCAGGGTCGGTTGAGGGGCGGGGCGACTCCAGTACCAGTAGCCGCCACCGAGAATCAGGGCCAGCACCACCAGACTTGCCAATACATACCGCCAGGAGCGTCGAATCATCAGCGTTTCACCAATCCAGTCAAGCCGCCTGCGATCAGGGCGGCGGTATCGGCCAGTGCCACCAGCGGATCAAGTCCTGCGGGCACGGCCATGTAACGAGGTTCCCAGTCAGGCTGGAACTTGTCTTTGAAGCGGCGTAAACCTTGGAAGTTATACAGTTGCTCGCCACGGCGGAACACCATCGAGCCCAGGCGCTGGGTCAGCGGTGCGCCACGGCGCGGTTGCAGGCCCGACAGCGGCACCATGCCAAGGCTGAAGCGCGCATAGTTGTGGCTCTTATAGTGCTGGATCAAGCCGATCATCATGAACTCCATGGTCAGCTTTGGCGCCTCGGGATGCGCGCGCATCAGGTCCAGGCTGGCCAGGTCATGGCTGTAGGTCTCCAGCAGGTTGGCGAACGCCACCGGCTGCCCCTCGAAACGAATCACCGCAATGCGAAAGTGCTTGAGGTATTCGTCGCTGAAACGTCCCAGGGAGAAGCCTTTTTCGCGCACATTCTTACCCGTCAACCAGGCATCGGAGATGACTTTCAGCGCCGCCATCGGCGCCTGGCCCGGCTCGAAGATTTCCAGGGACAGGCCGTCCCGCGTCCCGCGGTTCCAGGTGTAGCGCAGGTCTTTCATCTCCTTGCCCTTGGCCTCCAGGTCAAAGCGCTTGAGATCGACCCGGGCTTCTTCGCCCAGCTTGATCGCGGTCAGGCCGATGTCCATATAGAAGGGCAGGTTCTCCGCGCGCACCTGGTAGAACACCGGGCGGGCGTGGTGAATGTCGCACAGGTCGCGGAACTGCCAGATCATCTCGGCCCGTGGCTGGGTCGGGCCGATCGGGTCGTACAGCGCCACCAGGCTGCGGCCGCGACGGGCGTACATCAGGAACGCTTCGTCGTTGGGGTGAAACAGCAGGGCCTTGTCGCCGGTCAGTGCCAGGCCGCCGTCGGGTTGCGACGAGGCCATCAGGATCTTGGTGGCACGTTCCAGCTCATCGGCGGTTGGCAGGTGGATCACTGGGCGGGCGGTGCGCAACAGCCAGGTCAGCGACACAATTACCAGCAGGATGGCGGCGCCCAGCAGCGAGCGCAGGCCGCGCGGGGCGTTGGCGTCGAGGGTGAACTGCCACCACAGTTGATGGCTATAAGGTACATCCTGATAGGCAAACAGCAGCAGCCAGATCGACGCACCCAGCACGCACACGCTGGCCACCAGGTACAGCGGCGAAAACGGCAGCTCGGTCAGGCGGCTGGCGCGGTAGAACGAGCGCCGGAAGATCGCCAGCAGCACCGCAGTGGTGGTCATCAGGCTGGCTTCTTCCCAGTCGAAGCCTTTGAGCAGTGAGAGCAGGGCGCCCACCAGCAACAGCACCATGGTCAGCATCCAGGCTGCCGACAGGCGTCGACGCAGGCCCTGGGCCAGCAACAGGCACAGCACGCCGATCAGGCTGGCGCCAAAGTGCGAGGCGTCAATCAGGCGGTGGGGAATCAGGAAGCCGATGTTTTCCAGGCGTGAGTCGATTTCTGGGGTGGCGCCGGAGAACAGCAGCACCACCCCGGACAAAAAAACCAGCACGGCCAACACCGGTGCCGCGAGACCCGAGGCCACCCGCAGGCTGTGCTGGGTCTGGAACAGGCGTTGAGCTTCGTTGATCAGCAGAAGAATGCACGCGATCAATAGTGGCAGTACCACATAGATCATGCGGTACAGCAGCAGGGCGGCGGCCAGCGGCGCGGCGCCGAGCTTGTCGGCAAACGCGGCCAGCAGGATCGCTTCGAACACGCCGACACCGCCCGGTACATGGCTGAGCACGCCCGCCGCGAGCGCCAGCAGGTACACCAGCAGGAACGGGCCGAACGGTGGGGCTTCCGGCAGCAACATATAGAGAACGGTAGCGGCGGCAGCGACGTCCAGGGCGGTGATGATCAGTTGCAGGAAGGTCAGGCGGCGCCCAGGGAGGCGCAAAGTGCGGCGGCCAGCCTTGACCAGCAGGTTGTCGGGGTAGGGTTGTTCGGGCAGGCGGCGGCGATAGATCCCGATACACAACACGGCCGAGAGCAACAACACCGCACCTGCGATCCCGCCAAGCAGCACTGCGGGCAAGTGCAGGGCGTTGGAAGCGGCTGGCAGGTTGCTCAAGGTTGCCAGGGCGGCGAGTGGCGGCAAGGCGCAGCCCAAGGCCAGGCTGGCAAATACGGTCATGCGGGCCACTTCCGAAGCCCCGATGCCATGTCGTGCATATAGACGGTAGCGCACCGAGCCGCCGGACAGCATCGACAGGCCAATCGCATTGCCGATGGCGAATGCAGTAAAACCGCCATAGGCCAGGGTCCTGGCGGGAAGTTTTACTCCGGCGTAGCGTGCGCCGGAAAATTCGTAGCCCAATAGAATGATGAACCCGGCGATCGCAGCGGCAAAGGCACCCAGCAGGGAAGGCTTCGGTACTTCCAGGATCGAATCGTGGAGGGCGTACAGATCCAGCTCTAGCAGCAAGTGGCGGCAGGCGATCAAGGCGATTGCAAACAGCAGCAGCGTGACCGCCAACCCAATGGGTTGCCGATACTTGCTCAACAGATCCAGCCAGCGCAGGCGGGTGGGCGCGATCGGTTGTGTAGCTGTGACGGTGTCTTGTGGTTCAGACGAATTGGCGCGCATCAATCACCTCTTGGATTGTGCGCGACAGGATGGGGGTATCCAGCCAAGTTACCAATCCCTATGTACAAAATAATTACAAATAGTAACGCGGATCACCGGGGCAGGCGACAGCGTCCATTGGTCGCGCAAGGATGTGCTCGGCACTTGAGCATAGCCCTTAAATGGAAGGACTTCGAAACCCGCGCGCGGTTTCATGAAAGATGCCATGCCATTGTTTCAAAAGAACTTTTTCTACAGATACAAAAAAGGCCACTCTTTCGAGTAGCCTTTTTTGATGTTTGGTTGCGGGAGCCGGATTTGAACCGACGACCTTCGGGTTATGAGCCCGACGAGCTACCAGACTGCTCCATCCCGCGTCTGTGGGCGGCATTCTACAGCGCAGCGACGAGGTGTCAACCGTTAATGACATAAAGGGCAAAATAACTGCGAATCAGCCTAAGTGCTCGATTGAAAACGAGTTTTCACTGTAGGCGCGAGCTTGTTGGCGAAAAGCCCAAGGGCGCCGAGTTGATGCTGGATGTCCGCGTTATCGTTAACGCCCTTCGCGAGCAAGCTCGCTCCTGCAGGATGGGAAGGAAATCGACGCGCACAAAAAAGGCCACTCTTTCGAGTAGCCTTTTTTGATGTTTGGTTGCGGGAGCCGGATTTGAACCGACGACCTTCGGGTTATGAGCCCGACGAGCTACCAGACTGCTCCATCCCGCGTCTGTGTGTCGGCATTCTACAGAGGAATGACTGTGTGTCAACCGCTGATTTCAAGAAAAGCGCTTGTGCTTCAATCGCTTAGCTCTCCAAGAGGCGTGCTGGAAGGGTTTGAGGCCAGTCTGGCCGTGGCTTCCAGCTCTATTGGGGGGAGTCTTTCGATTGAAAAAACGAATTCATCGAGGCTTTTTCCTACCGCTTTGTCAGATGATTCAAAGTACTGGTGCTATATACAGGTGTGAGTGCGATACTGGCGATCCGTCTACTTTACGTCTCGATCACGCCTTCCTTTATATGACGCAGCGCAAAATCATCCATGTCGACTGTGATTGTTTCTACGCTGCCATCGAAATGCGGGATAACCCGAGCCTGGCGCAAAAGCCGCTGGCGGTAGGGGGCTCGGCGGACCGGCGCGGGGTGATTGCCACCTGCAACTACGAGGCCCGGGCCTACGGCGTGCGTTCGGCGATGTCGTCGCGCCATGCGTTGAAACTGTGCCCCGACCTGACCATCGTCAAGCCGCGTATGGATGCCTATAAAGAAGCGTCGAAGGAAATCCACACGATTTTCCGCGATTACACCGATCTGATCGAGCCGTTGTCCCTGGACGAGGCTTACCTGGATGTTTCCGACTGCGCGCATTTTGGCGGCAGCGCCACACGCATCGCCCAGGATATCCGTCGGCGCGTTTCCAATCAGCTGCACATCACGGTTTCTGCGGGGGTGGCACCCAACAAGTTTCTGGCCAAGATCGCCAGCGACTGGAAAAAGCCCAACGGACTGTTTGTGATCACCCCGGACCAGGTGGAAGATTTCGTATCGCAGTTGCCAGTCAGCAAGCTGCACGGCGTCGGCAAGGTCACCGCCGACAAGCTGGCACGCCTGGGGATTGAGGATTGTCTGCAATTGCGCGAGTGGAACAAGCTGGCGCTGGTGCGCGAATTCGGCAGCTTTGGTGAGCGCTTATGGAGTTTGGCGCGTGGGATTGATGATCGTGCGGTGCATAACGACAGTCGCCGGCAATCGATCAGCGTGGAGAACACCTACGATGTCGATCTGCCGGACCTGCCCAGTTGCCTGGAAAAGCTGCCGGAACTGATGGAAACACTGGCTGGGCGCATGCAGCGTATCGACAGCAGTTATCGGCCGGGCAAACCCTTTGTCAAAGTGAAGTTCCACGACTTTACCCAGACCACCCTGGAGCAGGCGGTGGCGGGGCGGGATCTGGAGAGCTATCGGCAGTTGCTGACCCAGGCGTTCAATCGGGGCGGTAAGCCGGTGCGGTTGCTGGGGATTGGTGTGCGGTTGCTCGATTTGAGCGTGGGAAATGAACAGCTGGAACTGTCCCTGTAGGAGCCGGCAAGCCGGCTCCTACAGAGGGTCAGTGGGTGCCGGGGTCGGCCACCAGTCGGCCGCCATCCTTGGTCAGGGCCTTGAGAAATTCCTGCTGCAATTCGGGATCATTGCGCGTCAGTTCAATCAGGCTCTGTTCCAGCTCGCTGGCTTCTTCTTCCAGACCCAACTCCGACAAGCGCTTGACCCGATGTACCCATTGGCTGACTTCGTCATCCTCCAGATCGTCGTAGATCAGCGTATGGGCCTCCAGCAGCTTGCCACGCAGGGTGGTGCTGATGGCCAGGGATGCGTCCGAATGCACATCGTCCTGGGCATCTTCAATGCTGATCCGCAAGGTACGGACCTGGCTCAGGTCTTGTTCGGCAAACGGGCTGTCCAGCAGGTTCAGGCGCAGGACTCCGTTGCGGTCGGTGGTCATCTCATGGGTCTGCTTGCCGGCCTTTACCTGCACCGGTCGCTCGCTCCAGGGCAGGCTGGTGTACTCCAGGCGTCGGTCACGCTGGATTTCATCGATGCCCGCCAGGTTCTGTTGCGCCCGACCATGGGACTGCACGTTCATGAACGGGTTGAGCCCGGCCACGCCGTAACTGATCCAGTCGTGGGTCATGCTGTCCGGCAGGTTGCCCAGGGCAAAGATGTTCGCCACGTTGGCCCCAGCGCCCGCCACAACTGCCACGGCGCCCAGCGGGATCTCATAGAGTTCGCGCCAGGGTTGGTAGGGCGTGTAGCGATCATAGTGGCGCGTGACTTCAAATTCAGTGACTTCGAAAGTCCGCTGTTCATGAATGCGCACGCGGCGTTGTGGCAGCTCGAGCACTTTGGGGTCGCCGACATCAATCTGCAGGCTGTGGTCGAGCAATTTGCGCTCGATCCGTTCCTCGTGCTCGCTACGCTGCGACATCTGATTGGCGCAGCCGCTGACCAGCAGGGCGCCGCACAAGGCGGCGCCCCCCAGGGCTTTGGTGTTTCGCTTGAACATGACTTCTCTTGATCTGGTTTTCAGCGACGAATACGCGCCTGAAGGAAGGGCAGCACGTCAGCCACCGGCAACGGTTGGGCTTCGGCTTCGGTCCGGCTCTTGTATTCCAGATTGCCATCGGCCAGGCCGCGGTCACTGACCACGATCCGGTGAGGGATGCCAATCAGTTCCATGTCGGCAAACTTGATGCCCGGGCTGGTCTTCTTGTCGCGATCATCCAGCAGCACTTCGAAACCGGCGGCCGTCAGTTCGGCGTACAGTTTGTCGGTGGCTTCGCGAACCTGCTCGGTTTCGTAGCGCAGGGGTACCAGGGCGATCTGGAACGGCGCCAGGGTGTCGCTCCAGATGATGCCTTTGTCGTCGTGGTTCTGCTCGATGGCAGCCGCCACCACGCGGGAAACGCCAATGCCATAGCAACCCATTTCCAGGGTTACCGGCTTGCCGTTTTCGCCCAGCACTTCGCACTTCATCGCCTTGCTGTACTTGTTGCCCAGCTGGAAGATGTGCCCCACTTCGATACCGCGTTTGATTTCCAGAGTGCCCTTGCCATCCGGGCTTGGGTCACCGGCAACCACGTTGCGCAGGTCGGCCACGGTCGGTACTGGCAGGTCACGTTCCCAGTTGACGCCAAAGTAGTGCTTGTCGTCGATATTGGCACCGATGCCGAAGTCGCTCATCAGCTCGACCGAACGGTCGATGATGATCGGCAGTGGCAGGTTCAGCGGGCCCAGGGAACCAGCGCCGGCGCCAATGGCGTCACGCAGTTCGGCGTCCGAGGCCATGACCAGCGGGCTGGCCACGCCAGGTTGCTGGGCAGCCTTGATTTCGTTGAGCTCGTGGTCGCCACGGATAACCAGGGCGATCAGCTTGCCTTCTTCCTCGGCATGCACGATCAGGGTCTTGATGGTCTTTTCAATCGGCAGATTGAATTTCTCGACCAGGGCCGCGATGGTCTTGGTGTCTGGGGTATCGACCAGGCGCAGCTCTTCAGCCGGCGCCGGACGGGAAGTTTCCCGTGGCACGGCTTCGGCTTTCTCGATGTTGGCTGCGTAGTCGGAGCCGTCGCTGAAGACGATATCGTCTTCGCCGGACTCTGCCAGTACGTGGAACTCATGGGAGCCCGCGCCGCCGATGGAACCGTTATCCGCTTCGACTGGGCGGAACTTCAGGCCCAGGCGAGTGAACACGTTGCAATAGGCCTGGTGCATGCGGTCATAGGTGACTTGCAGCGAAGGCTGGTCGGCGTGGAACGAATAGGCGTCCTTCATGATGAATTCGCGGCCACGCATCAAGCCGAAGCGTGGGCGGATTTCGTCACGGAACTTGGTCTGGATCTGATACAGGTTGAGGGGCAGCTGTTTGTAGCTGCTCAACTCGTTGCGCATCAGGTCGGTGATCACTTCTTCATGGGTCGGGCCTGCGCAGAAGTCGCGGCCATGACGATCCTTGAAGCGCAGCAATTCCGGACCGTACTCTTCCCAGCGCCCGGATTCCTGCCACAGTTCAGCCGGCTGAGTGCTCGGCATCAATACTTCCAGAGAGCCGGCGGCGTTCATTTCTTCGCGAACGATCGCTTCGACCTTGCGCATCACCTTCAAGCCCATGGGCAGCCAGGTGTACAGGCCGGAGGCCAGTTTGCGGATCATACCGGCGCGCAGCATCAGCTGGTGGCTGATCACGACCGCGTCGGAAGGCGTTTCTTTCTGTGTGGCGAGCAAATATTGACTGGTGCGCATGGTAGGCCGTTGTCGGTTGCTTGGACTTGAAGTGACCTGGGATTGTACGGGCGGTCGCCGCCAGAGTACAGGCATTGGCTTTATGTGGGAGCTGGCTTGCCTGCGATGCAGGCGCCTCGGTGTGCCGGGCAAGCCGCGGTGATGCTATCGCGGGCAAGCCCGCTCCCACACAAGCCCGGCCCTGCAGGTGTCAACCTTCTTCGGGGGGATTCAAACGGATCCGTCGGCTTTCCTGGTACCAATGCAAGGCAATCAACAGCAGCGTCGGCACACCGAGCATTGCGGTGATCAGGAAGAAGTTGTGATAACCGAACTTTTCCACCATGACCCCCGAGTAACCGCCGATCAGCCGTGGCAACAGCAACATGATCGAGCTGAGCAGGGCGTACTGGGTGGCGGAGAACTTCAGGTTGGTCAGACTCGATAGATAAGCGACGAACGCCGAGGTCGCCAGGCCTGAGCTGAAGTTGTCCAGGGAGATGGTGAAGATCAGCATCTGCAGGTCGGCGCCCATGTCGGCCAGCATCAGGAACAGCAGGTTGGTGCCGGCCGAGGTGATGCCGCCGATGAACAGGATCGGCAGGATGCCGAACCGCACGATCAACAGGCCGCCCATACCGGCGCCGACCAGGGTCATGATCAGGCCGAAGATCTTGCTGACGCTGGCGATCTGGTCCTTGGTGAACCCCTGGTCGATATAGAACACGTTGGCCATCACGCCCATCACCGTGTCCGACATGCGGTAGGTGGCGATCAGCCCCAGCAGCAGCAGGGCCTGCCAGCGGTAGCGCAGGATAAAGTCGTTGACCGGCGTCAGCACCGGCGCCAGGCCTCGACGGCCCATGGCCGAGAGGCATAGGGCGGTGAGGGTGATATAGAGGATAGCGCGCAGGAATGCGCGGTCTTCCAGCAGCAGGTCGAGCAGGCTCACGCCTTCGAACAGCACGCTGGCAAAGTCGGTGTTGTAGAGCTGGGTGAACATCGCCGGTACTGACACCAACAGGATGATCAGTACAAATACCGACATCAGTTGGTGGGCAAACGTATAGCGCCCGGCCTGCAACTGGGTGCGCAGGGGCACATCGGGTTCACGCATGAAAAAGCTGGTCAGCAGGGCGGGGATCATCAGCACGCCGAACAGTACATAGGTGCCGGTCCATGCCGAATGCTTGTAGTTGAACCCCGTGGAGCCGAAGCCTTCGGCAAAGAACAGCGCGCCGGCGGTGGCTAGCAGGGCGGCGATGCGGTAGCCGGACATATAGCTGGCGGCCAGGGCGGCCTGGCGGCTGTCATCGGCGATTTCCAGACGATAGGCGTCCACCGCAATGTCTTGGGTTGCGGAGGCAAATGCGACGATAACGGCAATGGCGATCAGCCAGGACAGGTGTTTCTGCGGGTCGCAGAAGCCCATGCCGATCAAACCGAGAATCACCAGGGATTGGGACAGCACCAGCCAGGAACGACGACGTCCCAGCTTGCCCAACAGCGGCAGGCGCCATTGGTCCAACAGCGGTGACCAGACCCACTTGAACGCATACGCCAGGCCGATCAGGCTCGCATAGCCGATGGTCTCGCGTGCCACACCGGCTTCGCGCAACCAGACCGAAAGCGTCGAGAACACCAACATGTAAGGCAGGCCGGCGGCAAAACCGAGCAGTAACAGCACTAAAGTCGAGGGGCTGGCATAGGCAGCGAGCGCGGCGCGCCAGGTTTTACGGGGCATGGGCTGGAGTCTGCCTCAGATTTACGGAAACAAAGCGCGCACTCTAACCGCTGTGCTCTACCGGGCGCCAGCCATGGCGCTGAATATCAACGCGATTGTTCAGGATACTGACACCTTCGCTACGCAAACGCGCACGTTGTTCATCACCCGAAGCGCTGCCCACCGGCAGACTTATCCGACCGCCGGCGGCGACAACCCGATGCCAGGGCAACTTCGAACCCTCGGGAAGTTGGCTCAACGTGCGGCCCACGAAGCGCGCGGCACGCCCCAGTCCGGCCAGGTGCGCCAGTTCGCCGTAACTGACTACGCAGCCTTCGGGCACTTGGGCCAAGGTCAGGTACAGCGCGGTACGGCGCATTTCGGCCGGGTTTTGCGGGGTGTCGGCGGGCTCGTTCACTGTTCAGGCGACTCTGTTGAAATTGGTCGTGGATATGTAAGAAACGTCTGTAAAAATGCTGTTGAGATTTGAACTCAATAGAAAACCTTGAGTCAGTCCTTGCTAAGACTTCAGCTACGCCGATAATGCCTCCTTTTTCGCCAAACTTGAGCCCCATAACCGCTTATGTTGTCCAGAACCCTGCTGTGCCTCGCTGTCTTTACTGCTTCTACCCCTGTGCTGGCCGATACGGTCTGGTTGAAAAACGGTGATCGCCTGACTGGCAAGATCAAGGTTTTCGACGGCGGCAAACTGTTGATCCAGACCGAATACGCGGGTGCAATCCCGGTGGACTGGAAGCAGGTAAAAACCCTGGAAAGCGACCAGGAGTTGCTGGTCAAGCAGGATGCCTACATCGGCGAGAAGGCCAAGTCCCTGCATCCGGCCGAGGGTGGCAAGGTGGTCCTGGCCAACGGCGAGACACCGAAGACGGTGGAGTTGGCCAGCATCCAGCAGATCATCAAGCCCAAGCCTGTGATCGAAGACCTGGTGTGGAAGGGCAATGTCGACGTGGCGCTGGACTACAAGCGTGCGGAAAAAGACACCGACGACTATGACATCGACTTCAAGACCACTGCCCGTCACGGCAAGTGGCGCCATATAGCCGAAGGCGAATACAACCGCGAATTCCAGAACGAGGTGGTCACCACCGATAACTGGCGCGCCGAGTACGCGCTGGACCGCTTTATTACCGACCAGTGGTTCTGGCAGGGGCGCTTGACCTACAAGCACGACAAAGTTGAAGACCTGCGTCGCCAGCGCACCGTCGGTACCGGTCCGGGTTATCAGTTCTGGGACGATGAGCTGGGGGCATTCTCCCTGGGCTCGTTGCTCAACCGCACTGACTATGAGTACAAGGACGGCGGTAACGACAACTTCTATTCCCTGGCGATGAAGTGGGACTACAACCGCTACCTGATCGGCAAGACCGTGGAGTTTTTCACCAACGGCGAAGTGGGCAAACCCCTGGCCGGTCCGGCCGACTACGCCCTCGATGCCGAAATGGGCCTGCGTTATAAAGTCACCGAATGGGCTTCCCTCAACCTCAAGGCTGAGCGCGACATCATCAGCGGCAGTTCGGACAGCGACTTGAGCAAGACCCGTTACACCGCAGGCTTTGGCGTGACCTGGTAAGCCACCCTCCTGTGGGAGCTGGCTTGCCAGCGATAGCATCACCTCGAGGTGCCTGCATCGCCGGTAAGCCAGCTCCAGACACTGGGCAGCCCTGCTATTACAACCGCAACCCGCCATCCAGCTCCAGGATGCGCCCGGTGTAGTAGTCGTTCTCGAAGATATAGGCAGCCGAGTGGGCGATCTCTTGTGGCCGGCCCATGCGCTTGAGCGGGATCCCCGACGTCATCTTCTCCAGCGCTTCGGGCTTCATGCCCAGCGTCATTTCGGTCTCGATAAAGCCCGGCGCAATCCCCGCTACACGGATGCCATAACGCGCCAGTTCCTTGGCCCAGGTCACCGTCGCTGCGGCTACGCCGGCCTTGGCCGCCGAATAGTTGGTCTGGCCCACATTCCCCGCGCGGGAGATCGACGAGATGTTGATAATGGCGCCCTGGCTTTTCAGCTCGACCATCTTCGCCGCCACTTCGCGGGTGCAGAGGAACACGCCGGTCAGATTGACGTCGATCACCGCCTGCCACTGGGCCAGGCTCATCTTGGTCATCTCGCCGTCCTTGACCTTAAGCAACAAGCCATCGCGCAGGATTCCAGCGTTGTTGATCAAACCGTGGATCGCGCCGAAATCATCGGCGATCCGAGCCACGGTATGTGTCACCTGTTCTTCATCTGCCACGTTGCATAGATAGCTGCGTGCGGTGACGCCATGGGACTGGCATGCAGCCACTGCCGTATCGAGCTTTTCCTGATTGAGGTCCACCAGTGCCAAGTGAGCACCTTTGCTTGCAAAATACTCAGCCATGGAACGGCCCAAACCCTGGCAACCGCCGGTGATAATGATTACTTTGTCGTTGAGATGCATTCGCATGTCCTGTGAGCAGATTTAAGCGGTTGTCCAAGTCCGTTTTGTGACGGATCTTATCGAAGGAGTCATAAGTTGAGCGTCCACGTTGCCAAGAATGCCCGAGAACTACTGCTCAAGGAATACCGTGGGGCGCTCGCCACACACTCCAAGGCCATGCCTGGCTTTCCCTTTGGTTCGGTGGTGCCTTATTGCCTGGACGCAGAGGGCCGGCCGCTGATCCTGATCAGCCGTATTGCCCAGCACACCCATAACCTGCAAAAAGATCCAAAATGCTCATTGCTGGTGGGCGAGCGTGAGGCGGATGACGTGCAGGCCGTCGGGCGCCTAACCTACCTGGCCGAAGCCGAAAAGCTCGAGGACGAGGCGGCCATCGCCGCTGCCGCCGAGCGTTACTATCGGTATTTCCCGGATTCGGCGAACTACCACAAGGCCCATGACTTCGATTTCTGGGTGCTCAAGCCGGTGCGTCATCGTTATATCGGCGGCTTCGGCGCGATCCACTGGGTTGACCAACTGACCCTGGCCAATCCGTTTGCTGGCAAGGCCGAGCTGAGCATGATCGAGCACATGAACAGCGATCACACCAAGGCCATTGCCCATTACGTCGAGCTGGCTGGCTTGCCGACGTTCGAGCCCGCACAACTGGTCGGCATCGACAGCGAAGGCATGCACTTGCGCATCGGCCTGGGCGTGTATTGGCTGCCCTTTGCCGCAACTTGCAATACCCCGACACAAGTGCGCGAGGCCTTGGTTTCCCTGGCTCACGCCCAGGTCTGGCCGAAAAAAGCTGTTACCGAAGCTTGAATTCACGAAAGGGCGACGTCATCTAAGGTCTAGTAGCAAGGCATTCTTGCGTTGAGGAACCATTTGATGCGCCCTTTTTTATTGCTCTTTCTGCTGTTTCCGGTGCTGGAGCTGTTCGTATTCGTCAAGGTCAGCGGGGCTATCGGGTTTTTCCCGGCGCTGCTGCTGATCATTCTCGGCTCGATGCTCGGCGTGTTCGTGCTGCGTATCGCCGGCCTGGCCACTGCACTGCGTGCCCGTGAAAGCCTGAATCGCGGCGAACTGCCAGCCCAGACGATGCTTGAAGGCCTGATGATGGCCTTGGCCGGTGGCCTGTTGATCGTGCCGGGTTTTGTCAGCGATGTGCTGGGCTTGATTCTGTTGCTGCCATTCACTCGTCGGTTGCTGGCAGGCAAGCTGCGCCAGCGTGCCGAAGAAGCGGCGATCCGCCAGCGCGCCTTTGCCGATGACCTGCAGCCACGTGGCGGCCCGGCACCTCGCCAGCCCCTGGGGCGCGAAGGTGATGTGATCGAAGGTGAGTTCGAACACCGCGACTCCAAGTAACGCCATCCCAGATAAGGCGCCTTTGGGTGCCTTGCTGACACAAAAATTTTCACTTGTGGCCCTTGTAATAAGCATATACGCCCTTATGTAACGGTCACCGCAAGGTTTCTGGTGGCGACACCAGACAGACTTCCGCGTTTCGCCTGGCGAACCGCGACCGGCACCGCCGGATTACAACCAGCCGGTACTGATACCGGCCGATGAAACTTACAATTAGGAGAGATCGACAATGAGCAAGCTTCGTCCTCTGCACGACCGCGTCGTTATCCGTCGCAGCGAAGAAGAAAAGAAAACCGCTGGCGGTATCGTTCTGCCAGGTTCGGCTGCTGAAAAAGCCAACCACGGTGTGATCGTCGCTGCAGGCCCAGGCAAGACTCTGGAAAATGGTGAAGTGCGTGCGCTGGCCGTTAAAGTCGGTGACAAGGTTGTATTCGGTCCTTACTCCGGCAGCAACACTGTGAAAGTCGACGGCGAAGACCTGCTGGTTATGGCTGAGAACGAGATTCTCGCCGTTCTGGAAGACTGATTCCCCGCTCATTTTCCCGTTACTACAAAGTATTTAAGGAATATCGATCATGGCTGCTAAAGAAGTTAAATTCGGCGATTCCGCCCGCAAGAAAATGCTCACCGGTGTCAACATCCTGGCTGACGCAGTAAAAGCGACCCTGGGCCCGAAAGGCCGTAACGTGATCATCGAGAAGAGCTTCGGCGCTCCGACCATCACCAAGGACGGCGTTTCCGTAGCCAAAGAAATCGAACTGGAAGACCGTTTCGAAAACATGGGCGCGCAGCTGGTCAAAGACGTTGCCTCCCGTGCCAACGATGACGCAGGCGACGGCACCACCACCGCCACCGTTCTGGCTCAGGCAATCGTCAACGAAGGCTACAAAGCCGTCGCTGCCGGCATGAACCCGATGGACCTCAAGCGCGGCATCGACAAGGCGACCATCGCCATCGTTGCTGAGCTGAAAAACCTGTCCAAGCCATGCGCTGACACCAAGGCTATCGCTCAGGTAGGCACCATTTCCGCCAACTCCGACAGCTCCATCGGCGACATCATTGCCGAAGCCATGGAAAAAGTCGGTAAAGAAGGCGTGATCACCGTTGAAGAAGGCACTGGCCTGGAAAACGAACTGTCGGTTGTAGAAGGCATGCAGTTCGACCGTGGCTACCTGTCCCCGTACTTCGTCAACAAGCCTGAGACCATGGTTGCCGAGCTGGACAGCCCGCTGATCCTGCTGGTCGACAAAAAGATCTCGAACATCCGTGAAATGCTGCCAGTGCTGGAAGCCGTTGCCAAAGCCGGCCGTCCACTGCTGATCGTTTCCGAAGACGTTGAAGGCGAAGCCCTGGCGACTCTGGTTGTGAACAACATGCGCGGTATCGTTAAAGTCGCAGCCGTCAAGGCTCCAGGCTTCGGCGACCGTCGCAAGGCCATGCTGCAGGACATCGCCGTTCTGACCGGCGGTACCGTTATCTCCGAAGAGATCGGCCTGAGCCTGGAAAGCGCCACCCTGGAAAACCTGGGTAGCGCCAAGCGCGTGACCATCTCCAAGGAAAACACCATCATCGTTGACGGTGCTGGCGTTGAGCTGGACATCCAGGCGCGCATCACCCAGATCCGTGCCCAGGTTGCTGAAACCTCCTCGGACTACGACCGTGAAAAACTGCAAGAGCGTCTGGCCAAGCTGTCTGGCGGCGTTGCAGTGATCAAGGTTGGCGCTGGTTCCGAAGTTGAAATGAAAGAGAAGAAAGCCCGCGTTGAAGACGCCCTGCACGCAACTCGTGCAGCCGTTGAAGAAGGCGTGGTACCTGGCGGTGGCGTTGCGCTGATCCGTGCTCTGGAAGCCCTGACCGGTCTGACCGGCGACAATGCTGACCAGAACGTGGGTATTGCTGTACTGCGTCGTGCTGTTGAAGCACCGCTGCGCCAGATCGCTGCCAACTCCGGCGACGAGCCAAGCGTTGTGGTCAACGAAGTCAAGAACGGCAAAGGTAACTACGGTTACAACGCTGCGACTGGCGTCTACGGCGACATGATCGAAATGGGCATCCTGGACCCAACCAAGGTGACTCGTTCGGCGCTGCAAGCAGCATCCTCCATCGGCGGTCTGATCCTGACCACCGAAGCTGCGATCGCTGATGCACCGAAGAAAGAAGGCTCGGCTGGCGGCGGTATGCCAGACATGGGCGGCATGGGTGGCATGGGCGGCATGATGTAAGCCAGCCTTACCCCTGTACTGAAAAAGCCCCGCCAGCGTCATGCTGGCGGGGCTTTTTTATGTGCCTCTGTAAGAGCGAGCTTGCTCGCGAAAAACGTCAACGATAACGCGTTCACCATGAACAAACGCATCGCCCTCAGGTTCTTCGCGAGCAAGCTCGCTCCTACAGGGCTGCTGCGTTCTAGCAAGCGTTGCTTGAAGTCATCACTGGCCGCCTGGTAGTGATCCTGACGACCGAAGCTGCGATCACGGATGCACCGAAGAAAGAAGGCTCGGCTGGCGGGGCTTTTTTATGTGCATCTGTAGGAGCGAGCTTGCTCGCGAAAAACGTCAACGATAATGCGTTCACCATGAACAAACGCATCGCCCTCAGGTTCTTCGCGAGCAAGCTCGCTCCTACAGGGCTGCTGCGTTCTTGGGTAACTTCCAGTTCAGCAGGTGTTGCTTGAAGTTATAACTGGCCGCCTGGTAGTAAGTGATCGCGCGCAGGATCAGCGGATCATCGCTGTCGCTCCGCGATTCCTGGCTTGCCCCCAGGGCCTGGTCATGGCGCCGCAGGCCTTGGCGTGGGCTGAGGATGGCCAGGTTGGTACCGTCAAACAAGCCCAGGTGCTGATAGTTGCCGACCACCACACGAGGTGGCAACGGGTTGTCCTGCAACAGGTTGCGGCCGAAAAATGTCGATTCATAGCTTAGGTTCAACAGGCCCAGAAGGGTCGGGGCGATGTCGATCTGGCTGGCCAGTTGTGCGCTTTCCCGGGCCTCGATCAATTTCGGCGCGTAGATAAACAACGGAATCTGGTAGTTGGCGATGGGCAAGTCTTCCTGGCCCGCGCTGCCGGCAGTGTGGTCGGCGACAAACACGAAGATCGTATTGTCGAACCACGGTTTTTGGCGTGCCGCCTGCAGGAACTGGCCGATGGCGTAGTCGGTGTATTTCACCGCACCGTCACGACCATTGCCGGACTTGATGTCGATCCTGCCGTCCGGATAGGTGTAGGGCCGGTGGTTGGAGGTGGTCATCAACTGCAATAGAAACGGTTGCTGCTTGGCATAACCGGCATCCGCCAGCTTCAAGGTTTGCTTGAAGAGGTCTTCATCGGCCATGCCCCAGGCGTTTTTAAAGCTGATTTCGGATTCGGCGACACTGCTCTGGTCGACCACCCGATAACCGTTGCCGCTGAAAAATGCATTCATATTGTCGAAGTAGCCGCGGCCACCATACACAAACACGCTGTCATAACCGATTGCACTGAGCTGTTGACCCAGGCTGGCAAAGCCGCTTTCCCGGCCAATCCGCTTGACGATGGAGCGCCCTGGAGTGGGCGGAATGGCCAGGGTAATGGCCTCCAGGCCGCGGTCGGTGCGGGTACCGGTGGCGTAGAAATTGTTGAAATACAGGCTGTGTTTACGCAACTCATCAAGGTTGGGGGTCAGGTTGCGTCCATCGCCATTACTGCCCATGTATTTGGCGCTGAAACTTTCGATGGTCACCAGGACGATATTGGGTTTGCGCAGGGTGCCGGGGTTGTCGATGGCGCGGCGGATATCCAGTGGGTCAGTGCCGATGAAACGGGCATTGGGTTCACTGAGTTCCGGACGTAATTGGCGGGCTACAATGTCGGCCGGCAGGCTTTTGTAGAATTGGCTGTAGTCCAGTTCATTGTTGCGGAACGCAGCGAAGAATTGGTAAGGGCCATTGCTCGCCAGCTCGTTGTTATAGGCGTTACCACCCTGGCTACGGGGGCTGTCCTGGCTGATCAACTGCAGGCTCAGGCCGGCGACCAGCAGCAGCCCCAAGGCATTGACCAAGCGCCCGCGCATGGCCGGCAGCGGTGAGTCGAGTGCGGCGTTGAACAGTTTGCGCAAGGCCAGGCTCAAGACAATCGCCAGTATCGCCAACAGGCTCAACAGCTTGCCGATCGGGTAGGACTCCAACAGGTTGTTCAACACCTCATCGGAGTACACCAGGTAATCGACGGCAATAAAATTGAAGCGCACGCCGAACTCATCCCAGAACAGCCATTCGGCCACTGAGGTGAACAACATGGCGAACAGGCTGACGGTCAGTACGCCTTGCAGGAACCAGCGATGGCCGCGTCGCCGCCAGAGAGCGGGTGGACACAGCAGCAGATACAGGCCCAGGGGCAGCGCGGCATAGGCCAGGAAACCCAGGTCGTAGAGCAGGCCTACGCCGAACACGGGCAGCAGGTTGCCGCTGACTTCATCCATGTGGGTTAGGAGCAGTACGCTGCGGGTCAATAGAAAAATGACCAGCCAGGCGCCGGTTACCAACAGCAAATAGCGCATTGGCGCAGTTTTGATAAAACCCATATCCAAGTTCCTTATATCAATGGGGGGCGATTTTCACTCTGGCACTGTAGTCGAGCTGTGAAGCGATAGTGAAAAACTCGTTGCAATGGGCAATCGGTTGAAAAGATTTATAGGTTGACCGCTCAGCCCTAGCGGTAAGCCATACTTGGCCTTAAGCTGCGCGAGCCAACAAGGCCGTTACCGCGTACGGAGACACTGCCCATGCGAATTTTATTGGTTGAAGACAACCGCGATATTCTGGCCAACCTGGCGGATTACCTGGGGCTCAAGGGCTACACCGTGGACTGTGCGCAGGACGGTTTGTCAGGCCTGCACCTGGCCGCCACCGAGCATTACGACCTGATCGTGCTCGATATCATGCTGCCCGGCATTGATGGCTACACCCTGTGCAAACGCCTGCGTGAAGATGCGCGTCGCGATACGCCGGTGATCATGCTCACCGCTCGCGATCAACTGGACGACCGCCTGCAAGGTTTCAAGTCGGGTGCCGACGACTACCTGCTCAAGCCGTTTGCCCTATCGGAGTTGGCCGCACGTATCGAAGCGGTGCTGCGTCGGGCCCAGGGCGGTGGTCGGCGGGAGCTGCAAGTCGGTGATCTGTCCTACGACCTCGATACCCTGGAAGTGACCCGCGAAGGGCGTTTGCTCAAGCTCAACCCGGTCGGCCTGAAACTGCTCGCCGTGCTGATGCAGAAAAGCCCTCACGTCCTGCGTCGCGAAGTGTTGGAAGAAGCCCTATGGGGCGATGACTGCCCGGACAGCGACAGCCTGCGCAGCCATGTCCACCAACTGCGCCAGGTGATCGACAAGCCATTTGCCAAGCCATTGCTGCAAACCGTGCATGGCGTGGGTTATCGCTTGGCCGAGGGCCGTGATGGAGTTTAAGCAAAGCCTTGCCCAGCGGATCATCATCGCCTTTGCGCTGATGAGCGCGCTGGTGGCGGGGGCCTTTGCCATGGGCATCGTCGCCACGGTGCACCTGGTGGAAGAAAAACTGATTTCAGCGGGCCTGGGCGGCGATTTGCAACGCCTGCTGCTGATGGACAGTGTCGAAGACTGGCGCCACCGGCCCGAGCCGGACCAGTTGTTCTACTTCAGCGGCGGGCGCGGGGATTTTGAGCTGCCCAAGGACTTGCGGCATCTGGATGCGGGCTTTCACGAAGTGTTTCGCGAAGCGCTGTCCTACCACGCCATGGTCGAGATCGTAGACGGCCGGCGTTATGTTCTACTGCAAGACCAGAGCGATTTTGAAGAGCGCGAGCGGGTGCTGTTTGCGGTGGTGCTGGTGGGGTTTGTTCTCAGCCTGGCGCTGGCGGTATTCCTCGGCTGGGTCCTGGCCCGCAAGGTGATGGCTCCGGTGGTGCGCCTGGCGCGCCAGGTGCGTCATCGTGACCAATTGTTGGGTCTGGCCCCGCCGTTGGCTCCGGACTACGCCGCCGACGAAGTGGGCGAGCTGGCAGTGGCGTTCGACGCCACCCTCGGCCGCCTACGCCAGGCGCTGACCCGTGAGCGCCTGTTTACCAGTGATGTCAGCCATGAACTGCGGACGCCGCTGATGGTGCTGGCCAGTTCCTGCGAACTGCTGCTGGAAAACCCGGCCATTGACGCACGGGGACGCAAACAGGTCGAGCGCATCGCCCGGGCCTGCGAGGAAATGCGCGAGCTGGTGCAAACCTTCCTGATGCTGGCCCGTGCCCAGCATGACGACACCACCATGTCACCCCAGGTCAGCCTGACCCAAGTCGCCGAGGACTTGCTGGGGATCTGGCGTGAACCCATCGAGCGCAAGGGCATCGAGCTGTTCTACCAGCCGGGCACCCCCCTCGATATCTGCTACAACGCGACCTTTTTGCATGCGGTGATGGGTAACCTGTTGCGCAACGCCCTGCATTACACGGAACAGGGTTTTATCCGCCTGACCCTGGAACCCACGGGGTTTGTGGTGGAAGACACCGGCGTGGGCATCCCCGAGGACAAGCGCGAAGCCATGTTCGAGCCCTTTGTACGCGGCAATGAAAAACGCGGCGATGGCCTGGGCCTGGGGTTATCGCTGGTGCAGCGGATCTGCGATAACCAGGGCTGGGTCGTCAGTCTCAGCACCATGGAACCCAGCGGCTGCCGTTTCCATGTTGAATTGAGCCACGTCAAACCCTGATCCGTTCCTGCCCCTATCCTGGGGCAGACTCCCTCCTTTTCGACGAAGATGGCCTCCTGCCATGCTTTTTCCCTGTAAAACCTTGTAATTCTTTGGGGTTGGACGGGACGTTTTTTTCACAAAGGGTTGACCTGCGGATGACGTGCGACTGCTTAAGGTTGTAGGCATCAGTCCAGGAGACCCGTTGATGGCTACCCCGATCAAGCTTGAATTTTCCGACAAGTACGACGACCGGCACGCTCAGCAGTACTTGCTTAAACACCAGGACACTTTGGCGCGCCGGTTATCCCACAAACGGGACGAGCAATTGGCCCGTGGTGCGCTGGCGATGGCCGGTGAGCCTGGCCTGGTATTGGACTTGCCGTGCGGTGCCGGACGTTTCTGGCCGCTGCTGACAGAAAAGCCCAACCGGATCGTTATTGGTGCGGACAATTCCGAGTCCATGCTGAACATCGCCATGGGGTCGCAACCGGCGGATGTGGTCAAGCAGGTACGGCCCTTGCAGACATCTGCCTTTGATATCGATTTGCCAGATAACGCCGTGGACAGCATTTTTTGCATGCGCCTGTTGCACCACATTGGCGATCCTGCCCACCGAATGGC
Source organism: Pseudomonas sp. WS 5027 (assembly GCF_012985695.1). Lineage (NCBI taxonomy): Bacteria > Pseudomonadati > Pseudomonadota > Gammaproteobacteria > Pseudomonadales > Pseudomonadaceae > Pseudomonas > Pseudomonas sp. WS 5027. The sequence continues at coordinate 93,163 of NZ_JAAQWU010000008.1, read as the reverse complement.
GATATTGAAGGAATTTCAACGAGTTACCCGCGACAGCGTGATCATTTCATTGTGGGTGGATGGCAACTTCAAGGCCTGGAAACGCAAGCGCCTGGAAGTGCAGCGCCGCAACAAAAGTGAGCAAGACAGTTACCGAAATCGATTTGTGTTACCGGCTGCTACTGTTGAAGCTGAGTTTGAGCAAGCTGGTTTCCGCGTCCAGGAGTATTTGGACTTCATACCGCTGTACGCCATGTGGCGAGTGTATGTATTGCGCAAGAGGTAGCAGGATGGCAGTTGAGTACGTAGCAGGCAGTCACGTAGCTCCCGAAGAGCGGTTTGATTATTTTTGGCGGCAGCAGGGCGAGTGGGTCGAGGCACCCAATCGACGTCGTGGTGGCGAAAGCGGCGTACAGCGGGTGATCGGGACCAATGGGCGGCTGCTCTACAGCAAGCGCCAGACCGGTCATACCTATCGCAGCTGGCTGCACCCCTTTGGGCGGCCTACGGTGCTGCGTGAGCGTGATGCGCTCAGGGGCCTGCGTTTGCTCGATGTCGGTGTTCCGGAGTTGGTGTTCTGTGGCGCCCGTCGTGACCCTGAACATCAATGGAAGGCCTTGTTGGTGACGGCGTCATTGGAGGGTTTCGAGGAAATCGACAGCTGGTACGCCACCGGTGGCCGCGAGCAATGCGGGGAACTGGCGCATGAGCGACTGCTTGATGAACTGGCGCAAACCCTGGCGCGCATGCACAAAGGGCGTTGGCAGCATGGCTGCTTGTACAGCAAGCATATCTTTGTGCGGGTCAGCGGGGCGGGTGAGGGCGCGACGGTGGCAGTGGCGCTACTGGATCTGGAAAAGTGTCGCCAACGCTTGACCGCCCGGCGGGCCGCCGCCCATGACATGGAGCAATTGCGTCGCCATTCGTCGTGGAATGCCGCCGACTGGCAAAAACTCAGCTACTTTTACGAAACGGCGTTTGGCAGCGCTATCAAGGGTTTAACCTAATGAAGCTAGAAATAGCACGAGGTTTGTTTCTGGTGGGGGCCTTGGGCATCGCCTCCCTGGCCCTGGCTGCCTGGGAGCAGCCCCGCACAGAAGTCCTCAGCGCGGAGCACAGTGGTGGGCAATGCCCGCTGCCGCGCATCGCCAAGACCACGGGGGTTACGCAGCCTGATCATCAGCTTTTGCTGTTTATGTTTGGAATGTCCCAAGGGATGAGGCCCGCGAGTTGAAGAGATCGCCGCCCCTATGAAAGGCCTCGCATTGCGAGGCCTTTTGTTTTGTGCGTACCTGTGGCGAGGGGGCTTGTCCCCCGTTGGGCTGCGAAGCAGCCCCAAAACCTGCCACCTCGGCGTATCTGATCAGCCGCAGTGGAGATTACAGATTGGGGCTGCTTCGCAGCCCAACGGGGGACTAGTCCCCTCCCCACAAGTCAGTGCCGTTGCCGCACAAATGGATAGGTACTCAATCAGCCAAGGGATCACGCTTGGCCAACAACGTATACACACACGGCAATACGAACAACGTAAACAACGTACCCACCGACATCCCTGTAGCAATCACCATCCCGATATCAAACCGGCTGACCGCCCCCGCGCCCGTGGCAAAGATCAACGGCACCATGCCAAACACCATCGCCGCCGTGGTCATCAATACCGGGCGCAGGCGAATCGCCGCGGCTTCTTCCACGGCTTCGCGGGGTGTCAGCCCCTTCTCCTTGCGCAACTGGTTGGCAAACTCGACGATCAGAATCCCATGCTTGCTGATCAGCCCGATCAACGTCACCAACCCCACCTGGGTGTAGATGTTCATGCTCGACCAACCGAGGAACAACGGGATCAGCGCGCCGCAGATCGACAGCGGCACCGTCACCAGTATTACCAGTGGGTCACGGAAGCTCTCGAACTGCGCCGCCAGCACCAGGAAGATAATCGCCAGTGCCAAGCCAAAGGTGACCCACAGTGCGCTGCCTTCCTGGATGAACTGGCGCGAGGCGCCGCTGTAGTCGAAGGCGTAGCCGGCCGGGGTTTCTTCGATGGCGATCTGGCGCACGGTGTCGATGGCCTCGCCCATGCTGACAATCGGAAAGCCCGAGATCAGCGCCGAGTTGAGTTGCTGGAACTGGTTCAGTTGGCGCGGCCGGGCGCGGTCGCTGACGCTGATCAGGGTCGACAGCGGCAGCAGTTCGCCCTGGGCGTTTTTCACGTAGTAATTGCTCAGCCATTCGGGGTTGTCCCGGTAGGCCCGCTCGACCTGGGCGATGACCTTGTAGCTGCGGCCATCAATGGTGAACCGGTTGATTTCCGCCTCCGCCAGCAAGGTCGCCAGGGTGCTGCCCAGATCCTGCATCGAGACGCCCATCTGCGCGGCCTTGGCACGGTCGATATCCACCACCACCTCGGGTTTGTCGAACGCCAGGTCGATATCCACAAAGGCGAACTTGCCCGACTCCATGGCGCGTTTTTTCACACGGTCGGCCACTTGCAGCAGTGACTCATAGTCATTGGGCGTATTGATCACAAAACCAAAGGGCAGGCCCTCGCCGGTGCCCGGCAGCGATGGCAGGTTGAAGCCGAATACCTGCAAGCCCGGAATCTGCTCCAGGCGTTTTTGCACCTCAGGCAGGATTTGCATCTGGGTGCGCTCGCGCTCGTTCCACGGCTTGAGCAGGAAGCCGCCGATACCCGATTGCACACCATTGAAGCCATTGATCTGGAACGAGGAGTAGTACTCCGGGAAGTCCTTGAAGATCGTGATGAACTCGTCGGTATAGGTGTTCAGGTAGTCCAGGTTGGTCGGCTGCGGCGCGCTGGCAATCATGAAGATAATGCCCTGGTCTTCGTCTGGAGCCAGTTGCGACTGGGTGAATTTGAGGAACACCGGGATCAGGCACAGCACGATCAGGGCAAACACGATCACCACCGGCCGGGTGTTCAAGGTGCCGTGCAACAGGCTCTGGTAGCGGCGCTTGAGGCCTTCGAAGATCCGGTCCAGGCGATGGGCCAGGCCGCTGGGGTTTTCGTCGTGGCGCAACAGCAGGGCGCACATCATCGGCGACAGGGTCAGGGCGACGATGCCGGAAATCACCACCGCCCCGGCCAGGGTCAGGGCGAACTCCTTGAACAGAGCCCCAGTCAGCCCCTCCAGGAAACCGATGGGCGCATACACCGCCGCCAGGGTGATGGTCATCGACACCACCGGCACCGCAATCTCCCGCGCGCCTTCCAACGCGGCATCCAATGGTTTCTTGCCGTCTTCGATATGGCGGTGGATGTTCTCCACCACCACAATTGCATCGTCCACCACCAGACCGATGGCCAGGACCATTGCCAGCAGCGTCAGCAGGTTGATGGAGTAGCCCATCAGTTGCATGAAAAACAGCACGCCAATCATCGACAGCGGGATGGTGACTACAGGGATCACCACCGAGCGCAGCGCCCCGAGAAACAGGAACACCACGACAATCACGATCAGCACCGCTTCAAACAGGGTCTTGACCACCTCGTTGATGGACGCCTGGATAAACAGCGTGGCGTCGTAGGCAATTTCTGCCTTGAGGTTGGGCGGCAACTGGGACTCGAGCTCCGGCATCAGCTTGCGTACTTCCTTGATCACATCCAGCGGGTTGGCGCTGGGCGTGGCCTTGATGCCGATATACACCGAGGGCGTGCCGCCAAAGGAGCTGATGGCGTTGTAGTTTTCCGCGCCCATTTCCACCCGGGCCACGTCGCCGAGCAGCACCCGGCTGTCGCCATCGGTCTTCACGGTGATGGCGGCGAAGGCTTCGGCGGTCTTGAGGTCGGTGTTGGCATTGATGCTGGTGACCACATACTCGCCCTTCACTTCGCCGGCGGCGGAGAGAAAGTTGTAGTTGCGCACGGCATTGGTGACGTCGCCGGCGCTCAGGCCGAAGCCCGCGAGCTTGACCGGGTCCAGCCACAGGCGCATGGCAAATACCTGGTTGCCGAGGATCTCGGCCTCGGCCATGCCGGGCAGGGTGGCCAGCTTGGGCTGGATCACTCGCGATAGATAGTCGGTGATTTGCGGGTTGCTCAGTTGCTGGCTGGAGAAACTGATGTACATCAGCGCCGAGGCGTCTGCGGCTTCTTTGCTCAATACCGGGTCTTCTGCGTCCTGGGGCAGTTTGTTTTTGACCTCGTTGGCCTTGGCCAGCAGCTCGGTGAACAGGCGATCGCTGTTGGCGCCGATTCGCGCATAGATGGAAATCACCGAGAAGTTCTGGCGACTGACCGAGGTCATGTAGTCGATGCCTTCAGCGCTCGCCAGACTTTGCTGCAAGGGTTGTGTGATGTAGCCCTGGATCGTCTCGGCATTGGCCCCGGGGTAAGCGGTGGTCACCGTGATCAGCGCATTCTCCATGGACGGGTATTGGCGCAACGGTAGTTTGCTGTAGGCCTGGAAACCCAACAGCACGATCAGCAGGCTGACCACCATGGCCAGCACCGGGCGGCGGATAAACGTGTCGGTAAACGCCATGGCTCAGTTCCTTGAACCGTCGTTGCGCGGAGGTTGGCCAGGGGCGGCCGGCAGGTTTTTGTCCGCGGTGATAGCAATATGCGCGCCGGTGTCGAGCTTGAGTTGGCCGGCGCTGACCACTTGTTCGCCACTGCTCAGCCCCTTGGTGACCAGCACCAGGCCGTCGCGTCGTTCGCCGGTTTCGATAAAGCGCCGCTCGGCGATCAGTATCGGTTGGCCGTTGGCATCCTTTTCGAGGCTACCGTCTTCGTTTTTCTTCTGCGCCACCACATAAGCCGAGTTGCCGTAGAGGGTGTAGGTGATCGCACTTTCCGGTATCACCACCTGTGCCTGCGGATCGGGCAACAGCACTTGCAGGCTACTGAACATGCCCGGCAGCAGTTTGTTGTCCGGGTTGGCCAGGGTCGCCCGCACCAGCACGTTACGGGTGCTGCTCTCGACTTTGGGGTTGATGGCGCTGAGGGTGCCGGAGAAGGTCAGTTGCGGGTAGGCCGAGACTTGCACTTGCACCCCCTGGCCGACGGCCAACTTGGGCACCGATTGCTCGGGCACATAGAAGTCCACGTAGAGGCTGCTCAGATCCTGCAACGTGGCGATCACCGTGCCGCTGGCCAGATAGTCGCCGACATCCACCTGGCGAATGCCGATAGTGCCGCTGAATGGGGCGAGGATGTGCTTCTTGGCCAGGGACGCCTTGAGCTGGTTGACCGTGGCCTTGTTTTTTTGCAGTTGCGCCGAGAGCCGATCGAACTCGCCCTTGGAGATCGCCTGGCTGCCCACCAGTTGGCTGCCGCGCCCGTAATCGAGCTGGGCCAGGCCGAGGTCGGCCTGGGCGGTTTGCAGCAGGGCGTCTTCCACCGCGCTGTCCAGTTGTACCAGCGGTTGCCCGACGTTGACCTTCTGCCCGGACTCGAACTGCACGCTCTTGACGGTGCCGGCAATCTCCAGGGCGAGGTTCACCCCTTGCAACGCTTTGAGCGTGCCCACCGCCGGCAGGCGCTGTTGCCAGGGTTGTTCGACCGCCGTGGTCACCGCCACGCTGATCGGCGGTTTAGGCGCGGAAAATACCTGGATCTGCTGGTAAATGGAGAAGGCTTTGTAGCCCCCCAGCAGCAGGACGATTAACAGCACAACGGCCAACATGATCAGCATGCGACGACGCAGCATATTCCGGTTCCTTGGAAAAAACTGAGGCAGACGAAGACGAACGATTTGGCACATTACTCCGAGTGCCTGGGGGATTCCAACTGGCATTTTTAGCCGTCAGTTCCCCCTGTAGGCGCCGGCAAGCCGGCGCCTACGATCAGATCAGATGCAAATGGTTGTCCCAGAGCCCCGCCGGCAATTCCAGGGGCTTGGCCACCAGTTGTGGCTGCCGGCAATCATAGAAGCGGCAGCGGCCCTGGCCCGAGGTCACGACAAACCCGTCCGCCACCGCACCCACGCCGGCGCAGTCGGGCAACGGCCCGTCCAGGCGCAGTTCGCCACTGTCCATGTCCCAGATAAAAAAGCGATTGCCCCGTGGTGCGGTCAGTGCCACCAGGCGCAACTCACTGTGCACGGAGACGCTGGCGGTGTAGTGCCCCATGGCCTGCAATTGCTCGTCGGCCACCGGGAATGCCACGAATGGTTGCCCCGGACGCTTGATCGCCAACAGCTCGGAACGCTCCTGTGACGGGCCCATGAACTGTTGCCCGGTGAGGATCGTGCCATCGCTGGCGATTCCCATATGGCGCACGCTGTTCATCTGCTGGCCCAGGGTTTCCTTGCTCAACAGCGTACCGTCGCGCTGCATCAGCACCAGGCTGGGCTCCATGGCGTTGAGGTTCATCTCGACCCGGCTTTCGGCCTCGGTGCGAATACCGCCATTGGCCACGATCAGGGTCTCACCGTCGGGCATCCACGACACCTGGTGTGGGCCGATACCGTGGGTAGAAATCTCACCGGCGTGTATCAGGCGCTCACCTTCGAACTTGTACACGCCCAACAGGCCGCGACCGGGATCGGTGGTGTCGTTTTCGGTGGCGTATAGCCAGTCGCCGCTCTTGTGAATCACCGCATGGCCATAGAAGTGCCGGTTGGCTTGGGACGTCACGGTTTGCAGGAGCGTGCCGTCGCGCAGGTCTACCAGATAGCTCTCGGTGCCCGGGCGACGGGCCACGAACAGGGCGATGGGCAGGGTCGGGTGGTTGATGATGTCGTGGCAGCGCTGGCCGACCTGGGTGGCGAACACCTGGGTGCCATCCAGGCGATAGCCCACGGCGTAGTGCTTGCCGTCGCCATCATCCCGGGCCGATAGCAGCAGCGGGCTGTCGCCCTTGCGCTTGAACAGCGTCCAGCCGCCCAGGGTAATTGCACTGAGCAGCACGCTGCCGATGGCCAAAGCCTGTCGCCTGAGCATTATCAGTCACCGTCGTTGGCGTTGAAGCCCAGTTGGATGCCCAGCGCCTTGGCCAACTCGCCTTCGTGCAGGCGGTGGACGACATTGAGGCTGTCATAGATATCGTTGAGTTGCTGGCGCCCGGCGTCGTCGGCCAGCAGGTCGTTGAGCGAGCGCTGGTTGCTGTCGAACAGTTTCAGGGAAGCCGCGTAGGCCGCATCGACCTTCTCGGCCAAAGGCTTCTGGTCGGCGGGCAGCAGACCGCGCAGGCCTTTGTTGTCGACCCCGACCCACACGGTCTGGGCTGCCGCGAGGCTGGCGCGCAAGCCTTGCAGGGACGATTGGCTGCGCCACGCATCGGCCTGGAACGGCTGGGGGATGCCCTTGGACAAGCGGCCCATCGGCGTGCCGAGCTTTTTCTTCAGGGTGTCGAGGGCCGTGACCTGCACGCGCAGCAATTCGGCGATAGCTTCGTGGGAATCGGCGTAGCGCTGGTTAGGAAACTTGGTCATCTGCGCGAGCATGCCGTCGGTGCTGTTCCAACTGGCGAGGATTTCCTCGGCGAGTTGTTTCTGACGCTCGCCGATGGCGATCAGCAGTGGGCAGTAACGGGCTTTCTGGGCGTCGTTGGCGATGTCGGTCTTGGCGTCATACAGGATGTATTCGTAGGCCGACAGGCCTTGCACCACGACGCTGGATTTGGCCAGGGCGGCGGCATCGATCTGCGGCTGGGCGGTGGCCAGTTGCTCGACCTGGCGGCCGACGAGGTTTTTCTTGTCGGGCCAGAACTGCACCTGCCAGGCGCGATTGCCTTCGGCCAGCGGGCCGATCAGCAGCGGTTGCAACTCGGCCCAGGCTTTTTGCGCGTGGAGGAAGTCGGCGCGGGCGGTCTCCAGGGATTCCTTGCCTTGGCAGTAAGCCAGGGCACTGACGGCCAATTGCCGGTCAGCTTCGACCCAGCGGCTGTAGGTCGGCAGGATCACTTGTTTGGCGATGGCCGCCGAAGTGACTGCTTGCGGATCCTGCGGCGAGCAGGCGCCAAGGGCCAGGGCGGCCAGGCTGGTGAACAACAACTTGGGACGGAACATGTCGAGCTCCCTTCAATAATTGGGGCAAAGCTTATAGAGAATTCAGGAACGCGAGCAACGCGGCGCGCTGCTCGGCGTTAAACGACAACACATGCTGCTGCGCCGCCTGGGCTTCACCGCCATGCCATAGCACGGCTTCAAGCAGGTTGCGGGCACGGCCGTCATGCAGGAACTGGGTGTGGCCACTGACGGTTTGCGTCAGGCCGATGCCCCACAACGGCGGCGTGCGCCAGTCGCGGCCACCGGCCTTGAATTCGGTACGGTTATCGGCCAGACCCTCGCCCATATCGTGCAGCAACAGGTCGGTGTAGGGGCGGATCACCTGATTGGCCAGCTCAGGTTCAGCGGCGTTGGCTGCGGTGGTGAATGTCGGCGTATGGCACGACTGGCAGCCAGCCTGGAAGAACAGGTTCTTGCCGGCCAGCACTTGTTGTTCGTTGACATCACGGCGCGCCGGCACGGCCAGGTTACGGGTATAGAACAGCACCAGGCGCAGGATGTTGTCGCTGACTTCCTGCTCGCCATTTTCGCCGTTGCCGTTGGGCGCCTGCTTACAGGCGACCTGTGCGTCGGTGCAGTCATCGAAGGGTCTGAGGCTGGTCGTCAGGCCCATATCACCCGAGAACGCGTGAACATTTTGTTGATTGAGGTTCGGTTGCCCGGCTTTCCAGCCGAAACGGCCGAGCACGGTTTTTTGTCGGGCATCGTCCCAGACCCAGTTCGGGCGGCCGAGCACGCCGTTTTTGTCCGGGCGCTTGCTGGCGTTTTGCAGGATGTCTGCGTCGCTGATGGCTTCGAGCAAACCCAGGCCGATCATCGGCGGAGCCACGCGAGCGGAAAACCGCGTATCGGGGTGCATCGCCCCGTAGCCAAGCTGGGTGATCTGCAGGCGCGGCTTGCGCAACTCGACCACCGTGGCGTCTTTGAATGTGACGTTGACCGGGGTGTAGTCGACCCGCACCTTGCCTTCCGGGACCACGCCGGGCACGGCCATGTCCTGCAACTGCCCGCCGTACACCGGCTCAGGGACGATACCCAGTTGCTCGATGACCTTGGCGTAGGGCGGCGAATCCGGGATCGACAGACGCACCAGCATCGACACCGCATTGCTGGCCTCGGGCAAGGGTGGATGACCGCGCCCGTCTTTTATATGGCAGTTCTGGCAGGCGTTGGTGTTGAACAGCGGCCCCAGCCCATCACGGGCGGTGGTGGTGGCCGGGGCGATCACCCACGGATTGCGGAAAAAGCTGTTGCCGACGCTGAAATCCAGACGGCGGGTCGGCGCCAGGTTCGCTGAAGGCAGCGAAAAGGCATTCTGGTCCGTCTTCCTGACCGTCGTGCTGCCTCCCGAACGCGCTTCACCCGGCTCGGCCTGGGTAAACGTCGGCGGCGCGGCGTCATCGCAGGCACTCAGGCTCACGGCCATCAAGAGCGCAGACAGGCGAAGCAGCAAACGGGGCATCGATAATCCTGGAAGACGGGCGACGGTGGGTGAAATTCAGGGGGCAAAGTCTAACAGGGCGGGGCGGATTGAATAAGAGCAATTATCGTTTGCTCCAATCTGATGCATTCCCGCTAGAATGGCCGCACATTTTTCCTGGAGGTGGCCAATGCAGGCTCTCGACGCTTTGCTCAACCGTGTTTCCGTGCCGCGCTTGCTGGAGCCAGCGCCTACTGCCGAACAGCGCGAAGTGCTGTTCGCGGCAGCCATGCGTGCGCCGGATCACGGCCAGTTGCGGCCTTGGCGTTTTCTCACCGTGGAAGGCCAGGCCCGCGAGCAAATGGGCACCCTGCTGGCCGAAGCGGCCCGCCTGCAAGACCCCGCGGCCCCGCAAGCGGTGATCGACAAGGCGCAGAACGGCCCGTTGCGTGCGCCGTTGGTGGTGGTGGTGATTGCCCGTCTGCAGGAACACTTCAAAGTGCCGCAGTCCGAGCAACGGCTGGCAGCGGCCTGTGCGGCCCACGGCATTCTGCTGGCGGCGTATGCCCAGGGGATTGGCGCAGTGTGGCGGACCGGGGAGTTGTCGTATTCGGCGCATGTGGCCAAGGGGTTGGGGTTGAGCGCGGGTGAGGAGGTGATTGGCTTCCTGTATTTGGGCACCGCGCAAAACCCGCCGCGTACGGCGGCAAAGGAAGACATCACCGCGTTTGTCAGTGCCTGGACCGGGCTCTGACCTCACACTGTGTGGGAGCTGGCTTGCCTGCGATACAGACGCCTCGGTGCTTCAGTGACACAGAGGTGATGCTATCGCAGGCAAGCCAGCTCCCACATAAGCCAACTCCCACATGGGTATTTGGGTCTACACCCGGAACTGATCCATCAGTTTCATCTGCTGGTTGGCCAAGGCATTCAACTGGCTGCTGATCGCCGCTGATTCTGTCGCCTGGCCAGTCAGCGTCTCGGTCACGGTACGGATCGCCGAGACGTTGCGGTTGACCTCTTCGGCCACGGCGCTCTGTTCTTCGGCGGCGCTGGCGATTTGTAGGTTCATGTCGCTGATCACCGTCACCGCATCGCTGATCTTGCCCAGGGCCTGTACCGCCTGCTGGATCTGCCCGGCGTTGTTCTGCGCCTGGCTCTGGCTCGAATGCATGGTGGTCACGACCCCACGGGTCGCGCTCTGGATGCGTTCGATCACCAGGCGGATTTCTTCCACCGAATCCTGGGTGCGTCGCGCCAGGTTGCGCACTTCGTCTGCGACCACCGCAAAACCCCGCCCGCTTTCCCCGGCGCGCGCGGCTTCAATCGCAGCGTTGAGGGCCAGCAGGTTGGTCTGCTCGGCAATGCTGCGGATCACTTCCAGCACCGAACCGATCTGCTCACTGTTGACTGCCAGGGCTTCAACCTCGGTCACCGCCTTGCTGACTTCTTCGGCAAGGGTGGTGATATCGCGGGTACTGCGTTCGATGATCGCCAAGCCGTCGCGGGCTGATTGATCGGCTCCACGAGCTGCACTGGCAGCGTTTGAGGCGCTGTTGGCGACTTCGTGGGCGGTGGCGCTCATTTCGTTGGAGGCGGTTGCTACCTGGTCGATCTCACGGAACTGCACCTGCATGCCTTCGCTGGTCTGGCGTGCGATTTCCGAGGACTGATCGGCGGTGCCACGGGCTTCGGTGATGCTCTGCTTGATCTGGGCGATGGTCGGCTGCAGCTTGTCGAGGAAGCGGTTGAACCAGTTGACCAGTTCCCCCAGTTCGTCTTTTTTCGTGTAGGCCAGGCGTTGGGTCAGGTCGCCGTCGCCGCTGGCAATGTCCTTGAGCATCGCGGCCACACTGTTGATCGGCCGGGTCACGCCGGTGGCGGTCAGCCACATCAGCAGCAGGCCCAGCAGGCCGGCTGCGGCGCCCACCAGCAGCGCTTGCAGTGTGCCTCGGGCCTGGGCGTCGTCGAGCACCGCTTGCAGCTTGACCGAATCGGCCAGCAGCACGTGCTTGGGCAGCTTGATCACCACGCCCCAGGGCTTGGCATCGGCAATTGGCTTGACGGGGTACACCGCGCGGATCGTATCGTCTTGCTCGCGCACCTTGCGCGTGTCACTGGCCAGCAACTGCACGATCTCTTTGCCTTCGCCGCCCAGTACATCAACGATGCTCTTGCCGACTTTGTCCGGCTCGCCGCTGTAGCTGGCGATCAGGCCGCTGCTGGAGAGGATTTCCATGATCCCCGCGCCATCGAACAATTCTTTTTGCGCGGTATTGGCCGCCGCTTGCAGGGCGTCCAGGGCAATATCGACGCCGATCACACCAATCACTTTGCCATCTGCCAGCAGCGGCAGCGAGATGGTGGTCATCAGCATTGATTTGCCAGCGACTTCGTCGGCGTAAGGGTCCAGCAGGCAAACGTTGCGGGTATCCCGTGGGCAGGTGTACCAGATGTTGTAGGGCGTACCGCTGAGATTGAGGGTGGTCTTGGTCAGGTCCGCTTCGACCATTATCGTGTTCAGGCCTTCACCGCCGGCTCGGCTCCAATAGCTGGAGAAACGCCCGGCTTCGTTGGAGGCGCGCAGCTTGTCGTCGATAAACTCGCTGTCCTTGCCATCCAGGCCGTTGGGCTCAAACGACAACCAGATCCCCAGCACCTTGGTGTTGCGTTCGAAGGCGGTCTTGATCTGTTGGTTGAGCTCCTCGCGCACGGCCCCGGCTTCCAGCGAACGCTTGGCGGCCATATTGCGCAAATCCTTGACCTGGTCGGCGAGGGCGGTGACCACCAGCAGGCTCTCGCCAAAGGCTTTCTGCAGCTGCACGGCTTGCTCGGCGGCCCTGGCCTGGAGCAGATTCTCCACGCTGGTGGTGAGCATGCGCGAGCTGGAGGCGCTGACCAGTTGGTCGTTCTGGTTGGACTGGTAGATATTCAGGCTGACGATCAGCGCAATCACCCCCAACAGGCAGAGGCCGGACAGCAGCACGATTTTCAAGCGGATGGAGAGGGTGTCGAACATGGGCTTACTCGCGATTGGACTTGTTGGTGTGCAAGCAGGGCAACGGCCAAGTCCATTCGGCGCTATGCCCGGAACATCGGCACCGACGGGTAATTCATGAGGGGCAGGCGATGAGCGGTAGCGCGCTCAGGTCGCGGTTTGCGCCAGGCGTTCGGGGCGTGACCAGATCCACAGGTTGCCCAGGCTCATCCCCGCGATGGCCAGGTAGATCGGCCAGCCGTGATCGAGCATCACCAGCATCAGGCCGGCACACAGCAGCATGCTCACCGTGGCGCTGACCTTGGCCCGGCGCGCGATGATCTTGCCGTTGCGCCAGTTGAACAGGATCGGCCCGAACAGCCGGTGGTTTTCCAGCCAGGCGCTCAGGCGCGGCGAGCTTTTGGTGGCAGCCCAGGCGGCGAGCAGGATGAATTCGGTGGTGGGCAGGCCCGGCACGACGATGGCGATCAAGCCGATCCCCAGGCTGACATAGGCCAGCAGGCCGAACAGGATTCGGGCGAGTTTGGAGGAGGATTGGGTTGAACCGGTCATGGGAGCAATGGGTATGGAATATGAGAATTTAAAATTGGAATACGGAGCAGGCCCATGTAGGAGCTGGCTTGTGTGGGAGCTGGCTTGCCTGCGATAGCATCGCCTCGGTCTAACTGATACACCGAGGCGCCTGCATCGCAGGCAAGCCAGCTCCCACACAAGTCAGCATCCACACAAGCCAGCACCTACACCAGCAGTGGATCAGGCCAGTTCTGGGGCGCTAGCGTACGCCTGTTCCAGCAATACGGTGAAGCGTACGAAGGCATCCACCGCGCCTTTCTCCGCCGCCGCTTCTTCTTCGGCGCTCAGTTCCAGGCTGTCGAGGGTGCGGGTGAAGCGCTTCCAGCCTTCGGCACGGCCACCGGCCGGTTCGCCCAGGTGACGAGCACCAAAGGTTTCGCTCAGGCCCAGGCCGACGGCACGTTTGATCAGGAACGCCGCGCCCAGCTTGGAACCTTCGGACACGAACAGCCAGCCCAGGGCCTCGGCTTTGCTCGGGTTCTGCACGGCACCGGCCACGGGGGCTGGCACTTCGGTTCCCAGGTCGGCCAGGTCCAGCTTGGCGGCTTCGGCGCGGCAGCGCTCGGCCAGGTCTGGCACCAGCTTGATCAGCTGCGGATCGTTGTACAGCGCCACCAGTTCCGACTGGAACAGGTATTGCGCGACCACGAAACGGGCGAAGTTGGCCTGGGTTTCAAACGGGGCGTGGGCCTTGACCAGGGCATCGAGCTTGGTGTGCGGCTCGTTGGTGATCTGGTTCAGGCGCTGGGAGCGCAGGCTTGCGCGTTCTGCGGTGGTGGAAGCGGTCATTGGAGGTCCTTGAGAAGGAAAAGCGCCTTGTTGCCAGGCTGTTATTACTAGACGAACAAGAAGACGCGTCACAGTAAAAAATCCTCACCCCGCAGGCGATAAATCCGGCGGGGTGAGGTTGCTTGGGTCAGATGTCCCAGATCAGGTTGATCGCAAAGTTGCGCCCGGGCTGGGTCAGGCGGTCCAGGCTGGCTGGCGAAGTCACGCCGGCTTCACCCACACCGTCGTAGCTGCGCACGTCATCCCAGTTCCAGTATTTCTTGTCGGTCAGGTTGTACAGGCCGCCGTTGACGGTCAGGTCGTCGGTGACTTTGTAGAAACCGGTCAGGTCGACCACGCCAAAGCCTGGGGTCTTGAAGGGGCCGTTGGCCGTGATGCCGGTCGGGGTAAAGAACGTGGCGCTGTCGACCCGGTTCTGTTTCTTGACCAGGGTCCAACTGACCAGCGCACCGTAGTTTTGCTGGTCGTAGCCCAGGCCAAACACGCCCTTGAGTGGGTTGACGCTGTTCAGCGGCTGGCCGGTTTCGTCGTTGCGACCGTGGGCGTAGGCAATTGCGCCTTTGGTGTACAGGCCTTGTGGAGCGCCGAAGGCGTCCAGGTTCAAGCGGCCTTTGACTTCCATGCCCTTGATGGTGGCGCGCTTGATATTGCCTGGCTGGAAGATGGTGCCAGACGGGCCCAGCGCGGCGTTGTCTTCGTCGATGAAGTCGCGGTACTTGTTGTAGAACAGCGCGACGTCGAAATTGCCCGCATCGAAATTGCCACGGATCCCGGTTTCATAGCTCTTGCTGGTTTCCGGCTTGAGGCTCGAGTTGGGCTCGACGACATAGCCTTCGCCAAGGTTTTCAAAGCGGCCATACAGTGCCTTGGCCGATGGCGTGCGGAAACCTTCGGCGTACTGGCCGAACCAGGTGTATTGCTCGGTCAGTGCATAGGTCACGCCGAGTTTTGGCGAGAAGCGGTGCCAGGTTTTGTTCGAGTTGTTGTGGGGGTACTTGCGATCCGGGTCGGTGGTATTGAGGAACTCTTCGGTCAGCTTGGGTTTGAGCTGGATGTAGTCGTAGCGCAGGCTGGGCATGATGGTCCAGTCGTTCCAGCTAATCTGATCCTGAGCGAACAGCGCGTAGCTGTTGATAGTCGGGTCCGGGAAGTCGCTGGCTTTTTTCACGCTGTCGGCAGGGGATGGGCTCGGTGCGCCGATGGCGGTACAGCCGGCACCGACGGCCAGGCAGGTCGCCGCGCCTTCGCGCGAACCGGTGACTTTCTGCTGCTTGATCGTGGTGCCGTAGGTCAGCAGGTGGTCGGTATCACCGATGACGAAGGCCTTGTCCAGTTGTGCGTCGAACACCCACTGCTTTTCTTCGTAGAGGGTGTCGCGGGTGCGCAGTACGCGGCGGCCGACCTGATAGATTTCGCTGGTGGCCTGGTCGGTCTTGGCGATCTGGTAGTTCAGGCTGGTCTTGATGTGATCGGCAATCGGCGAGTCCAGTGCAAACTTGTTTTCCAGGCCAAAGCGTTCGCGGGTGATGGTGTCGTTGCCGCGGCGGTCACGGTACATATTCATGCCCTGGCCTTCGAGGAAAATCCCGCCTACTGCGCTTTTCTGATTGATGTCGCGGTCGTCCTTGTACTTCTCGTAGGTCAGGCCCAGGCGGTTGTCTTCGCCATAGTTCCAGCCCAGCTTGGCCAGCACGTTGGTGGTACGCACGTCTTCGGGGTTGGCGCCGGTGCGGGCCAGGCCGGTGGCGTTGTTGCCGTCGTAGGATTCCATCTCATGGCCATTGCGCTGGCTCAGGTGCAGCAACCCATCGAAGTCCTGCACACGCCCGGCGACGGTGCCGGAGGTCAGCCAGCTTTCGTCAGCCGAGCTGTAGCCGGTCTTCAGGCGGGCGCCGACGTCCTGGCCGGGCTTGATGATGTCGCTCGGGTCGAGGGTGAAGTAGCTGACGGCGCCGCCGATGGCGCTGCTGCCGTACAGGGCCGAGGCCGGGCCGCGGATGATCTCGACGCGCTTGACGATTTCCGGGTCGACATAGTTGCGGCGGGTCTTGGCATACGGGCCGTTGAAGAAGTTGTCCGGGACCTCTACGCCGTCCACCTGGGTGAGGATACGGTCGCCGTCGATCCCCCGAATGTTGTAGCCGGAATTACCGGAGCGGGTGCCAGCGCCACCCACCGAGACACCCGGCTCGTAGCGCACCAGTTCGCGGATGGTGTTGACGTTCTGGCGGTCCAGTTCCTCGCGCTCATGCACGCTGACGGTGCTGGGCACGCTATCGACCGCCTGTTCTGTACGGGTGGCACTGATGGTCATTTGTTGCAGAGTGATGGCACTCTCCGCCGTGCGCTTTTCCAGGACGATGTTGTTATTGCCCAGTTTGCGGTAGTTCAGGTTGGTCCCCACCAACAGCCGGTCCAGGGCTTTTTCCGGGGTCAGCGAACCGCGAGCGCCGGGGGAGGAAACCCCTTGGCCCAGTTCGGCGGGCAGGCCGATCTGCCAGCCGGTGACGGCGGTAAAGGCGTTGAGCGCCGAAACCAGGGGTTGCTGCTCGATGCTGAAAGTGTAATTGGCGTGGCTGCGCGCCGCAGGTTCGGCGGCATTGGCCGTCAGCATCGGGCTGCCCGCCAGCAGGATGGCGGCGGTCAGCAGGCACAGCGTGGGCGAAGAGGGCCGGCGGTTGAAACGAGAGGACATCGAGAGCGCTCCGAGGGACGAGTCTTATAGTTGCGAACCTGAATCAAATAGGAATCAGTTGCATTGACTAAGACGAGACGTACCAGCAGGAGCTATCGAGTAAAAATAATTATTCTCAGTTGAGAATCACGAGCGCAGGGAACTCCGAGAGCTTGGCCGAGGTGATGTGGGCCAGGGAGCGCACCACGTCCAGCGGCTGGTCCAAGCGGTAGTTACCGGTCACGGCGACGCTGGCCAGTTGCTCGTTGGTGTTGACGATCCAGCCTGGGTAATAGCGCCGCAGCTCTGCCAGCACTTCGCTCATCGGGCAGTTTTCAAAGATCAGCCGGCCCTGGACCCATGCCAGTTCCTTAGTGGCATCGAGCTTGGCCGGTTGGCCGAAGCCTTTGGGGCCGACGCGGATGCTCTCGCCGGCACTCAGGCGCACCCGGTTGTTGCCGAAAGTGGTACTCAGGTCGACATCCCCGCGTTGTACCTGGACCTGCGCCTCACCGTTGAGATAACGCACGGCGAACGCGGTATCGCTGACGCTGGCGCGCACCGGGCCGGCGTCGATTTGCAGGGGCAGGCCACGGTTGGCCGCGACGTCGAAAAACGCCTCGCCCTGATACAGGCGGGCGATGCGCTGATGCTCGTCGATGGTGCTGGAAAACGCCGAGTTGGTATTGAGCAGCACCTTGGAGCCGTCATCCAGTTGCAGGCGCTGGCGCTCGCCGACCACGGTCAAGTGGTCGGCCTGTAGGCGCACCGGCAGATTGCTGAAGCTGAACAGCCCCAGCAACAGTACCGCAGCAGTGGCCAAGGGCTTCCAGTGCGGCTTGATCCGCCGCCAGGCGCTGGGCTTGCGCGGCGCATTGAGAGCCACGGCGGCGCTGTGCACCGGCGCACCGCCCCAGGCGGCCTGGGCTTTGGCGAAGGCCTGGGCGTGACTCGGGTCGGCATCCAGCCAGGCCTGGAACTCGGCTTGCTGCCCAGGCTGCGGGCACTGCAACGCGATCAGCCAGTCGAGGGCTTGGTCCATGGCCGCATGTTGCAACACCTCATGAGCCAGCTCATGGGGGTGCAGTTTGTTCGGGTCCGTCACGGTGTTCCTCGGGTCTTCGCCACGTTTTATTCAGTGTCTTGCGTATTTTTGCGACTTTTCTGTCGGCGTGTCCCGACAAAGCTTAAGGGTGATCGAGTCGTTCGGCCACACCTATGCAGATGGCCATGATCAACTTCAGTTCCTTTTGTACGGTGCTCAACGACACCTGCAACTGATCGGCGATCTCCTGATAGCTGCAGCCGTGCAGGCGGCTGAGGATAAAGATCTGCTGCTGGCGAGCGCTCAACTGCCCAAGGCTGACGCTCAGGTGCTCCAGCAGTTGCTCGGCGTGGGCGGCATCTTCAGGAGTGGTGACCGGGGAGGCGACGCTTTGCAGGACGTCCATCGGAACATCTTCCTGCAAGGTGCGGGACTGAATCCGACGCGAGCGCAGATGATCCAGAGCCAGGTTGCGCGCAGTCTGGAACACGAAGGGTTCGAGGTGATCAATCGGTCGTTCGCTGAGGGCCCGCGTCACGCGCAGGTAGGTTTCCTGCAACAGGTCCTCGGCGGTGCTGTGGTTGTTCACCATCCGCTGCAAGGTGCGCAGTAGCACCACCCGTTGGGTGAGGAAGACTTGATTGAAGCGGGATAGGCTCACAGTGGTACCGGACCGATTGGTAGTTAATGATAATGCTTATCATCAACGCAAATGGCAAGTATCACGTTGCTGCAATCTGCTCAACCCAGTAGGAGCGAGCTTGCTCGCGAAGATCGTCAACGATAACGCTGGCATCCTGAATGAGCGTGGCGCCTTTGCGTTTCTCGCGAGAAAGCTCGCTCCTACAGTGATCGGGTCGATCAGGTTTTCAGTGGGGTTATTCGGCGTTACACAGCGCCAGGCAGTTATCCAGCATACGGTTGGAGAAGCCCCATTCGTTGTCGTACCAAGCCAATACCTTGAGCAGCTTGCCGCTGGACTTGGTGTGGTTGGCATCGAAGATCGACGACAGCGGGTTATGGTTGAAGTCACTGGAAACCAGCGGCAAGGTGTTGTAACCGAGGATTTTCGAGTGTTGGCTGGCTTCTTTGAGCAGCGCGTTGACCTCATCGGCCGTGGCTTCTTTTTTCAGTTGCACGGTCAGGTCCACCAGCGACACGTTGATCACCGGCACCCGCACCGCCATGCCGGTCAGCTTGCCTGCCAGCTCCGGTAGCACCAGGCCCACTGCTTCGGCGGCGCCGGTCTTGCTCGGGATCATGTTCTGCGTGGCCGAACGGGCGCGGTACGGGTCGCTGTGGTAGACGTCGGTCAGGTTCTGGTCATTGGTGTAGGCATGAATGGTAGTCATCAGGCCACTTTCGATACCCAGTTCGCGATGCAGCACCTGGGCGACCGGCGCCAGGCAGTTGGTGGTGCAGGACGCATTGGAGATGATCTGGTGCGATTGACGCAAAATGTCATGGTTTACCCCGTAGACCACGGTCGCATCCGCGCCTTTGGCCGGGGCAGAGATGATCACCTTGCGCGCACCGGCGCTAATATGGGCGGCAGCTTTGTCACGGTCGGTGAACAGACCGGTGCATTCGAACACCACGTCGATCTTGTGCGCAGCCCACGGCAGGTCGGCGGGGTTGCGAATGGCACTCACGGCAATCCGGTCGCCATTGACGGTCAGGCTTTCCTGATCGTGGGCGACCTCTGCATCGAAAGTGCCATGGACGGTATCGTATTTGAGCAGATGGGCATTGATCGAACTGTCGCCCAGATCATTGATGGCGACGATCTGCAAATCCTGGCGGTAGCCTTGGGTATAAAGTGCGCGCAGGACGTTGCGGCCAATGCGGCCAAAACCATTGATTGCAATTCGAAGAGTCATTTGAAAGCGCCTGTCGTCGATTTGTTGTAAGAATTACAAGATTATTCGCATAAAAATAGAAAACAAGCCTTTTTAGTGGCAATATTTTGTTCAATCTACAACGAGTGACCTGAATCAACTGGTCCGATTGGTCAAGTAACTTCCTGCCAACCTCTTCGCGGCGGGCTTTTGACCAGCATAGACACTCAGGTCGCCACATCCGTTAGCCTGGAGTTCTACACATGCATCCCCGCGTACTTGAGGTCACCGAACGCCTTATCGCCCGCAGCCGGGCAACCCGTGAGGCGTACCTAGCGCTGATTCGCGGCGCGGCCAGCGACGGGCCGATGCGCGGCAAGCTGCAATGCGCCAACTTTGCCCACGGCGTGGCCGGATGCGGCACCGAAGACAAAAACAGTCTGCGAATGATGAATGCCGCCAACGTGGCAATTGTTTCGTCATATAACGACATGCTCTCGGCGCACCAGCCCTACGAACACTTCCCGGAACAGATCAAGAAAGCCCTGCGCGAGGTTGGCTCGGTCGGCCAGTTCGCCGGTGGCACCCCGGCCATGTGCGACGGCGTGACCCAGGGCGAGCCCGGTATGGAGCTGAGCCTGCTGAGCCGCGAAGTGATTGCCATGTCCACGGCGGTAGCGCTGTCCCACAACATGTTTGACGCCGCGCTGATGCTGGGGATCTGCGACAAGATCGTTCCGGGCCTGATGATGGGGGCCCTGCGTTATGGCCACCTGCCGATGATCTTCGTGCCCGGTGGGCCGATGCCGTCGGGGATCTCCAACAAGCAGAAAGCCGATGTGCGCCAGCGCTATGCCGAAGGCAAGGCCAGCCGCGAAGAGCTGCTGGAATCGGAGATGAAGTCCTACCACAGCCCCGGCACCTGCACCTTCTACGGCACCGCCAATACCAACCAGTTGCTGATGGAAGTGATGGGCCTGCACTTGCCGGGCGCCTCGTTCGTCAACCCATACACGCCGCTGCGCGATGCGCTGACCCGTGAAGCTGCGCACCAGGTCACGCGCTTGACCAAGGCCAATGGCAACTTCACGCCGATTGGCGAGATCGTCGACGAAAAATCCCTGGTCAACTCCATCGTCGCCCTCAACGCCACCGGCGGTTCGACCAACCACACTCTGCATATGCCGGCGATCGCCATGGCGGCGGGCATCATTCTTACCTGGCAGGACATGGCCGACCTCTCGGAAGTGGTGCCGACCCTGTCCCACGTCTACCCGAACGGCAAGGCTGACATCAACCACTTCCAGGCGGCGGGCGGTATGTCGTTCCTGATCCGCGAGCTGCTGGAAGCCGGGCTGCTCCACGAAGACGTCAACACCGTCGCCGGTCACGGCCTGAGCCGCTACACCCGCGAGCCGTTCCTGGTGGACGGTGAACTGGTCTGGCGCGAAGGCCCGATCGAAAGCCTCGACGAAACCATCCTGCGCCCGGTAGCCCGCGCGTTCTCCCCCGAAGGTGGCTTGCGTGTGATGCAAGGCAACCTCGGCCGTGGCGTGATGAAAGTCTCGGCGGTGGCCCTCGAACATCAAATCGTCGAAGCGCCGGCGGTAGTGTTCCAGGACCAGCAGGACCTGGCCGATGCGTTCAAGGCCGGCCAGTTGGAGAAGGATTTCGTCGCCGTGATGCGCTTTCAGGGCCCGCGTTCCAATGGCATGCCGGAGTTGCACAAGATGACGCCGTTCCTCGGCGTGCTCCAAGACCGTGGCTTCAAGGTGGCACTGGTGACAGACGGGCGCATGTCCGGCGCCTCGGGTAAGATTCCCGCCGCGATTCACGTCAGCCCCGAAGCCCAGCGCGGTGGGGCGCTGGCGCGGGTCCGGGATGGCGATATCATTCGCGTCGATGGCGTCAAAGGCACCCTGGAGCTTAAGGTGGACGCCGAAGAATTTGCAGCGCGCGCGCCTGCCACGGGCCTGTTGGGCAATAACGTGGGGGCCGGTCGCGAGCTGTTTGCATTTATGCGCCTGGCCGCAAGCTCCGCAGAGCAGGGCGCCAGCGCCTTTACCTCTGCCCTGGAGACACTTAAGTGAAGCTTGCGCTGGTTGGTGATATTGGCGGTACCAACGCCCGGTTTGCGTTGTGGCGGGACCAGGCACTGCATTCGATCCGAGTGCTGGCCACGGCGGATCACGCCAGCCCCGAGGATGCGATCAAGGTCTACCTCGCCGAGGAAGGCTTGGAGCCGGGCTCCATAGGTGCGGTGTGCCTGTCGGTCGCCGGGCCGGTAAGCGGTGATGAGTTCAAGTTCACCAACAACCACTGGCGCCTGAGCAAGGTCGCATTCTGCAAGGCCCTGCAAGTGGACGAGCTATTGCTGGTCAATGACTTCTCGGCCATGGCCCTGGGCATGACCCGCCTGCAACCCGATGAGTATCGCGTTGTGTGCGCAGGCACCCCGGAGCCATGGCGCCCGGCGGTGGTGATTGGCCCGGGAACGGGCTTGGGCGTGGGCACCTTGCTCGACCTGGGCGCTGGCCGTTGGGCAGCGTTGCCGGGGGAGGGCGGGCATGTCGACCTGCCCTTGAGCAGCCCACGGGAAACCCAGTTGTGGCAGCACATCTACAACGAGATCGGGCATGTCAGTGCTGAAACCGCCTTGAGCGGCGCCGGTTTGCCACGCCTGTACCGGGCGATCTGCGCGGTGGACGGTCACCCGGCGGTATTGGAAACCCCGGAGGCAATCACGGCGGCGGGCCTGGCAGGTGATCCGGTGGCGCTGGAGGTCCTGGATCAGTTCAGCATCTGGCTGGGCCGTGTGGCCGGCAATAACGTGCTGACCACGGGTGCCCGGGGCGGTGTGTATATCGTGGGTGGGGTGATCCCACGGTTTGCCGAGTTTTTTATCAACAGTGGCTTTGCCAAGAGTTTTGCAGACAAAGGCTGCATGAGCGACTACTTCAAGGGTATCCCGGTGTGGTTGGTGACAGCGCCGTATTCCGGGTTGACCGGGGCGGGTGTGGCATTGGAGCAGGCATTTGCGTAGGCAGTGATGGCCCCATTGCGGGCAAGCCCGCTCCCACATTTGGATGTATTCACACATCAAAGTGTGGGAGCGGGCTTGCCCGCGATGAGGCCCTAGAGAGCACCCCATAACAACAAGGAGGCCCCCGTGAGCGTAATCAGTAAATCCATTCTCCTCGTCGATGACGACGAGGAAATCCGCGAGTTGCTGCAAACCTACCTCAGTCGCGCCGGCTTCCAGGTGCGGGGCGTGCCCAATGGCGCAGGGTTTCGCCAGGCCATGGACGCGGCCCCGTGCGACCTGGTGATCCTCGACGTGATGCTGCCGGACGAAGACGGCTTCAGCCTCTGCCGCTGGGTACGCCAGCACCCGCGCCAGGCCCAGGTGCCGATCATCATGCTCACTGCCAGTTCCGACGAAGCCGACCGGGTTATCGGCCTGGAGCTGGGCGCCGACGATTACATCGGCAAACCCTTCAGCCCGCGAGAGCTGCAGGCCCGCATCAAGGCCCTGTTGCGCCGCTGCCAGTTTGGCCAGGAGCGTACCGGTGGCGATGTGCTGGTGTTCGATGAGTGGCGGCTGGATATGGTCAGTCATCGGCTGTTTCACCTCGATGGTGAGGAAGTCATCCTGTCCGGCGCCGACTTTGCCCTGCTCAAGCTGTTCCTTGATCATCCGCAGCAAATCCTTGATCGCGACACCATTGGCAACGCCACCCGTGGTCGCGACCTGATGCCCCTCGACCGAATTGTCGATATGGCTGTCAGCCGTCTGCGACAACGCCTACGCGATACCGAGAAACCTCCACGGTTGATCCGCACCGTGCGTGGCAGCGGTTACCAACTGGCGGCCAGTGTGGTTGCCAGCAATGCCCACTGAACGCCGGCGCATTCCGGTGCCGCGCTCGTTGCTGGGGCGCATGCTGCTGCTGACCCTGTTGGCGGTGCTGTTTGCCCAGGCCTTATCCAGCGTGATCTGGGTGTCGCAGTTGCGCGCTACCCAGCTTGAAGGCCTGGTCACTAGCGCCCGTAGCCTGGCCCACTCGATGACTGCAAGCGTCAGCTATTTCCGCTCGCTGCCGGTGGCTTATCGGCCGCTGGTGCTTGACCAACTGCGCAGCATGGGCGGTACGCGCTTTGTCGTGACGCTCAACGACAAGCCGCTGGATATGCAGATTTTGCCGCAAACCCCACGCAAACAGGCAGTGCTCGGTGCCGTGGATGAAGTGCTACGCCAGACCCTGGGCAGTGACGTGCACTTTTCGGTGGAGTTTGTCAGTGCCGAAGACCTGCGCATTTTCAATGCCGGGCTCAAGCTCGATGAGTTGCCACGTTCCTGGGCGCATTACGCATTGACCCTGGAACCGGTCAACCCGCCGGTGCTGGTGACGCAGATCGAGTTGGGCGCCGGCGAGTGGCTGTATATCGCCTCGTTGCTGCCCGAACCCTACACCAGCCTCGAAGAACAGGGCCTGCCCTCCCAACAGGTGTGGTTTATCGTACTGACCAGTGGCTTCCTGCTGCTGTTTATCGGTCTGCTGGTGCATTGGCAGAGCCGGCCGCTCAAGCGCCTGGCGCGGGCGGCGCGGGACCTGTCCCTGGGCGCCGACGTGGAGCCGGTGGCCGAAGGTGGCGGCAGCGAAGTGGTGGAAGTGGGGCGTGCGTTCAATGTCATGCGCGAGCGGATCAGTCGCTACCTGACCGAACGCAGCCAGTTGTTCAGCGCAATTTCCCACGACCTGCGCACCCCGATCACACGCCTGCGGCTGCGCGTGGAACTGCTGGAAGATGAAAAGCTGCAAGCCAAGTTTGGCCGTGACCTGGATGAGCTGGAGCTGCTGGTCAAGGGCGCGTTGCAGTGCGTGAAGGACACGGATATCCACGAGAACATCGAGCCGGTGGACCTCAATCATGTGCTCGACTGCCTGGTGGAGCCGTACCTGGCACCCAATGGCAATGGGCGCGTGACCCAGCACGGTCGGGCGTTGACGGCCTATCCGGGCAAGCCCCTGGCGCTCAAGCGCTGCATTGGCAACCTGATCGATAACGCCCTGAAGTACGGGCAGAACGCTCACCTGCGTATCGAAGACGATGGTGCGCAGTTCATCCTGCACGTGGATGACGAGGGGCCGGGTGTGCCGGAGCAGCGTTTGGAGCAGGTTTTCGAACCGCACTTTCGCCTGGCCGGGCAGCAGCAGGGCTATGGCCTGGGGTTGGGGATTGCCCGCAATATCGCCCACAGCCATGGCGGCGAAGTAAGCCTGCAGAATTTGCGTGAAGGTGGCCTGCGGGTGACCTTGCAACTGCCCCGATCCCAGGACTAAGCAACACCGCGTCACCCTGTAGGAGCTGGCAAGCCAGCTCCTACAGGGTGACGCGGTGGGTCAGATGTTTTGGCGTAGCCTGGCCAAGTCGCGCAACGGCGGCGCGCCAAACAATCGGCTGTATTCCCGGCTGAACTGCGACGGGCTTTCATACCCCACCCGATATCCGGCCGCCGAGGCCTCCAGGCCTTCGGCGATCATCAGCCGCCGTGCTTCCTGCAGGCGTAGCTGTTTCTGGTACTGCAGCGGGCTCATGGCGGTGATGGCCTTGAAGCGGTGGTGCAGGGTCGACACGCTCAGATTCACTTCCTTGGCCAGGTCGTCGATGCGCAGCGGTTGTTCGTAGTTTCCGTTCAACCAGGTGATCGCACGGCTGACCCGATGGCTCTGACTATTGGCCACGGCAATTTCGTACAGGCGATAGCCCTGTGGCCCGCGCAGCAGGCGGTAGAGAATTTCGCGATTGATCAACGGCGCCAACATCGCGATGTCTTTGGGCGTATCCAACAGGCGTGCCAGGCGCAGTACCGCATCGAGCAGTTGGGTGTCGATCCGGTCGACATACATCCCGCGCGATGTCGGGCGCGTAGGCACGCCCATCGGGCCGGCTTCGGCAATCAACGCGGTCAGTTGCGCCGGGTCGATATTGATCCGTACTGACAGGTTGGGGTCTTCGGGCGTGGCATCGATGATCCGCCCGGCCACTGGCATCGCGACCGAGAACACCAGGTAGTTGAGTGGGTCGTAGGCAAAGATTTCGTCGGCCAGGCGCACCTCTTTGCTGCCGTTGGCGAGGATGCACAGGGCGGGCTCCACCAGCACTGGCATGAAGTCGCGCGGCGTGTTGTGGCGGTTCAGGTACAACGAGGTGATCGCCGTGCCGTAGGAACCGTCCTCCCAGGTATGCCTGCGCACGATACCGGCCAGCTCGGCGCGCTGTTTTTCCATCTCGGCATCGAGGGGAATGGACTGTTGTTCGGGCGACGACATGGGGCGTCCTCTGCATGCTTCTTTGATCGGCACAGCTTAGCGGTGCCTGTTCCAGTGGTGTTAGGCCGATTCTGCACAATCCTTGCCTGATCCTGCGGCGCGTCTTGAATCAGGCAAGCGCACGGCCTGTCATCTCCCTGAAACAAGGCGCCTGTCCATGAAATAAAGCCTGGCGCCACAGCGTCTCTCTAGGTTTCTGGCAGGATTGTGCAATAAGCCGGCAGAAATCGACTAACCGAGCAGAGGCTCGCGCCCGTATCTTTGACCGTGTGGCAGCACGCCCCCACAGTGCTTGCCGAGCATCACTTCTCAACGGGAGAGTCGAACATGTCCACCCCCATTCCCGCGAGCCATATGGCCTTTATCCGCGCCCGCAGCGGGTGCAGCACCGAACTGGGTGCACGCTTGAGCAGTTTGATCGAACCGGGCCGCCAGGCTCAGGGTTGCCTGCAATTCTCGTTGCAGCATTCCCAGGTTGACCCCGATGTATGGCTGGTCTCAGGTTTCTGGAGCAGCGAACAGGCGATGAGCGCCTACTTCAGCTCGCCGGCGCTGATGCTGTTTACCGAGCTGTTGAACGACATGGTCGTGCGCAGCATGGACTTCCAGACCTTCACCGACGCATCCGCCGCCAATGCCTACGGCGAGTACCTGCAATTGGCCGGTTAGGGTTTAGAATGGCCGACTTTCCATTGGCCAGGACCTGCAACATGGCACGTAAAGAGTTTGCCCACCACGAAGCTGTTTCCGCCCTGGTGCGTGAAGACCAAGGGGGCTATAGCGCCGCCATCGCCGTCAAGGCACTGGATGGCATGAGCGCACCGCGCTTTCACAAGATCCTTGATGGCCAACTGTTCAAGACTGCCGACGACGCTGACGATGCAGCGGCCCAGCAACTGGAGCGCTTGATCGATATCGATCAAGAGGGCCAACTGGCCTGGGCGACCGCAACAAACTAGAGAACACCACCGACCCAGCTATGGGAGCGGGTTTTGTGTGGGAGCGGGCTTGCTCGCGAAAGCGTTGTGTCAGCCAACCAATTTGGTACTGATCCACCGCTTTCGCGAGCAAGCCCGCTCCCACATTTTTAATTGCATTCCATCCAATCAGGGTTTGTTAGCACCCGGGCGGTACATCTTGAACAGCGCTTCCGGGCCCAACTGGAAGTAATCCGCCGGCCCACCACCTCGCAGAATCGGCTCGGCAGCCGCCGTGTCGTATACCCCATCCTTGAGCAGCCACTTGGCGATATGCACCGCGACCACTTCGCCGAGCACCAGCCAGCTAGGCACCAGCTCCTTATCGGCCCGTTGCAGCTGAATGATCTGCGTCACCTTGCACTCGAACGACACCGGGCTTTCGCCCACTCGGGGCACGGCAATCACCTTGGACGCCACCGGCGTCAACCCGGCCAGTTCAAACTCGTTGACCTCGGGGGACACGGCGGCGCAGCTCTGGTTCATCTGCTCGGCCAGTGGGCGCGTGGCCAGGTTCCAGACAAATTCGCCGGTCTGCTCAATGTTGTTCAGGCTGTCTTTGCGCCCGACGCTGGAAAAACCAATGATCGGTGGAATGTAGTTGAAGGCGTTGAAAAAACTGTAGGGCGCCAGGTTCAGGCGGCCTTCGTTGTCCTGGGACGAAATCCAGCCAATCGGTCGCGGGCCGACGATGGCGTTGAACGGGTCATGGGGCAGGCCGTGGCCGTTGGCGGGTTCATAGAAATGGATGTCGTCGTGCATGGACGGGGTTCCTGCGGCGGGAAAAGCGCAATAGTGCAGGCCCAAGGGCAGGATTTCTAGCGAGCGTATGGAATTTTCATCCAGTGCCCACCTATTTTTCACAGCTGTACGGCCAGTCTTCACGCCAGGTCGATACCCCCCCATGAGTCGGCCTTTAGAGACTGAACTCTGGAGCCTTCTGCACAATGAACAAACTTCCTCAGATTACCCTGGCGTTCTGGGTCATGAAGATCTGTGCGACCACCCTTGGCGAAACCGCTGGGGACTTGTTGTCGATGACTCTGAGCGTCGGCTATGCCATCAGTTCGATGATCCTGCTCAGCGTGTTCCTGATCACGTTACTGACGCAGTTATGGTCGAAAACCTACAACCCGGTGCTGTACTGGATCGTGATTCTGTCGACGAGCACGGCGGGCACCACCATGTCCGATTTTATGGACCGCACCCTGGGCCTGGGGTACGCCTCCGGCTCGATGATCCTGATTGTGCTGTTGTTGATGGTCTTCGCCGTTTGGTACTTGAGCGGCAATTCGCTGAACGTGAACAAGGTGCAGACCCCGCGTGGCGAGCTGTTCTACTGGATCGCGATCCTGCTCTCCAACACTCTGGGCACGGCGTTGGGCGACTTCCTGGCCGACGACTCGGGCTTAGGCTTTGCCGGCGGTGCCATGTTGATCGGCGCAAGCATCCTGCTGGTGGTGGCGCTCAAGTACTGCACGACAGTTTCGTCGGTGGTGTTGTTCTGGATAGCGTTTGTCTTGACCCGACCCTTTGGCGCGACCCTCGGCGACTTCCTGACCAAACCCCATGAAAAGGGCGGCCTGGACTTTGGCACGGTGGGCTCGTCGGCGGTGCTGGCGGCGGTGCTGGTGGTGATGATCGCCGGGGCCTGGTATGTACAGCGCCGGGACAACCGCCAGCCGCTGGCTGAGCTGTCCTGATAGAGGATGAAAAAAGGGGCCATGTCATTGCATGACATGGCCCCTTTTCTATACCTGGCGAACGGTCAGTCCGTGGTAATCCGCGAGTGTTTGCGGGTGTCTTTCATGGTGATGTAGACCAGCAGCGACACGGCAATACACGCGGTCACGTACCAGTAGTAGCCGGTTTCCATGCCGATGCTCTTGAACCACAGTGCGATGTATTCGGCGGTGCCGCCGAAGATCGACACGGTCAGTGCGTAAGGCAGGCCTACACCCAGTGCGCGGATTTCGGTCGGGAACAGTTCGGCTTTCACCACGGCGTTGATCGAGGTGTAGCCGCTGACGATGATCAGTGCCGCCATGATCAGGAAGAACGCGCCCCACCAGGTCTGGACGGTGTGCAGGGTGGTGAGGATCGGCACGGTGAACAGCGTCCCGAGGATGCCGAACGCGATCAGGATCGGCCGGCGACCGACCTTGTCCGACAGGCCGCCGACAATCGGCTGCAGGCACATGAACAGGAAAAGCGTGGCCGCAGAAATAGTGGTGGAGTCGGAGATGCTCATGCCGACGGTGTTCACCAGGTACTTCTGCATGTAGGTGGTGTAGGTGTAGAAGGCTAGGGTGCCGCCCATGGTCAGGCCGACCACGGTCATCAGTTCCTTGGGATGGCGCATCAAGGTGCGCATGGCGCTTTCCTTGGCTTTTTCCTTCTTGGTGAACGATTCGGTTTCTTCCATGCCGCGTCGCAGGTACAGCGCCACCACCGCACACAGGGCGCCGATGGCGAACGGGATACGCCAGCCCCAGGCATACAGTTCTTCGGTGGTGAGCAATTGTTGCAGCACGATCAATACGGCCAGGGCGATGAGCTGGCCAGAGATCAGGGTCACGTACTGGAAGCTGGAGTAGAAACCACGACGTTCCTTGGTCGCCATCTCGCTGAGGTAAGTGGCGGAGGTGCCGTATTCGCCGCCCACCGACAGGCCCTGCAGCAAACGGGCAAATACCAGCAGGATCGGCGCGCCGATACCGATGATTTCATAGCCCGGGCTCAGGGCAATCAGCAATGAGCCGAAGCACATCAGGTAGACCGAGGCCATCAGGGCTTTTTTACGCCCGACTTTGTCAGCGTACAGGCCCATCAACCAGCCGCCGATCGGGCGCATCAGGAAGCCCACGGCGAAGATCGCAGCGGTATTGAGCAGTTGGGCAGTGGTGTCGCCCTTTGGGAAGAAGGTTTTTGCGAAGTACAGCGAGAAGGCCGCGTAGACGTACCAGTCGTACCACTCGACCATGTTGCCGACCGATCCGCTGAAGATCGACTTGATCCGGCTGGAGGTGGTGCGTTCTTTTGCCGGCACGGCGGCCGACCCCAGAGGCAGGGAGTTGGAGTTATCCATTGAAGGATCCTTCATGTCATTGTTTTTGTGGAGCGCGCGTCAGCGCAGCCTGGCGCAAGCTATAGCAGGAGCTGTGCCAAGCCGGGTGAGGCCCGGTCTAGAAGGGGTGGGGGATTTTTTTGAGCGGAAAGCCGCTGATTATTTTTGGGTGGTGAGCGGAAATCCGCTTATGGCGACTGTCCTTGTCGCAGCATCGGTATCTACACAACCTCAGAAACTGACGAACTCCCCTGTGGCGAGCGGGCTTGTCGGAACGCCGCATCGCCCGCGCTGGGCTGCGGAGCAGCCCCAAATCAGCCTCCACGATGTATCTAATACGGCGCACTCGGCTTACTGGGGCTGCTTCGCAGCCCAGCGCGGGCGATGCGGCGTTCCGACAAGCCCGCTCGCCACAGGGGAGGTCGTCAGTTTCTGAAAGTTGTGTAGATAGCAGCGATGAGGCCCTCAGCAGCCCCCTCAGTCCATCGACATAAACATTTCCCGGGTCAGCCCATGGCGCTGCATCTTCTCATTGAACGTACGCCTTGGCAGTTGCAGCTCGGCCAGCACCGCCTTGATATCGCCCTTGTGCCGGGTCAACGCGGCTTTCAAGCAGTGAGCCTCAAAGGCTTCCTGCTGCGCCGCCAGGGATTGCCCTGCCTCGATACCTTCCGGTTCCGGCTCGCCCAGACCCAGCACCTGGCGTTCGGCAACGTTGGCCAGTTCGCGCACGTTGCCGGGCCAGTCATGGCTGAGCAGTCGCCCCAGTTGCGGCCCGCTGAGTGGTGCGGCTTCGCGGCCCAGGCGTTCGGCGGCGCTCTGGGCAAAGTGTTCGAACAGCAGCGGGATATCTTCGCGGCGTTCGCGCAGTGGTGGCAGGCGCAGTTGCGCCACGGTCAGGCGGTAGGCCAGGTCCTCACGGAAACGGCCGGCACGGGCTTCGTCCAGCAGGTCGGGCTTGGTCGCGGCAATGATGCGCAGGTCGACCTTGATGCTCTGGTTCGAGCCCAGGCGCTCCAGCGTCTGCTCCTGCAATACCCGCAGCAGTTTCACCTGCTGGGCCAGGGGCATGCTTTCGATCTCGTCGAGAAACAACGTACCGCCGTTGGCATACTCCAGTTTGCCGATGCGCTTGCCCTGGGCGCCGGTGAAGGCGCCGCTTTCATGGCCGAACAACTCGGCTTCAAACAGTTGCTCGGGAATCGCGGCGCAGTTGAGCGCGACAAAAGGTTTTTTTGCCCGTGGCCCGAAGTCATGCAGGCAGCGAGCGACCAGTTCCTTGCCGCTGCCGGTCTCGCCACGGATCAGCACGTTGACCGGCAGGGCCGCCAAATCCAGGACCTGGCGGCGCAGTGTCTGCAGGCTGCGGGACACCCCCAGCAGGCTCGACTCCAGCTTGGCCCGATGATCGGCCTGTTGGTGCAGGCGGCGGTTTTCCAGGATCAGCCCGCGCTTGTCCAGGGCCCGGCGCAGGCTGGCGAGCAGGGCGTCGGGGCTGAAGGGTTTTTCCAGAAAGTCGTAGGCGCCGTCGCGCATCGCTTCGACGGCCATCGGCACGTCACCGTGGCCGGTCAGCAGGATCACCGGCAAGCCGGCATCGCGCCGTTGCACCTCGGCCAGCAACTCCAGGCCGCTGAGGCCCGGCATGCGCACATCGCTGAGAATCACCCCGGGAAAATCCCTGGGCAGTTGCGCCAGGCAGTCCTCGGCGCGGCTGAACAACTGCACCTCGAACCCCGAGAGGTTCAGCCACTGCTCCACGGCCGTGCGGATGCTGGCCTCGTCATCAACCACGATCACCGCGTTCAGCATAGGTCTGGCGCCTCCAGTGCGATGGGCAGGGTCAGGGTGAATACGGCGCCGTCGCCGTGATTGGCAACACTCAGGCGTCCGCCCAGTTCATGCACGATAGCGTAGGACACCGCCAACCCGAGTCCGAGCCCGTCACCCACCGGCTTGGTGGTGAAAAACGGGTCGAACACGTTATTCAGGTGCTCCTCGGCAATGCCACCGCCGCTGTCGCTGACGCTCAGGTGCCACAGTTGTTGATCGGCGTGCAGGCGGATTTCCAGGCGTTTGCGCGGTTTGTTGGCCATGGCGTCCAGGGCATTGCGCAGCAGGTTGATCAGCACCTGTTCCAGGCGAATGGCATCGCCGCGGACCCAGGCCGGGCGGGTCAGGTCGAGCACGGTGGCGACGGCTTCGTCACGCAGGCGGGCGTCGAGCAAGTGCAGGGACTGGTCGACCACGGTCGCCAGGTCCAGGCGTTCGCGCAGGCCGCTGGGGCTTTTGCGGGCGAAGGTTTTCAGATGGCCAGTCAGGGCGGCCATGCGGGTGAGCATATCGTCCAATGGCGTCAGCGCTTGGTACGCGTCGTCGATGCGCCCGTGATCGAGCAGCAGGCGCAAGGTTGCCAGTTGCATGCGCTGGGTGGTCAGCGGCTGGTTGATTTCATGGGCCAGGGCCGCAGACATCTGCCCCAGCGCCGCCAGCTTGGCCGATTGCACCAGGCCATCCTGGGCGGTGCGCAGGGCCTGGGTACGCTCTTGCACCAGGCGCTCCAGTTCTTCGCGGCTGCGCTGGCGCAAGCGGGCCAGGCGCCAGCGCTGGGTCAGGAACAACAGCAGGAACACCAGCGCCAACCACAGGCCGGCGGCGGCGAGGCCAGCGTTGCGCTGATCCTCAAAGGCCACCTGGGGTTTGCGCAGCAGGTGCAGGGTCCAGCCTTCAGCTTTGAGCGGCAGGGATTCCCAGATGTAGTTGGCGGTGCCTTCGGGGCCGGCCACGCGGACCAGGTGACTGTTTTCGTCGAAGCGCTGCAAGGTCTGGGTATCCAGGGGCAGCAGTTGTTTCTTGTCGTATTGACGCGTGGCCTTGAGTTCGGCTAGGTCGTTGGCCGACAGCGCGCGCAGGTTGCGGTAGCGCCATCCGGGTTTATTGGCGATAAACACGATGCCCCGGGCATCGCTGACCAGCAGCAGGTCATCGCCCTGGGCCCATTCGCGTTCCAACTCCGGGAACTCCAGCTTCACTACCATGGCGCCGAGGAACTGATTCTGCTCATCCACCACGGCGCTGGAGAGGAAATACCCCGGAATCCCGGTGGTCACCCCCACCGCATAAAAACGCCCGGTGCCCTGGCTGCGGGTCTGGCTGAAGTAGGGACGAAACGCATAGTTGTGGCCGACATAACTGCTGGGCAAGCGCCAGTTACTGGCAGCCACGGCCAGGCCGGTACGGTCCATCAATTCCAGGGTGGAAGACTGCGCGGCACCGTTGATGCGCTCCAGTTTGTGATTGAGCACCTCCTGGGTCGTCGGATCCAGCGGGCTTTTCAGGGCGCGGATCATTTCCGAGTCCAGGGCCAGCACGGCGGGCAGGGCGCGGTAGCGTTCGATCAGGGTGTGCAAGGAGTTGGCATATAGCGCCAACTGCTGGTTCGCACGCCCGG
Source organism: Pseudomonas sp. WS 5027 (assembly GCF_012985695.1). NCBI lineage: Bacteria > Pseudomonadati > Pseudomonadota > Gammaproteobacteria > Pseudomonadales > Pseudomonadaceae > Pseudomonas > Pseudomonas sp. WS 5027. The sequence continues at coordinate 60,050 of NZ_JAAQWU010000008.1, read as the reverse complement.
CATCGTCCACCAGGGACTGGCGTTCGGCCTGGCGGATGGCGACTGCGGCAGCCAAGACGGCGCCGGCAATAATCAGCAGGGAGTAGAAGGTCAAACGCAATGGGCGAGGGATCGCGATCATACGAGAATGAACAGCTGCAGTAGGGGGCGAGCACCATAACATGTGCCGCTTGGATCTTGTGGCGAGCGGGCTTGTGTGGGAGCGGGCTTGCCCGCGATGCAGGCGCCTCGGTGTATCAGTAACACCAAGGTGAGGCCATCGCGGGCAAGCCCGCTCCCACATAAGCCCGCTCGCTGCGACAAAATCACCAGACACAAAAAAGGCGACTGCGGCATGGAGCCACAGTCGCCTTTTATCCTTGCAGGGAGGTGCTTACTGCACTTCTACCGCCAGGCTCTCACTGATCTTTTTCTGCCAGATGGCAGGGCCAGTGATGTGGACCGACTCGCCGTTGCTGTCGACAGCCACAGTGACCGGCATGTCCTTGACGTCGAACTCGTAGATCGCTTCCATGCCCAGTTCGGCGAAGGCCACCACACGCGACTTCTTGATGGCTTGCGCCACCAGGTAGGCGGCGCCGCCCACGGCCATCAGGTACACAGCCTTCTGGTCCTTGATCGCTTCGATGGCGGTCGGGCCGCGCTCGGATTTGCCGATCATGCCCAACAGGCCCGTCTGCTCGAGGATCTGGCGGGTGAACTTGTCCATCCGCGTAGCGGTGGTCGGGCCAGCCGGGCCAACCACTTCTTCGCGCACCGGATCGACCGGGCCGACGTAGTAGATAAAGCGACCCTTGAGGTCCACCGGCAGGGTTTCACCCTTGTTCAGCATCTCGACCATGCGCTTGTGCGCCGCGTCGCGACCGGTGAGCATCTTGCCGTTGAGCAGCACGGTTTCGCCCGGTTTCCAGCTCTGCACGTCTTCCGGGGTCAGGGTGTCAAGGTTGACGCGGCGGGCCGACGGGCCGGCCTCCCAGACGATTTCCGGGTAGGCGTCCAGCGGCGGCGCTTCCAGCGAGGCCGGGCCCGAACCGTCGAGCACGAAGTGTGCGTGACGGGTGGCGGCGCAGTTGGGGATCATGCACACCGGCAACGAGGCGGCGTGGGTCGGGTAATCCATGATCTTCACGTCGAGCACGGTGGTCAGGCCACCCAGGCCCTGGGCGCCGATCCCCAGTTGGTTGACCTTCTCGAACAGCTCCAGGCGCATCTCTTCGATACGGTTGGAAGGGCCGCGCTTTTTCAGCTCATGGATGTCGATGGATTCCATCAACACTTCCTTGGCCATGACGGCGGCTTTCTCGGCGGTGCCGCCGATACCAATGCCGAGCATGCCCGGTGGGCACCAGCCGGCGCCCATGGTCGGAACGGTCTTGAGGACCCAGTCGACGATCGAGTCGGACGGGTTGAGCATGGCCATTTTCGACTTGTTCTCGGAACCACCGCCTTTGGCGGCCACGTCCACTTCCACGGTGTTACCCGGGACGATGGAGTAGTGGATTACCGCTGGGGTGTTGTCCTTGGTGTTCTTCCTGCTACCTGCCGGGTCGGCGAGGATCGAGGCCCGCAGGACGTTTTCCGGCAGGTTGTAGGCGCGACGCACGCCTTCGTTGATCATATCGTCCAGGCCCATGGTGGCGCCATCCCAACGTACATCCATGCCTACGCGCACGAACACGGTAACGATCCCGGTGTCCTGGCAGATCGGGCGGTGGCCGGTGGCACACATGCGCGAGTTGATCAGGATCTGGGCCATGGAGTCACGGGCAGCTGGCGATTCTTCGCGCAGGTAGGCCTCGTGCATCGCCTGGATGAAGTCAACGGGGTGGTAGTAGGAAATGAATTGCAGGGCGTCGGCAACGCTCTGAATCAGGTCGTCTTGCTTGATCACGGTCATGAGTCGCGCTCCTCTATAAGGGAACATTCAATAAAGGTGGCTTCAGATGGGTGCATCGGTCGCTGGAGCCACCCTTTCCAAGGCACGCCGGGTAGTGCTGGCGCGACGCTAAAAAGGCGCGGCAGTATAACCCGGTGCGGTGGCCGATACACCCGACGATGGTCATGAATGGCTGGCTCGATTGAGTTGTAGGAGCGAGCTTGCTAGCGAAAAACGTGAATCTGGTGGGTTTCGTCAGGCAGCCCGCGTTATCGTTAGCGACATTCGCGAGCCAGCTCGCTCCTACAGTTGAAGAGTTTTATGCCTGAACTGCACGTCGGCGCACGCCACTGGTCGGTCTCCACCGGCAGCAATCTGCTGGATGCCTTGAACCAGGCCGGGGTGGCCGTGCCCTACAGCTGTCGGGCGGGCAGTTGCCATGCCTGTCTGGTGCGTTGCCGGGGTGAGGTCGAGGACCAGCAACCTGACGCCCTGAGCCCGGCCCAGCGCCAGGATGGCTGGCGCCTGGCCTGCCAATGCCTGGTCACGGGTGATGTGCAGGTTGAGGCCTTTGATCCGTTGCGCGACGGCACGGCGGCCACGGTACTGAGCGCGGACTGGTTGCACCCGACGGTGCTGCGTCTGCGCCTGCAACCGGAGCGGGGCCTGCGTTACCGGGCCGGGCAGCATTTGGTGTTATGGGCGGGTACGGTGGCGCGGCCTTACTCCCTGGCCAGCTTGCCTGGGGAAGATCCGTTCCTGGAGTTCCATCTCGATTGCCGCCTGCCCGGCGAGTTCAGCGATCTTGCCCGGCGGCTACAGGCTGGTGATCAACTGCGTCTGGGCCAATTGCGCGGCGGGGCGTTGCACTACGACCCCGACTGGCAATCCCGGCCACTGTGGCTGCTGGCCTCCGGCACCGGCCTGGGCCCGTTGTGGGGGGTATTGCGCGAAGCGTTGCGCCAGGATCACCAGGGCGCCATCCGCGTGATTCACCTGGCCCATGATACGCACGCCCATTATCTGGCCGAGCCCCTGGCCCAGCTTGCTGCCCGCCATGAAAACCTCACCGTCGAGCTGTGGACAGCGGCGCAGTTGGCCGGCGCTTTGGCGCAACTGCGGCTTGTTTCCCGGCAAACCCTGGCTTTACTCTGCGGGCACCCCAGCAGTGTCGAGGCCTTTTCCAAGCGCCTGTTCCTGGCTGGCTTGCCGCGCAATCAACTGCTGGCCGATGTTTTTCTGCCTCGTGGTTGAGCGCTGATGTCTATCTGCGAGACTCACCATGACCGAAGCCATCCTGCTGCAACGTGACCGTGGGTTGCTGATCCTGCAGCTCAACCGCCCCGACAAGAAAAATGCCCTGACTCGCGCCATGTACCACCACTTGGCGACGGCGCTGGAGCAAGCCGATGCGGACAACACGGTCAATGCCGTGCTGCTGCAGGGCAGCAGTACGTGTTTTACCGCCGGCAACGATATCGGCGACTTCTTGCAGCAACCGCCCACGGACCTGGACAGCCCCCCGTTCCTCTTTATGAAAAGCCTGCTGAACTGCCGCAAACCGGTGATTGCCGCTGTGGCCGGCGCTGCTGTGGGCATTGGTACCACGCTGTTACTGCATTGCGACCTGGTGTATGTCAGCCGTGATGCCCGGTTGCGCATGCCGTTCGTCAACTTGGGACTGTGCCCGGAATTTGGCTCCAGCCTGATCCTGCCGCGCTTGCTCGGGCATGCGAAAGCCGCTGAGTTGCTGCTGTTGGGCGAAGGGTTCAGTGGGGAGCAGGCTGCGCAGTGGGGCATTGCCACGCAAGCGCTGGACAGTGGTGAAGCAGCCTTGGCCAAGGCGCGGGAGGTAGCTGAACGCTTCGAGACCCTGGCGCCGGGCGCGGTGCAGATCAGCAAGCAGTTGATGAAGAGTGTTGACCGCGAACAGTTGCGCCAGGTGATTGAGGAGGAGGGCGCATTGTTTACCCAGCGGTTGAGGTCGCCGGAGGCGATTGCGGCGTTGTCGGGGTTTATTGCCCGGCGCTGATGACGCTTTCGCGGGCATAGGTATCTACACAATTTTGCTGCATCGCATAAAGCCAAGCAGATAGGGCTGTTGTGGCAAGCCCGCTCGCCACGGGGGAGTTCGTCAGTTTCTGAAAGTTGTGTAGATACCTATGCCGCGATGAGGTCGGTCCAGTCAGCACATCACCATGATCTGAACAGCAAAAAGCCCCGGCACTCACATGCCAGGGCTTTTGCTTTCAGCGGGTCACTCAGACCATCTTGTCGCCAACGTGCAGGATCTTCATGCCGTTGGTGCCGCCGATGGTGTGGTAGCTGTCACCCTTGGTCAGGATCACCCAATCGCCTTTCTCCACCACGCCACGCTTGAGCAGTTCGTCGATGGCTGCCTGGCTGACTTGCTCAGGCGGCAGCGACGCCGGATCGAATGGTACGGTGTACACGCCACGGAACATGGCCGCGCGGGCCTGGGTTTCGCGGTGCGGAGAGAACGCGTAGATCGGGATCGAGGAGCGGATGCGCGACATGATCAACGGGGTGTAGCCACTTTCGGTCAGGGCGATGATCGCCTTCACGCCCGGGAAGTGGTTGGCGGTGTACATGGCGGCCAGGGCGATGCTCTGGTCGCAGCTTTCGAACACCTTGCCGATGCGGTGGCTGGAGGTCTTGCTGGTCGGGTGCTTTTCAGCGCCGACGCAGATCCGCGCCATGGCCTGGACCGCTTCCAGCGGGTACGGGCCGGCAGCACTTTCGGCCGAGAGCATCACGGCGTCGGTGTAGTCGAGCACGGCGTTGGCCACGTCGGACACTTCGGCACGGGTCGGCATCGGGTTCTGGATCATCGACTCCATCATCTGGGTCGCAACGATCACCGCTTTATTGTGGCGGCGTGCGTGCAGGATGATTTTCTTCTGGATGCCGATCAGTTCAGCGTCACCGATTTCCACGCCGAGGTCGCCACGGGCAACCATCACGGCGTCGGACGCCTTGATCAGGCCGTCGAGGGTTTCGTCGTCGGCCACGGCTTCAGCGCGCTCGATCTTCGCCACCAGCCAGGCAGTACCGCCGGCTTCGTCGCGCAGTTGGCGGGCGTATTCCATGTCGGCAGCGTCGCGTGGGAAGGACACGGCGAGGTAGTCCACTTCCATTTCGGCGGCGAGCTTGATGTCAGCCTTGTCTTTCTCGGTCAGGGCCGGTGCAGTCAGGCCGCCACCGCGACGGTTGATGCCTTTGTGGTCGGACAACGGGCCACCGATGATCACGGTGCAGTTCAGCTCGGTGACGGTGGCGGTGTCGACACGCATGACCACACGGCCGTCGTCCAGCAGCAGTTCGTCGCCGACGCCGCAGTCTTTCACCAGGTCCGGGTAGTCGATACCCACGACCTGCTGGTTGCCTTCGGTCAGCGGATGGCTGGTGGAGAAGGTGAATTTGTCACCAATCTTCAGCTCGATACGCTTGTTGGCGAATTTGGCGATACGGATCTTCGGACCTTGCAGGTCACCCAGCAGCGCGACGAAGCGGCCATGCTTGGCGGCGAGGTCACGTACCAGCTTGGCGCGAGCCTTGTGCTCGTCCGGGGTGCCGTGGGAGAAGTTCAGACGGGCAACGTCCAGGCCAGCCAGAATCAGCTGTTCGAGGACTTCCGGCGAGTTACTGGCCGGGCCAAGGGTGGCGACGATTTTGGTACGACGGACGGACATGCACGGACTCCTGAGTTCTAGCGCTGGGGAAGGCTACTATGCTCTTTGGCTGTAGTCATTGTTCGTTTGCACTACTTATTGTCGATTCGCTTGTTTTCACTCTATGACGCCTACGAACAACCTTGAAGATTTTCGCCCAAGGGTCGATACACTGCTCAAGACAGGAGAACACCCCATGCGAGTTTTGATCATTGCTGCCCTGGCCGTCAGTGTTGTCGGCTGCACCCGTTGGTCGATGGACCATCATTTGAACAATGCCTACCGGGCGTACAACGTCGGTGACTGCGAACGGGTCACCCTGGAATTGTCCCAGGTCGACCGTGAGAGCCGCTCGCGTCGTTATGTGCAACCGGAAGTCTCGATGCTGCGTGGGCAATGCCTGGAGCGGCAGAAGTTGTTTGTGGACGCGGTGCAGACCTATCAGTTCATCATCAGCCAGTACCCGTCGAGCGAATACGCGTTCCGCGCTCGTGCACGCCTGGATACGCTGCAACAACTGGGGCATTACCCAGGTGTAAGCCCTGCACGAGCAAGGCCAGCCGCTTTGTGATGGCGCCTATCATTTCATAGCTGGCCTCTTGCCAGAGATGGGCTATCCTTTCGATGTCTGTTTGTACAACTTTCAATTCAAACAGATACAGTTTCCGGATTCGGCGGCGGTAAAGTGATAGGGCAGAGGCTGTTGCCCCACCGAGATCCAAGGAGAGTGGGGTGTTGTTGGTAACGCTCCGGCCCGAATCACTGAACGGTCAGAATAATGGCCATTGGATGGCATCATGTTTACCAATCGACGGATTGAGCGGCATCAGTTGCCCTGTTGTTTGCAGGTGTTCAACCGCTTCACGGACAAACCCATCGGTTATCTGGGGAACATCTCCAGTGAGGGCCTGATGCTGGTCAGTCAGCTACCGATGATGATCAACGTGGATTTCGAGCTGTGCTTGAAAATCCCCGGGCTCGAGGGGGATGTGCATGTAATCGACTTCATTGCCAAGTGCCTGTGGAGCCGTGAAGACGTCAACCCTCAGCATTATGATTCGGGTTTCACGCTGTTACAGGCACCTGCCGAGTACGGGCAATTGATCCTTGCGTTGTCGCAGTACTTCAGTTTTGCTCCCCAGCAGGCTTCGGCCTAGCGCGACGACAGTTGTTGGCCACGTGCTGATCGTTGAACGGATACCTGTACCAGGTACACCTTCATAGCACGCCGCCTTTTTTCCAACCCAGATAGCGCGTTACCAGATCCGCACCCAAATCCGACGGGTGAGCATCCAGGACGGCGAGGCCCTGTGCCTTCAGGCGGTCATGGAGTTCTTCGCGGGCGTTGAGATAGTCGACGCCGCCACAGTAGGCCAGCGCTTCCGGCAGGGTTTGCACGGGGGCCTGGCGCAGGTGATCCAGCACTTCTTCGCGCAGGCTTGCCACCAAGACCCGATGCTGGCGGCTGATGCGCTTGACCGCAGTCAGCAGATCCTCGTCGTCTTCATCACGCAGGTTGGTCACGACTATCACCAGCGCCCGACGTTTCTGACGAGCCAGTAACTGATTGGCTGCGGCCTGGTAATCGGACGCGCGCCGGGTGCTGTCCAGGTCGTATACGGCGTTGAGCAACTGGTTCAACTGGCCGCTGCCCTTGACTGGAGCCAAGTAGCGCGGCTGGTCGCAAGCGAAGGTACACAGGCCCACCGCATCGCCCTGGCGCAAGGCCACGTAGCTGAGCAGCAGGCAGGCGTTGAGGGCGTGGTCGAAATGCGACAGTTCGCCGTCCTGGCTGCGCATCCGCCGTCCGCAATCGAGCATGAAGACAATCTGCTGGTCGCGCTCATCCTGGTATTCCCGGGCGATCGGTGTGCGTTGCCGTGCCGTGGCTTTCCAGTCGATCTGACGCAGGCTGTCCCCCTCGCGAAACTCACGCAGTTGGTGAAACTCCAGGCCCAGGCCGCGACGCTGGCGCTGGCGTACACCCAGTTGGCTGAGCCAGTTGTCTACCGCCAACAATTGCGCACCGTACAGGCGCGCAAAGTCCGGATAGACCCGGGTGGCATCCTTGAGCGGCAGTTGGCGTTTTGCGGTCCATAACCCAAGAGGGCTGGGGAGGTGCACCTCACAACACTCAAAGCTGAAGTGTCCGCGGCTCAAGGGGCGCAGGCGGTAGCCCAGCTCGCTGTGTTCGCCGGGGCGCAGGGCGATGGGCTGTGGCAGGTTTTGCACGCTCAACCCATCTGGTACGTGATCAAACACCTCCACGGCCAGGGGTTGTGCATAGTCATGCTCCAGGGTAATCCGCACCTCGCTCCAGCGTCCTAGCGCCAGGCTGCCCGGCATCTGCCGCCGCAGGCGTGGCGAAGGGCGGCGTTTGAGGCGGACAGCATCGAGCAATGCGAGCAAAAGCAGCGCCAGCAGCAGGCCCCAGGCCACGGAGTGCAGGGCGACCGGCACCTTGAGTTGCAGGGCCATGGCCGTTCCGAGGGCGATGCCCAGACCCAGCAGCACCGCGAGCCAGATGAGCAACAGGCGAGTGGGTCTCATGGGCAAGTCACTGGCGTGGCGCTGGCACTTGGTCGAGCAACTGGGTAAGCACCTGATCCACCTCCAACCCTTCGATATCCAGCTCCGGGGCGATGCGTACCCGATGGCGCAATACCGCCAGCGCGCAGCTCTTGATGTCGTCCGGGGTCACGAACTCGCCACCACGCAGCAACGCACGGGCGCGGGCACCGCGCACCAGGGCGATGGAGGCGCGAGGACCGGCGCCAAGGGCCAGGCCGGGCCAGGTGCGCGTGGTGCGTGCCAGGCGCACGGCATAGTCGAGCACCTGTTCATCCAGGGCCAACTCACTGGCGACCTGCTGCAACATCAGCACATCATCGGCCTGGAGCACGGTGCGCAGCGGCTGTACGTCAAGCATGTCGGCGCGGGAGGAGCGGGTCACTTCACGCACCATATCCAACTCTTGCTGCGCGTCAGGGTAGTCCATGCGTACCTTGAGCATGAAGCGGTCGAGTTCCGCCTCCGGTAGCGGATAAGTGCCTTCCTGTTCGATGGGGTTCTGGGTGGCAAGCACCATGAAGGGTTGGCCGATGGGTAGGGCTTCACCCTCGAGAGTGACCTGGCGTTCCTGCATGGCTTCGAGCAAGGCGGCCTGGGTTTTCGCTGGTGCGCGGTTGATCTCGTCTGCCAGCAGCAGGTGGGTGAACAACGGCCCCTTGCGCAGCTTGAACTGCTCGGTGTGCAAGTCGTACACGGCATGGCCGGTGACGTCGCTGGGCATCAGGTCCGGGGTGAACTGGATACGCGCGAAATCGCCGTCAAAGCAGCGGGCCAGGGCGCGCACCAGCAAGGTCTTGCCCAGGCCGGGAACCCCTTCGAGCAACACATGGCCGCCGGCGATCAGCGCAGTCAGCACATCATCGATCACCGCATCCTGGCCAATCACGGCTTTGCGCAACTCGGTGCGCAAAGCTTGAGCCAACTGGGTGGCTCGCCCGCTGTCGAGGGGGTTGGATACATCCACTGGAGAATCGCTCATAGGGCATTCCTGAGGGTTTGCAGGCAAGCCACCTGGCGGCTGAAGTCGGCGCTGGAAAGCCGCTTTGCCGGGAGAGGGCCGAGGGCCTGGCTGATAATTGAAGATGGTTGGCGGGTCAGGCGTTCGAGTGCCTGCCACTGCCCTGCAGCGTCCAACTGGTCGAAACCGGGATGGCGGCGGCGCGCGGTGCGCAGGATGTCGCGCTGCAAGGCTTGCAACAGGCTGTTTTGCCCGCTGCGGCGCAGCAGGAAATCGGCACTGGCATTCAGGTGTTCCTGTAACTGGCGGCGGGCTTTCGGCGCTGGCGCCCGGATGGGCCCCAGGCGTATGCCGGCACGCCACAACCCCAGCAGAATCAAGGCAGCAAGTGCTACCAGGGCCTGGGGGAAATACCGCAGCAAGAGGCTGAACAGGTTTTCGACGTCCGTGTTGGACAGCAGGGTTACATCGCTGCCCTGGGTCAGGTACCAGAGCAACCAGGCGTTGTCGTGCAAGCCGATGGCCGGGGTCTTCCACAGCTCGCTGTCGGTGATCACGGTCACGCGACCATGCCCGAGATTGAGTTGCATCAGGTGACTGGACTTGGCGCTGTTGGCCGAAAACTGGGCCAGGTGCCTGGGGTCGATCAGGGTGAAGTCGGTGTCGAAACTGAAAAACGCCGGTGCAGTTTCGTTATCGACATACAGGCGTGTCAGGTCAAGTTTCTTGCTCTTGCGGGCAGTGGACGGCTGGTCGAAGTCATCGCTGAAGGCCTGACGCAACTGCAGGCGATCGAGCAGCAAGTCGCCGCTGTCTTGGGTTTCTTCATCCCATATGGCTTCGGCCACCAACAGCAGATGGCCGCCGGCCTGGGTCCAGTCCAGCAGTTGGTCAACCTGATGCGGGGTCATGCTGCTGCGCTCGCTGAGCAACAGCAGGCTGGCGCCCTTGGCGGGCAGGGTGGCCAGGCGCTCCAGGCTGTGGGCTTGCTCGACGGCCAGGCCTTGCTGGCGCAGGAACTGCTCTGCCGCCAGATAGGGGTTGGCCTGGGCTTCGGGTGACGGCCCGCGGTCGACCACTTCTTCGTAGGGAATCGCCTTGTGCCAGGCGAAGAAGCCCCCGGCTGTCAGCAGGCAAGCCAGGATCAGGCCGAACCAGATCAGCGGCCGGTTCATCGCACGGCCTCGCTGGCGAACAAGCTGCGCCAATGGGCGCAGAGCTGTTGTTGGGCCAGGGCAGGCGGTACGCGATGGCCGTAGGCGAGGTTTTGCCAGTGCCGGGTCAGGTCGTCGCTGAATGCCAGCAATTGCGGCTGCTGCAAGTGGCGCACATGTTCCAGGACCTGGCCTTCGGTATCGGCGTTTTTCAGTGGCAGGTTGAAGTCATGCAGCAGCCGGCTGAGCAGGCCGCGATACAGCAGGCCAAGGGCTTCCCGGGGCTCGGTGGCCCACAGCTGCTCGGCGGCACTGGCAATGTCATCGGGTAAGGTTTCCACGCCCATGTCCAGGCCGAACAGTTGTGACGGCACAGGCTGCGCCGCCTTGGACCGTGGGGCGCGGCGGCGGCTGACAAAGGCCTGCAGCCAGTCGCGATAGCGCCAGGCGAGCAGGCTAATCCCGGCGATCAGCAGGCCCCAGAGCAGCACCTCCATCACCATGGCCAGGGACTTGAATGTGTCGCTGTTGAGGTTGTCCAGCAAGGATTTAAGCCAGGCAGGTAACTTGGCATCATCCACGGGCTTGGCTTTGTTGGTGCCCTTGTCCTCGCCGAAACGGTAGCGGGTGACGGTTTCCGGATTCTTGAACGGGGGTTGTTCCAGCAGGCGCTTGATCGATTGGCTGGCCTGCGACGTGCTCAATGGTTTCGAGTCGACCGGTGAATTGGCCATGGCCTGGGGTGTTGGCACGATCACTAGTAGGCCGACCGCCAGCAGCAGGATGGCCACTGTCGTTTCCAGGCGCTGGCGCAGGCGGCGGAACACCAACTCCAGGTCCCAGGCTTCGAGCACCGTACGCCGGTTCAGATAGAGGCTGAATCCACACGCTACATAGATGGGCTCCCAGAACACCAGGATCAAGGCGTAGAAGGCATTGCTCAGGTGCTCCAGCCAGAGCCAGTCCTGGCTGCTGGCCAGCGCCAACTGTTGCCAGTCCCAGTCCAGCTCTACCTGTTGTGGCAGGAACAGGTAGAACAGCGCCATCAAGCCAATCCATAGCGCTGTTTCCAGGTGAATGCCGATCAGCGTCAGCCAGCGCGCCGCCCCAGCGTTGCGTTGTTGCAGGACCCCCAACCGTTGTTGGCGGGCCAGGCCACCGAGGCCTTCGAGTTGCACCACGGGCATGGCAAAGCTGCGACTGAGGCTAAAGCGCCTCCAGGTCAGGCTGGCCAGCAGTTGCCCCCTGAGCAGTCCTGGCCATTGGCGCAGCGCCTGTTTGAGCGTGGGCGTCTCGCCAAACAGCACCTTGGACAGGATATACAGCGGCAGGCGCTCAAAGGCCGGTTTCAGCCACCAGAACACCAGCACGGCTACAGACGGGTAGTCCCACAGCAAAACGCTGATCAGGATAAACATCGGCAGGCTCACCAGGGCCCAACTGCTCATCAAGAGCACGCGGTGCTCGCGGGCCAGCAACACCCCCAGGTCCATGGCTTCCCACGAGGAGCGAGGACGAATCACCACGCTGGCGTCACTCAGGCGCATGACGACTCCTGCCGGCGAACAACAGATAGGCGATCACCAGCGCCCAAAGTGCAGCGCCCACCAGGTACTTGCCCCAAGGCTGTACGGCGGTGGTGGAGGACCAATAGGCTTCTATAAAGGCTGCGATAAGCAGGAACACCATCACACCGCAGATCATTTGCACGCTCTTGCGGGCTGCCAGCCGCAGTGACTCACCCCGGGGCAACGCTCCCGGAGCGATCAACGCCCAGCCCAACTGCAGGCCTGCCGCGCCGGCCAGGGCAATGGCTGTCAGTTCGAAGGCGCCATGGCCGATGACAAAGGACCAGAAGGTTTGCCCGTAGCCGATTTGTGTCAGGTGCCCGGCAACGGCCCCGATCATCAGGCCATTGAAAAACAGGAAAAACACGCTGCCCAGGCCGAACAGCAAGCCGCCGGCGAAGGTCTGGAATGCGATGCCGATGTTGTTCATGACGTAGTAGCCGAACATCATCCAGTCCTCACTCGATGCCCGTTCGGCCGCACGCCCCAGGCGACTGGCGTCGGGGTCGTACATGCTTTGCATCTCGGTCACTTGCTGGGTACTGACGATGGTGTAGATCAAGTCGGGGAACAGATAGACCAGCAAGGCAATGCCAACCAGGCTGCCAAAGAACAGCAGGCTGGCTACCAGCACGAAGCGCCATTGTTCGCGAACCGTACGGGGAAAATCCGCCAGCAGGAAGCCCAGGGTCTTGGCGCCGAGCTGGCTGCGATGGCGATACAGCTGTTGATGGCCGCGCAAGGCCAGTTGTTGCAGCGGGTCTACCAGGTAGCTGCTGTAGCCGCGCTCCTGTGCCAGTGCCAGGTGTTGGCACAGGCGTCGGTAATCGTGGGGGAAGCGCGTCAGATCGTGGGCTTTGGCCTTGCCTTGTTCAAGCAGTGCCAGTTGCGCGGCAAAGGCCTGCCAGTGCGGCTGGTGACGGGTTTCGAACAGGCTCTGTTTCATGTTGGCCCCAACAGGCCGCGAGCCACGCCATTGAGCTGCTCCACGGCACGTGCCGGGGAAACCTGCAAGGGCGTGGCCAGAATCGCTGCCAGCTCATGGGTCCGCTCGGCGGAAAGTTCACCCTGGCGCTCGGCAAAACCCAGGATCGCGCGCTGCTCGTTCAACTCAAGGGCAAAGGGCAGGCGCAATGCCGGGGCCTGGGGCAACTGGGGACGAGAAAGGGGCTGTTCGCGATAAACAACCAGGGTCCCGGCTGCGATGTCACCCAGGCGTTTGAAGTGGGGATGTTGCAGGCAACTGATGGCACCGAGGAAGTAGCCGAACGGCAACATATCGACAAAGCGCAGCAGGTTGCGGATCAGCGACGCAGACCAGCCAATGGGCGTGCCGTCATCCTGTACCACGCGCAGCCCCATGACCTGCTTGCCCGGTGAACAGCCCTGGTTGAGCACTTCGAACAGCACCATGTACCACCAACTGACGAGAAACAGCAGGATCGAGCCCAGGCCGACGCCCAGGTTGCCGAGAAACGCCAGGGCAATGAAAAGAATGCCGAGGATCAGGCCGCGCAGGCCCAGGTCGAAGCCGAAGGCCAGGGCTCGAGGCATCAGCCCGGCGGGGCGCAAGGGCAGGTCGATGCCTTCCGGGGTCTCGATCTGGTAGCGAGTGTCCAATGGCGCGATGGGCATTGCGTTCCCTGGCAGTGCGGCGTGGCTTGGCATGGGCAACCCTCTGGGGCAGCCCGTAAATTGAGAGGCCGATGCTAGCAGTGTCGTCGATGGAAGTGACACCTGAAAATGCGCCAAGGTTTCACTGAATGTTTATCCAGTGCACATGGCGCTGGCCCCGGGCGGCGTCCAGCGCCTAGACTTTGTCGGTCTTCAGCACAGGAATAGCCCGTGACCTCGATCTTCTGGTACGACTATGAAACCACTGGCATCAACCCACGCAGCGACCGTCCGCTGCAGGTGGCCGGGATTCGCACCGACCTTGACCTTAATGAGATAGGGCCTCCGGTCAACCTCTATTGCCAGCCCAGCGACGATATCCTGCCGCACCCGGCGGCGTGCATGATCACAGGCATTACCCCCGGCCAACTGGCGGAAAAAGGCCTGGCCGAAGCCGATTTCATGACGCGGGTGCATGCCGAGCTGGCGGCCCCCGGCACCTGCGGCGCAGGCTATAACACCCTGCGCTTTGACGATGAAATGACCCGCTACAGTCTGTATCGCAATTTCTTCGACCCCTATGCCCGGGAATGGCAGGGCGGCAACAGCCGTTGGGATTTGATCGATGTGCTGCGCACGGCCTACGCGCTGCGGCCAGATGGCATCGTCTGGCCCGAGCAGGACGGGCGCGTGACCCTCAAGTTGGAGCGTTTGACGGCGGCCAATGGAATCGACCATGGCCAGGCCCACGAAGCCCTGGCCGACGTACGGGCCACGATTGCCCTGGCGCGCCTGGTCCGGGACAAACAACCGAAGTTGTACGATTGGCTGTTTCAACTGCGTAGCAAGCAACGGGTCATGGATCAAATCCGCCTGTTGCAGCCCATGGTGCATATTTCCGGGCGTTTTTCCGCCGAGCGCCATTACCTGGGGGTGGTGCTGCCGTTGGCGTGGCATCCGCGCAATCGCAACGCGTTGATTGTCTGTGATCTGGGGCTCGACCCACAGGGGTTGCTGGACCTGGATGCTCAGACACTGCGCCAGCGTTTGTACACTCGGCGCGATGAGTTGGCTGAAGGCGAGTTGCCGGTGCCGCTCAAATTAATACACATCAATCGCTGCCCGGTGGTCGCGCCGTTGAGTGTGTTGCGGGCGCAAGACCAGCAGCGTTTGAATCTGGATATGAGTGAATATCAGGCTCGGGCGCTGCGGCTAACTGACGCACAGGAACTTTGGCAGGATAAATTGCCAGCGATTTATGCCGAAGAAGATTTCGCCGCAACCGCCGACCCGGAGCAACAGCTCTACGATGGTTTTATTGGTGATCGGGATCGGCGTTTATGTGAACAAGTCCGGGCTGCGGAACCTGCGCAATTAGCACGCCAGCAGTGGCCTTTTGATGATCATCGTTTGCCGGAATTATTGTTTCGCTATCGTGCCCGTAACTTTGCGTACACCTTGGATGACGAAGAGCAACAACGCTGGAAACTATTCTGTCAGCAGCGCTTGTCAGACGCGGATTACGGCGCACCCAATACCCTCGAGAGTTTCAATAAGGCCAGGCTTGAATTGGACGTTAGTGCTACATCGTTTCAGCGTCAGGTACTGGATGAATGGCAGGAATATGTTGATGCTTTACGCCAGCGCCTGAGCCTGTAATCAGCGCTTGATAAAAAGCGGGCAATAAAAAACGCCAGCAAGCTGGCGTTTTTTATTGTGTCGCGAATCAGGTGACACCCTAGGGAGCCTTAGCCCAGCAGGGTAGCCCAGCCTTCAACCACGTCACCGCCCCACTTGGCTTTCCACTCTTTCAGAGTCTTGTGATTGCCACCTTTGGTTTCAATCACTTCACCGTTGTGCGGGTTTTTGTATTGCTTGACCTTACGGGCGCGCTTGGTGCCGGTAACTTTTACTGCACCGCGTGGTGCTTTAACTTTCGATTCCGGATCCAGCAGCGCGATGATGTCACGCAGGGATTTGGAATATTCACCCATCAGGGTGCGCAATTTGCCTTCGAATTCCAGCTCGGTTTGCAGTTTGTCGTCTTGGGACAGATTCTTCAAACGGGCTTGCAGCTCTTTGATAGCTTCTTCGGTGGCACGGTATTCGTTGATCAGGGACATGTGGACTACCTTATGCGGGGCGCTGAGGGACAGGGATAGTGGCCTAATAATAGTCAGACAGTTTCCCCAAGTAAACATTTAAGCTCTGTTTTATGTAATTTACTTTGAACGTTTGTAGTCAGAGACGCTGAGTGCATTATTTAGTGCGCTCGACCGGCTAAAGATATTCTCATTAGATCTTGGCTTATTGCGGTAACAGATGCTTGTACTGACATAGTGCTCGGGTAAAAACCGTACGCTGTTTAGGGGTACCGCAAGGAATCGCTCGAATAAGCGTTGAGGAATACTGCAGTTTTTCTACGGTGTCGCTAGAATGGCGGCCTTTGCGAAGTTCTGGAGTTTGCCCCTAATGCGCACTTTTCGTCTGGTGATTGCCTGCCCGGATCGGGTTGGTATCGTCGCTAAAGTCAGTAACTTTCTAGCCTCCCACAACGGCTGGATCACCGAAGCGAGTCATCACTCGGACAATCTCAGTGGTTGGTTTTTCATGCGTCACGAAATCCGTGCCGACACGCTGCCCTTTGGTCTTGAGGCATTTCGCGAGGCGTTTGCGCCTATCGCCGAAGAGTTTTCAATGACATGGCGCATTACCGATACCGAGCAGAAAAAGCGCGTGGTGCTGATGGCCAGCCGCGAGTCCCATTGCCTGGCGGACCTGCTGCACCGCTGGCACAGCGATGAGCTGGACTGTGAAATCGCCTGCGTGATTTCCAACCACGACGACCTGCGCAGCATGGTTGAATGGCACGGTATTCCTTACTACCACGTGCCGGTCGACTCGCAGAATAAACAGCCGGCCTTCACCGAGGTCTCGCGCCTGGTCGAGCAGCATCAAGCGGACGTCGTGGTACTGGCGCGCTACATGCAGATCCTGCCGCCGGAACTGTGCCGCGAATATGCAGGCAAGGTGATCAACATTCACCACAGCTTCCTGCCGTCGTTTGTCGGGGCCAAGCCGTACCACCAGGCGTCCCTGCGCGGCGTGAAGCTGATTGGTGCAACCTGCCACTATGTCACCGAGGAACTGGACGCCGGTCCCATCATCGAGCAGGACGTGGTGCGCGTCAGCCACAGTGACAGCATTGAAGACATGGTGCGCTTCGGCCGCGACGTCGAGAAAATGGTCCTGGCCCGTGGCTTGCGCTATCACCTGGAAGACCGTGTGCTGGTGCACGGCAACAAGACCGTGGTGTTCTGACCGACTGGTTTTAGTTGAAGCAAAAAGGGCCTGGGCGTTAAATCACCCAGGCCCTTTTTATTTGTGTCAGCTATGAGGACCGCACGATGAGTGATCCCCTGGATAAAGCCACGTCCAAGGCACCTGCTACCTTGGGCGAGGGGTGCTTGAGCCGCTATGACCCGGATGATTTGGATGCCGAGGACGGCACGGATTTCCCCGGTGCTGCCCGGTTGTGGGAGCAGTTGCAGGAAGAGTCGCCCGACACGCCCGGCCCTGACAGAAACAATGCAGGTTGAATGTAGGAGCCATCGAGCCCGAGCGACGCAGCTCCTACATTTGTCTCGGGTTTAGATACGGAAGCTGCCCACCAGTTGTTTCAGGCGCGCCGCTTGCTGCTCCAGATCGGAGCAGGCGCGCAGGGTGGACTGCAGGTTCTCCACGCCTTCCTGATTGAGCGTATTGATTTCGGTGATATCGATGTTGATCGATTCCACCACCGACGTCTGCTCCTCGGTCGCGGTCGCCACCGATTGGTTCATACCGTCGATTTCACCGATACGCTGGGTCACGCTACTCAAGCGCTCACCTGCCAGGTTGGCGATTTCTACGCTGTCGAGGCTGTGGCGCTGGCTTTCGCTCATGGTGCTGACCGAGTCCCGGGCGCCGACTTGCAGCTCCTCGATCATCTTTTGCACCTGTTGCGCAGACTCTTGCGTGCGATGGGCCAGGTTGCGCACTTCGTCTGCCACCACCGCAAACCCACGCCCGGCTTCCCCGGCGCGCGCGGCCTCAATGGCGGCGTTGAGCGCCAGCAGGTTGGTTTGCTGGGAGATACTGGTGATCACTTCAAGGATTTGCCCGATATTTACCGTCTTGCTGTTGAGTGCCTCGATGTTGCTGCTTGAGGCGCTGATCATTTCGGACAGTTGTGTCATGGCCTTGATATTGCGCTCCACCACTTGCTGGCCATCTTCGGCCAGGTGACGCGCATCGCTGGCCTGGTGCGAGGCTTGGGCGGCGTTACGGGCGATTTCCTGGGCGGCGGCACCCAACTGGTTGATCGCTGCCGCGACGCTGTTGGTGCGGTTGGCTTGTTCGTCGGAATTGATCATCGAGGAGTTGGAGGCGCTGACCACGCGCAATGCCACTTCATTGACCTGGCCGGTGGCGGAGGACACTTCGCGAATCGAGGTGTGAATCCGCTCCACAAAGCGGTTGAAGGCTTTGCCGAGGATGCCGAATTCGTCATGGTTCTGGATCGTCAGGCGGCGCGTCAGGTCGCCTTCGCCATCGGCGATGTCTTCCATGGCGCGGGTCATGACATACAGCGGTTGCATCAGCACGCGGATCAGCATGCCCAGCAACGCAATAATGATCGCGACGGCTATCGCAGTGGCAATGATGGCCGAGGTGCGGAATTCGCTGAGCATTGCGAAGGATTTGTCTTTATCTACCGACAGACCGATATACCAGTTCACCGACGGCAGACCCTTGATCGGGGCAAAGGTGACGATACGGGTTTTGCCATCGACCTCGATTTCGCTGAAGTCAGCACTGATCTTGACGGTCTGGTTCGGGTACGCCTCGCCCAGGGTCTTCATCACCAGGCTTTTATCCGGGTGTACCAGGATCTTGCCGTCGGCACTGACCAGGAACGCGTAGCCCATGCCGCCGAAGTTCAGCGCACCGATGTTGTCCACCAGGGTTTGCAGGCTCAGGTCACCGCCAACCACGCCGACGCTTTGCCCGGCCTTGCTGCTGGGGGTGGCGATGGAAATGATCAACTGGCCGGTGGCCGCATCGACATACGGTTCGGTCAGGGTCGAGCCGTTGCTGGTCTGGGCGCCTTTGTACCAGGGGCGCACGCGCGGATCGAAGCCGTCGGGCATCTTCGTATCGGGGCGAATGGTGAACCCACCTTTGCTGTCACCCAGGTAGGTCGCCATGAACGATGACGTCAGGGCCTTCTGCTCCAGCAGGCTGGCAACCATGGCCGGCTCGGGATTGATGGCGATGTTCTGGGCGGCGTTTTCCACGAGGACAATGCGCCCGGCCAGCCAACTTTGGGTATTGCTGGCGGTGACGCTGCCCATTTCATGCAGATAGCTGTCGAGGTCGCCGCGAATCGCGTTTCGTTGCAGGTAGTCGTTGTACAACGTGAACAACGCAAATGCGGCAATGACGATAAGGGCGGCTGCAAGCAGGATTTTGTGGCTGAAGCGCAGATTTTTATTCATGGCTCGTCGTGTCCGCTAAGGTCTTAGTGTCCGAGGCGCATCTTTTATGGAGACGCACAAATGGCAGCATTAAATAAAGTGTGATATTTCCATCTGCTCCTGCAGGAATTATCCGGTCTAACTTTTTTAGACTTTTTTGGTCTCTCGCTTTGTCTGTATCGACCGTGCAGCGTTAAAGATTAACCATGGGTGAAAAAATGCCTGACTCCTCGCAACTTCTTATTGGCGCAGATCTCGAAGGCCAACCCATCGCCCAGGCCATGCGCCTGGCTAATCGCCATGGCCTGATCGCCGGTGCCACCGGCACAGGCAAAACCGTGACGTTGCAGCGGCTGGCGGAGGCATTCAGTGATGCCGGCGTCGCGGTGTTCGCCGCCGATATCAAGGGTGATCTGTGTGGCCTGGGCGCCGCAGGCAATCCCCAGGGCAAGGTGGCCGAGCGGATCGCCGGCATGCCGTTCCTGAATTACACGCCTAAGGCATATCCGGTAACGCTGTGGGATATCCATGGTCAATCCGGTCATCCACTTCGTACAACCTTGAGCGAAATGGGGCCGCTGTTGCTGGGCAGTCTGCTGGAACTGACCGACAGCCAGCAGTCGACCTTATATGCGGCGTTCAAAGTGGCAGATCGCGAGGGCTTGCTGCTGCTGGATCTCAAGGACCTCAAGGCTCTGCTCAACCACCTCAAGTTCCACCCTGAGCTACTGGGCGATGACGCCGCCCTGATGACGACCGGCTCCAGCCAGGCCTTGCTGCGGCGCTTGGCCGTGCTCGAACAGCAGGGCGCAGAAGCCTTGTTCGGCGAGCCGGCGCTGCAGCTGGAAGATATTCTGCAACCGGCCAGCGATGGGCGAGGGCGCATTCATCTGCTGGATGCCAGTCGTCTGGTGCACGAGTCGCCCAAGGTCTATGCGACCTTCCTGTTGTGGTTGCTGGCGGAGTTGTTCGAGCAGTTGCCGGAGCGTGGGGATGCCGACAAGCCGCTGCTGGCACTGTTTTTCGACGAGGCGCATTTGCTGTTTACCGATACGCCCAAGGCCTTGCAGGACCGCCTGGAGCAAGTGGTGCGGTTGATTCGTTCGAAAGGCGTGGGCGTGTATTTTGTCACCCAGTCGCCGGGCGATTTGCCGGACAACGTGCTGGCCCAGTTGGGTTTGCGCATCCAGCATGGCCTGCGGGCATTTACCACCAAGGAGCAGAAATCCCTGCGGGCGGTGGCGGATGGTTTCCGGCCGAACCCGGCGTTCGATGCACTGGCGGTGTTGACCGAACTGGGTACCGGTGAGGCGCTGGTGGGTACGCTGCAGGAAAAAGGCACGCCCGAGGTGGTCCAGCGGGTGCTGGTAGCACCGCCGCAATCGCGGATCGGGCCGTTGACCGCTGCCGAGCGCGCGGCCTTGATCGCCAGTTCGTCGCTACTGGGGCGCTACGACAAGCCGGTTGATCGTGAGTCGGCCTATGAAGTGCTGATGGCACGCAAGGAGTTGGGGGCGCAGGCGAGTGCTACGCCTGCCGCAGAAGAGCCGAGTTTCACCGACAAGGCCGGGGCCTTTCTGGGAACTACGGCGGGCAAGGCCTTGAAGTCGGCGATGCAGCAGGCGGCCAATCAGATGGGTCGCCAGTTGGTGCGCGGGCTGCTGGGCTCGTTGCTTGGCGGTAGCAAGCGTAAGTAGTTCTTACGGCAGATGGAATCAACTGTAGGAGCGGGCTTGCCCGCGATTGCGGTGTATCAGCAGGCACATGTACTGACTGATACACCGCATTCGCGAGCAAGCTCGCTCCTACATTGGCCTGTGCCGCTCTCAGGTTTTGGGCTTGGCGTGAGCCGCCAACCGCTCCAGCGCCGCACGCAGCTTCGGATCGGTAATCCCGTCCGCTGTCGCCTGGATGGTCTCGGCGGCATTCACTGACAAATCCATGGTATGCCCCACTGCACCTTGCTGTACGGTCGGAGGCTGGACCTTGAACTGGATACGCAGCAGGCTCTCAAATACGTCAAACGCCTGGAGCTGGCGCTGCAAGCGTTTTTGCTGGTAGCGCAGACGGGTCGCCCAATGCCCGTCGGTGACAATCAGCAGCAGCGTACCTTCACGCCACGAGGCTACATGGCAGTGCTCACGGGCCGCTGGTTGCAGTTGGCTTTCCAGCAGGCGTTGCAGGTGGCCCAGGCGCTGAGCGTGGCCAAAGATGGCTTTTAAAGGCTTGGCTTCGCGCAGCAACACGGCGGGAGCACGGGCCGTAAGAGGGCGAAATGCCATGGTCTAGACACCTTAGGTAACAGAGCCGCCATGGTAGCAGAAAGCGTGTGCGGCACCGTGGTCATTGCTTTGTCAGCAGTTTATCCATTAAATCAATAAGTAACTTCTCGCTCGAATGGGTTGAAGTTCAGCAAAAAGCCCTTATTTTAAACAAGCCCTCCTGGGACGCTGTGCCTGCATCGTGGAACAACGCCACTTTCCTCACCCTCGTTTCCGGGTAGAATGCTCGTTCGCATGCGGCCGTGAGGGCTGCTCGGGCGACTCACGGGACGCCCCTTCATCCCTAATGTGTGGAAGAACCTGCCGATATGTTTGCGCCTTTGTTAAAGAAACTTTTTGGAAGCAAGAATGAGCGCGAAGTCAAACGCATGCTCAAGACGGTGCAGCTGGTCAATGCCTTCGAAGAGCAGATGGTTGCTTTGTCGGACGAGCAATTGCGCGCCAAGACCGAAGAGTTCAAGGCCCGCATAGCCAAAGGTGAAACCCTCGACAAACTGCTGCCCGAAGCCTTTGCGGTCGCCCGCGAAGCCGGTAAGCGGGTAATGGGTATGCGCCACTTCGACGTCCAGTTGATCGGTGGCATGACCCTGCATGAAGGCATGATTGCCGAAATGCGCACCGGTGAAGGCAAGACCCTGGTGGCAACCCTGGGCGTTTACCTCAACGCACTGTCCGGCAAGGGCGTGCACGTTGTGACGGTGAACGACTACCTGGCCCGCCGGGACGCCAACTGGATGCGCCCGCTGTATGAATTCCTCGGCCTGACCGTCGGCGTGGTAACGCCGTTCCAGCCGCCGGAAGAGAAGCGCGCCGCCTACGCCGCCGACATCACCTACGGCACCAACAACGAGTTCGGGTTCGACTACCTGCGCGACAACATGGCGTTCAGCATGGAAGAAAAATTCCAGCGTGAACTCAACTTTGCCGTGATCGACGAAGTCGACTCCATCCTCATCGACGAAGCCCGTACCCCGCTGATCATCTCCGGTCAGGCCGAGGACAGCTCGCGTCTGTACACCGAAATCAACAAGCTGATCCCGCGCCTCGAACAACATATCGAGGAAGTGGAAGGCGTAGTGACCAAAGAAGGTCATTACTCCATCGACGAGAAGACCCGTCAGGTCGAGCTCAACGAAGCCGGTCACCAGTTCGTCGAAGAGATGCTGACCCAGATCGGCCTGCTGGCTGAAGGCGAAAGCCTCTACTCGGCACACAATCTGGGCCTGTTGACCCACGTTTATGCCGGCCTGCGCGCCCACAAGCTGTTCCATCGCAACGTCGAATACATTGTCCAGGACGGCCAGGTCGTACTGGTCGACGAACACACCGGCCGTACCATGCCCGGTCGTCGTTTGTCCGAAGGCCTGCACCAGGCCATCGAAGCCAAGGAAGTGCTCAATATCCAGGCCGAGAGCCAGACGTTGGCCTCGACCACCTTCCAGAACTACTTCCGCCTGTACAACAAGCTGTCCGGCATGACCGGTACTGCTGATACCGAAGCGTTCGAATTCCACCAGATCTACGGTCTGTCGGTGATGGTGATCCCGCCGAACAAGCCGCTGGCGCGTAAAGACTACAACGACCTGGTGTTCCTGACCGCCGACGAGAAATACGCTGCAATCGTTGCCGACATCAAGGAATGCATGACCCATGGCCGTCCGGTCCTGGTGGGTACTGCAACCATCGAAACCTCCGAGCACATGTCCAACCTGCTCAACAAGGAAGGCATCGAGCACAAGGTCCTCAACGCCAAGTTCCACGAAAAAGAAGCCGAGATCATTGCCCAGGCCGGTCGCCCAGGCGCACTGACCATCGCTACCAACATGGCCGGTCGTGGTACCGACATCCTGTTGGGCGGTAACTGGGAAGTGGAAGTGGCGTCCCTGGACAACCCGACGCCTGAGCAGATCGCCCAGATCAAGGCCGACTGGCAGAAACGCCACCAGGCGGTGCTGGAATCCGGTGGTTTGCAGGTGATCGCATCCGAGCGTCACGAATCGCGCCGTATCGACAACCAGCTGCGTGGCCGTGCCGGTCGCCAGGGTGATGCTGGTTCCAGCCGTTTCTACCTGTCCCTGGAAGACAGCCTGATGCGCATCTTTGCCTCTGACCGGGTGAAGAACTTCATGAAGGCCCTGGGGATGCAGTCTGGGGAAGCGATCGAGCACCGTATGGTGACCAACGCCATCGAAAAGGCCCAGCGTAAGGTCGAAGGCCGCAACTTCGACATTCGTAAGCAACTGCTGGAGTTCGATGACGTCAACAACGAACAGCGTAAAGTGATTTATCACATGCGTAACACGTTGCTGGCTGCCGACAATATCGGCGAAACCATTGCCGACTTCCGCCAGGACGTGCTCAACGCTACCGTCAGCGCCCATATCCCGCCACAGTCGCTGCCTGAGCAATGGGATGTTGCCGGCCTGGAAGCTGCGTTGAAGAGCGACTTCGGTGTCGATCTGCCGGTCCAGCAATGGCTCGACGAAGATGACCACCTGTACGAAGAAACCCTGCGCGAAAAACTGATGGCCGAACTGCTGGCCGCGTACAACGAGAAAGAAGAGCAAGCCAGTGCCGAAGCGCTGCGCACCTTCGAGAAGCAAATCGTTCTGCGTGTGCTGGACGACCTGTGGAAAGACCACCTGTCGACCATGGACCATCTGCGCCACGGTATCCACCTGCGTGGCTATGCCCAGAAGAACCCGAAGCAGGAGTACAAGCGCGAGTCGTTCACGCTGTTCTCCGAGTTGCTGGATTCGATCAAGCGCGATTCGATTCGTGTGCTGTCCCACGTTCAGGTACGCCGCGAAGACCCGATCGAAGAAGAAGCCCGCCTGCGCCAGGAAGCCGAAGCCCTGGCCGCGCGCATGCAGTTCCAGCATGACGAAGCGCCGGGCCTTGAGTCGCCGGAAGTGTTGGGTGAAGAGGTCGATGTGGCCCTGGCCCAGGCTCCTGTGCGCAACGAGCAGAAGCTGGGTCGCAACGAGCCATGCTGGTGCGGTTCGGGCAAGAAGTTCAAACACTGCCACGGCGAAATCAACTAAGATTTTTGCCTGACGCTGCAATACCCCGCGCCGCGACCGGCATCAGCCGTCGCGGCGTTTTGCCATTTATTCACCGTCGATGACGACGGTGCAGACATCACATCGTTAAGGAGCGCATTCATGGCTGTTGGTCTTGGTCCTTTGCCCACGTTGCACCCGGTTGCCGGTTTTGAACTCGGTATCGCTTCGGCCGGCATCAAGCGCCCCGGGCGCAAGGACGTGGTAGTGATGCGCTGTGCCGAAGGCTCGACCATCGCTGGCGTGTTTACCCTGAACGCGTTTTGCGCAGCGCCCGTGATTCTTGCCAAGCAACGTGTCGAAGGGCCGGTACGCTACCTGCTGACCAACACTGGTAACGCCAACGCCGGCACCGGCGAGCCTGGCCTGGCTGCGGCTGCGCGTACCTGCGCCAAGCTGGCGGAGTTGACCGGTGTGGACGCCAGTCAGGTGCTGCCGTATTCCACTGGGGTGATCGGCGAGCCGTTGCCGGTGGAAAAAATCGAAGGCGCCCTGCAGGCTGCGCTGGATGACCTGTCGGTGGATAACTGGGCGGCCGCGGCCACAGGGATCATGACCACCGACACTCTGCCCAAGGGCGCCAGCCGCCAGTTCGTGCATGAAGGCGTGACCGTCACCGTGACCGGCATCAGCAAAGGTGCGGGCATGATCCGCCCGAACATGGCGACCATGCTCGGCTACATCGCCACTGACGCCAAAGTCTCCCGCGATGTGTTGCAGAACCTGATGCTCGATGGCGCCAACAAGTCGTTCAACCGCATCACCATCGACGGCGATACTTCGACCAACGACTGCTGCATGTTGATTGCCACCGGTAAAGCCAACCTGCCGGAAATCACCTCCTCCAACGGCCCGCTGTTCGCAGCGTTGAAGCAGGCGGTATTTGAAGTGTGCATGGAAGTGGCCCAGGCCATCGTGCGTGATGGCGAAGGCGCGACCAAGTTCGTCACCGTTGAAGTCAATGGCGGCGGCAATCACCAGGAATGCCTGGATGTCGGCTACACCGTGGCCCACTCGCCGCTGATCAAGACCGCGCTGTTTGCCTCCGACCCGAACTGGGGCCGGATCCTCGCAGCGGTGGGTCGTGCCGGCGTGCCGAACCTGGACGTGAGCAAGATCGACGTGTTCCTCGGTGATGTGTGCATCGCCAGCCGTGGCGCCCGTGCCGAAACCTACACCGAAGCCCAGGGCTCGGCGGTGATGCAGCAGGAAGAAATCACCATCCGTATCGAACTGGGGCGCGGTGATTGCAGCGAAACCATCTGGACCACCGACCTGTCCCACGAATACGTGAAGATCAACGCCGAATACCGCACTTGATACCTGCCCGGGGCACTGGCAATGCCCCGGCAGGCGCCGGCTTAGAGGACGTAATACCGTGAAACGAGTTCATGTAGCAGCCGCAGTCATTCGCGGTACCGATGGTCGGATTTTGCTGGCGCGTCGTGCAGATACCCAGCACCAGGGCGGCCTCTGGGAATTTCCCGGTGGCAAGGTGGAGGCCGATGAATCGGTTTTCACCGCACTGGGCCGAGAGCTGCAGGAGGAGCTGGGTATCCAGGTCACCACCGCGCGGCCGTTGATCCAGATCCAGCATGATTACCCGGACAAGCAGGTGTTGCTGGATGTCTGGGAGGTCTCGGCGTTTACCGGCGAACCCCATGGCGTGGAAGGGCAACCCCTTGAATGGGTGGCGCCACGGGACTTGCAGAACTACGAGTTTCCAGCGGCCAACGCGCCAATCGTCGCCGCCGCCCGCTTGCCCGCTGACTACCTGATCACCCCAGGCGAGCTGGGGGCCCCGGTGTTGTTGCGTGGCATCCAGAAAGCCATTGCTGGTGGCATCAAGCTGATCCAATTACGCGCGCCCAATGGCTATGACCCCAAGTACCGCGACCTGGCAGTGGATGCCGTGGGGTTGTGTGCCGGCAAGGCGCAGTTGATGCTCAAGGGGCCGTTTGAATGGCTCGGTGATTTCCCGGCGGCTGGCTGGCACATGACGTCGGCGCAACTGCGTAAATACGCCAGCAAAGGCCGTCCGTTGCCCAAGGATCGCTGGTTGGCGGCGTCTTGCCACAATGCCGAGGAGCTGGCATTGGCCGAATTGATGGATGTGGACTTTGTCACCCTGTCGCCGGTGCAGCCGACGCAGACTCACCCTGATGCTCAGCCACTGGGTTGGGAAGCGGCGGCGCAGTTGATCAAGGGCTTCAGCAAGCCGGTGTTCCTGTTGGGTGGGGTTGGGCCTGACGAGCGGGAGAAAGCCTGGGAGAGCGGGGCGCAGGGTGTGGCGGGGATTCGGGCGTTCTGGCCTGAGGTTTGAGTCGTCAGTGATGACCCCATCGCAGGCAAGCCAGCTCCCACATTTTGATTTGTGAATACATTCAAATGTGGGAGCTGGCTTGCCTGCGATGGGGCCCGATAAAGCAATACAAAACCCGGCAGAATCTCAGTGCGGCTTAGCCGCCGCCTGCCACAAAATCTCCGCAACCCCCTGGCGTCTGGCAATCACCCTCGCTGCCACAAACAGCAAATCCGATAGCCGATTGATATACGCCAACCCCACCCCGTCCAACGGCTCCAGTGCATTCAATTGCTGGCAACGCCGCTCGGCGCTGCGGGCCAGGCTGCGGCACACATGGGCCTGGGCAATCAGCGCCGAACCACCGGGCAGGATGAAATTCTCCAAAGGCCCCACTTCTTCATTCCAGCGATCAATCGCGGCTTCCAAGCGGTCCACTTCGCCCGCATTAAGTGCCTTGTAGACCGGCATCGCCAACTCGCCACCCAGGTCAAACAGTCGATGCTGGCAAGGGGTCAGTACCTCGACCACATCCATTAACGCAGGATGCTGGCCGCTTTGCTCCTCGAGCCCGGCCAACAGCAGGCCCAATTGACTATTGAGGCTGTCCACTTCGCCGATTGCTTCCACCCGCGGGTGATCCTTGGGCACGCGGCGACCGTCGCCCAGGCCGGTTTCGCCTTTGTCGCCAGTACGCGTGTAGATTTTCGACAGGCGAAAGCCCATGGTCATTGCTCCAGTTGAGTCTGTTCGAGGGGGGCAAGCTGGCTGCCGGCCAGCGGCAGGCGCAAGGTAAAGCAGGTGCCCTGGCCCAGGGTGGAGTGAACCTCCATCTGGCCCTTGTGATTGTTGGTAATGATGAAGTACGAGACTGATAAGCCCAGCCCCGTGCCCTGGCCGATTTCCTTGGTGGTGAAGAACGGTTCGAAAGTGCGTTTGCGCACGCTCTCACTCATGCCGATGCCATTGTCTTCCACCTGGATTTCGGCCCAGGGCGGGTTGAGCCGGGTGCGCAGGATGATGCGCCCTGGTTCGCTGTCGTCTTCGCGCAGGTGGATGGCCTGGGCGGCGTTTTTCAGCAGATTGAGCAGTACCTGCTCCAGCTCGTTGGCAGTGCCGGGCACCGGGCCCAGCGTTGGATCGAACTGGCGAATGATCGCCTGGCCCTTGAAGTCAAAGCCGATCGCCAGGTCGAAATCATTACCGGCGATCTCCACGGCCTGGTCGATCAGCGCCGGCAGATCGCAAGGTGCCATCTGGCGGTTGCTGCGGCGGCTGAAACTGAGCATGTGGGTGACGATTTTTGCCGCACGGGCTCCGGCTTGCTGGATACCGTCGAGCAGTTGCGGCACTTCGCGGCTTTGCAGGTAACGGTTGACGGTTTCCAGCTCCACGCCCACCTGCTCGGCGTGCTCCAGGTTTTTCGGCAGGTCCGTCGATAGGCGCCGGCGGATGTTCTGCACGTTATGCAGGATCGCCCCCAGGGGGTTGTTGATTTCGTGGGCCATGCCTGCAGCCAGCCCGCCGACGGACAGCATCTTCTCTGACTGCACCATCATTTCTTCCAGGGACAGGCGCTGGGTGATGTCATCGATGCGGATCACCACCCCGCGCCCGGCGCCGCCCATCAGCGGGTAAAAGGTCAGGGCATAGTGCTTGGGTTCTTCGTCCTTGATCCAGGTGACGCGCTCGATGCGTTCCACCGTGTGTTGCTCCACGGTGGCCTTGAGCTGCGGCAGGTACGGCTTGAGCGGTTCGAAGGCGAGGAAGATCGGCTGGTTCAGCGCTTGGTCCAGGCGCGTGCCGGAAAGGGCGCTGGCTTCCTGGTTCCATTGCGTGACGTAGAGCTGCTCGTCCAGGGCGATCAAGGCAGAGGGCATGGAGTCGATGATGCTGTTGAGGTAGTTCTGGAAACCGGTGAGTTTTTTCTCGATCTTGCTGCGCACCTGGACTTCCAGTTCCAGCTTGCGGTTGGTATGCCGCGTTTCCTCGGCCAGGCCTTGGGCCTGGTCATAGGCAGCCTGGGAATCGTCCCGCGCGCGTTTGAGTTGCTGCTCGCGGGCCTCGATGCGTGACAGCATGGTATTGAACGCTTCGGCCAGGCTGCCGATTTCGTCATGGTTGCCGCGACCGGCCCGCAAGGCGTAGTTCTCCTCGCGAGTGACCTGGCGCGACAACTCTTCCAGCTCGTGGATCGGCCGGGTAATCAGGCGCTTGATCTGCCGGGCGATCACCAGCCACAGCAAGACGCTGAACACCAGGATACCGAGGCTGGCGGTCAGGGTGCCGGTGTAGAAGGCCACCGGCAGCTCGCTGCTGGCCACCAGCAGCAGATGCCCCGAGGGCAGGCCGGGGCGGGGCAGGGTGATGACTTGATTGCTGCGAAACTCGGTGACCCGCCAGGCTTCGATATCGCGGTAGTGCGCCGGCAATTGCAGGCGCTCACCGTGTTGCAACTGCGCCAGGCGATTGCCTTCGCCGTCGTACAGGGCCGCCGCCCGCAGTGGCGAATAACTGGTCAGCTCGTTGAGCAGGGCATCGGCCTTGGCGGGAGAGTCCAGGGCTTGCGCGGCGAGGGCCGGATTGGAAACCAGTCGGCCAAGCGCCTGCAAGGCTTGGGGGGCCATGCTTTCCTGGGATATCCAGTAGGCGGCGCTGATAAAGGTCAGGTTGGCCACCAGCAGTACGGTGGTCAGCAACACCAGCAGGGCCGCCAGCAGTTTCTGCCCGACGGGGAGATTTTCGAGACGCTGGCGCAGTGGCATCAGGTTGTTCGCAGGCAAGGATCAAGTGGGCAGGGTAGCGCGTGCCTCAGTCGCTGGGCAATCCGCGTGCGTCCAGGTAGGCGGCCAGGCGCACATGCAGTTGTTGCAGGTGCGGCAGGCTCAGGCGATGGCGCAAGGCCGCCTGGCAGGCATGGCCGAGCAGATAGTGGATTTCGGTGCGTCGCCCGTTGGCCACATCCTGGTACATCGACGAGAAGTTGGCCGCCGTCGCCTGGATGACCCGCTCCACTTCGGTCTGCAGGTCCTGCGCCGCTGCCGGCTGGCCGCAGTACTCCAGCAGCTCGGCGAGTTCGGCGCACAGGGTCGCTACTTCGCATTGGTGTTCCTGCAGCCCGCCATTGCGGCATTGATAGAGCACGGTCAGAGGATTGATCGCACAGTTGAGTGCCAGTTTTCGCCAGAGGCGCGTGAGGATATTGGTGCTCCACTGGTGGGGAATGCCGGCGGCCTCCAAGTCGTCCAGCCACAGCGGCGCCGTGGGATGGGTAGTGTCACCGAGCCAGGTAAAGCCATGGCCGGCGAAAACCACACTGCCATCGCTCTGGCGAAACGCACCCTCGGTGCTGGAGGCGAAGATACAGCGGGCCTGGGGCAGTTGCGCGGCAACCGCATCCTGGCTGCCTAGGCCATTCTGCAGCAGGATCACTTCGGCATTGGGTGTCAGGCGTCGGGTCAGTTGTGCGACCGCGCCGGGTGCGTCGTAGGCTTTGCACGCGACCAGCAGGCGATCAATCGGCTCGGGACTGTCGGATGTTTGTGCAGTAACCGGGTACGACTGGGCATGCCCCTGCTCGATCAGGGTCAGCCCGGGCGTTGCCCGATAGCTGGCCAGGCGTGCCTGATCGCGCAGGATCAGCGTGACAGGCAGGCCTGCGCGGGCCAAGCGTACGGCCCACAAGGTACCGAGACTGCCGGCGCCGATGACATGCCAGGTGGTGGACATCAATTTTGCTCCATAAGCCGCTGGGTGAGCCAAGCAGCTCAGGGTAAAGAGTCGTTATAATGCCCCGGCATTTTACCCGCAAGCCAGGCGCGCTCCATCTCTACTGAGCGGCGCCCCTTTTTTATTGGAGAAACTACATGCCGTCGTTCGACGTGGTATCTGAACTGGACAAGCACGAAGTCACCAACGCCGTCGAGAACGCCGTCAAGGAGCTGGACCGTCGTTATGACTTGAAAGGCAAGGGCAGCTTTGAGTTCAAGGAAAAGGAACTGACGGTCAACCTGACCGCTGAAGCCGATTTCCAGCTGGAAGCGATGATCGAGATCCTCAAGCTGGCCCTGGTCAAGCGCAAGATCGATGTGCAGTGCCTTGAAGTCAAGGATGCCTATGCTTCGGGCAAGTTGATGAAGCAGGAAGCCGTGCTCAAGGAAGGTATCGACAAGGAGCTGGCGAAGAAAATCGTCGCTCACGTCAAGGACGCCAAGCTCAAGGTCCAGGCGGCGATCCAGGGCGAGCAAGTGCGTATCACCGGTAAGAAGCGCGACGACTTGCAGGATGCGATTGCCGCCCTGCGCGCCAAGACCTTCGATATGCCGCTGCAGTTCAATAACTTCCGCGACTAATCGCGTTTTGGGGAACCCAGTGGGCTTTTCGACGTCCCACGCCCCAGAACCTGCAGAAACGATTGAGCCCTTCGGGGCTCAATTGCTGTGGCGACCTTTATAGGCACTAAACAGGAGAATCTAGATGGACTTGAACGCTGAAGTGGATCAATTGATCAAGGCTTCCCAAGCCTGGGTCCCGATGATCATGGAATACGGCAGCCGGGTATTGCTGGCGGTATTGACCCTGGCCATTGGCTGGTGGCTGATCAACAAGCTGACCCACAAGGTAG
This sequence comes from Pseudomonas sp. WS 5027, assembly GCF_012985695.1. Taxonomy (NCBI): domain Bacteria; kingdom Pseudomonadati; phylum Pseudomonadota; class Gammaproteobacteria; order Pseudomonadales; family Pseudomonadaceae; genus Pseudomonas; species Pseudomonas sp. WS 5027. The sequence continues at coordinate 28,828 of NZ_JAAQWU010000008.1, read as the reverse complement.
GGCGTCTGCTGGCCCTGCGCAATGCCGACCTGGCGTTGCAAGGCTTTGTGACCAGCCTTGCGAACATCGTGCTCAAGGTGATGCTGATCGTCAGCGTGGCCTCGATGATCGGCGTTGAAACCACTTCGTTTGTTGCCGCGATCGGTGCCGCGACCCTGGCCATTGGCCTGGCGTTGCAAGGCAGCCTGGCCAACTTTGCCGGCGGCGTGCTGATCCTGCTGTTCCGTCCGTTCCGTATCGGTGACTGGATCGAAGCCCAGGGCACGGCGGGTACCGTCGATAGCATCCAGATTTTCCATACGGTGATCCGTACTGGTGACAACAAGACGGTCATCGTGCCTAACGGCATCTTGTCCAACGGCATCATCACCAACACCAATCGCCAACCGACCCGCAAGGTGGTGTTTGACGTGGGTGTCGACTACGAAGCCGACCTGCAGAAAGCCCGCGCAGTGTTGCTGGAACTGGCCAAGGACCCACGGGTTCTGGCGGACCCAGAGCCGGTCGCAGTGGTTTCGACCCTGGGCGACAGTTCGATTACCGTTTCCCTGCGGGTATGGACCAAGACGGCGGATTATTGGGATGTGATGTTCATGTTCAATGAACTGGCGCGGGACCGTTTGAAAGCGGCCGGAATTGATATTCCATTCCCGCAGCGTGTTATTCGCGTGATGCAAGAAGCGCCTGCCAAGTAATATCGGGTGCAGGGATCCAACTTGGCTGAATGGTCAGGTTTGATCTCAATAATAAACTCGATAGTTAGCTTGCTAGTTATCCGGCTCATAGAAATAAAAGTGTAATAAAAAAGCCGCTCACTGGTTAAAAGTGAGCGGCTTTTTCATTAAGGGCCGAAGCCCTCGAGCATCTTTGCTTACAAGATGTTCAGCGGGTATTGCGCGATCAGACGCAGTTCGTCGATAGACGCCGAACCGTAGTAAACACCATCAGACGAACGATAAGTCGCTTGGCGAATACGCAGGCTCAGGTCTTTGGCTGGGCCGCTCTGGATCACGTACTTGGCTTCAAGGTCGCGTTCCCACTCTTTGCCGTTCGAGGTCGAGGCGGTGTTGGCGCCGCTACCGGTGACGTACGCAGCCAGGAAGCTCAGGCCAGGTACACCAAAGGTGGCCATGTCGATGTCATAACGGGCCTTGAAGGATTTTTCGCCTTCGGCGTTGAAGTCGGAACGGGCCACGGAGTTGGCCAGGAACACTGTACCGCCACCATCGATGCCGTAGCCGTAATCGCCGTCACCGGTAACCTTCTGTGCTGCCAGGGTGAAGGTGTGTGCACCGATGGTGTAGGCACCCTGCAAGCTGAACGCACGGTTGTCGAGTTTGGTAACGTCGTCTTTGGCGGCGCGTTGCAGGCCGGCACCTTCGCTCTTGGTATCGTAGATGTTGAAGTCTACGGCCACCGACTGGTCATCGCTCAGGGCGTGGGTCCAGTTGACGTTGGCGTAGTATTTGCGCCAGTAGTCTTCGACTTTCGAGTAGTAGAGGCTGGTGGTGAACTCAGGCGTCCAACCGTAGGTGCCGCCTACGAAATTGGCTTGCTTGATGCCTCGGGAGGTTTCAGGGAAGTCGAGGATACTGTCCTTGAAGGTTTGCGCCTGGGCAACGCTGGAAGTGAAGTGACCGGCTTCCAGCTTGAGGTTCTTGATCTCGTTACTGACGATCGAGATACCTTGTGGCAGCTCTGGCAGCAAGCGACTGTCGTCGGATGCGAATACCGGTGCGGTGGTGTACTGGTCGCCGACTTTCAGCACGGTATTGGAGAGGCGGAACTTGATGGCGCCGCCGCCCTTGGAGTATTCATCCTCTGAGCGGCCATCCGAACCTTCCGGGAACAGGCCAGTGCCATTACGGCCTCTGCCGCTGTCCAGTTTCACGCCCAGCAGGCCGATAACGTCAACGCCTACACCGATGGTGCCTTGGGTGAAGCCCGACTGGTACAAACCGTTGAAGCCCAGGCCGGATTCCCGGCTGTAGCTTGCCCCCGATTTGTTGTTGCGGTTATCCCGGCTGAAGTACAAGGCGCGGGTATTGATGCTGAAGGTGCTGTCTTCGACAAAACCTTTGGCATCATCTTGGGCGGACGCCATTGCGAACTGTGAGGTGCCTGCTGAAACAGCGAGGGCGATCATGCTCCACTTCATCACGCGCATCGTGATTTGCTCCTTTGGTTTTAGGAAGAGTACTGCCGTCCCACCTGTATTTTTGTCTGGGCGGCTCTTTCTTTTTTGTGACAGCGAAAACTTATAGCACGCTGGCAATAATTGGCGATACTTGCACATCTGTCCTTTCAGCTTCTTTACGAGGCTGTCGTAAATTGCTAGATCCATGTCGCAAATCTACAGTCTGTTTGTAACCAGACTGACAACTTCAATACTGTTTTTAATACCCTGGAAAGAGGTCAAAAGTACCCTGTCCAAAGTTTAAAACTTCCTGTTTGTGTATTGACTCACTGTTTTTTTATCGTGAAACACCGCCTTCCTGGCAGGTGCCGTTGTCGACGATGTGGGAGTGAATGCAACAAGCGTGCTCAAACTGCCAGGCAGATGTCATTTTTTCGTGAAAAATGTGGTGAGTCTGTGAAAACCGCCTGGGCACGGGGCTTTTGCGTGGTTTTTTTTGGAATTCAAGGCGTCGGTTGTGCGGGATTTCGAACGGGTAAAAATAAGTTTCTGTAGGAAATGTTACCGGTCCACCCTGTGCAGTGAGTAATCGGCGGATAGGTCCTGCCCGATGCGGGGCATAAAAGACTCATTTTGGTGCGTTGGCGCCCGGGCGGCAGATTCCCCGTGGTGAGGCGCCGATTGCCCCGTGAAGCAGTCGTCATTCGCAGGTATGCTGGGCGCCTGAAACTGACTAGCCGAACGGAGTGCCTGCGGTGTTCGCCTTGGATCCACGTCTGCAAAACGACACCTTGCCCATCGGGGAATTCCCCCTGTGCCGGCTGCTGCTGTCCAACGACTCTAACTACCTCTGGCTTATCCTGGTGCCGCGCATTGCCGGTATCAGCGAAGTGTTCCAGCTTGATGCTGGCGACCAGTCCCGGTTGTGGCACGAAACCACGATATTGGCGCAGCTGCTCAATGAAGGGTTCAGCGCCGACAAAATGAACATCGGTGCCCTGGGCAACGTGGTCAACCAGTTACATGTGCACGTGATTGTGCGCAAACGCGACGATGCAGCCTGGCCTGCACCGGTCTGGGGCAGGCACCCGGCGGTGCCTTATACCGACGATCAGGTGGCGGTCATTCGAGCCCGCCTGCGGGAGTTGCTGCCGCCCGAATTCACTTTTGCCCAGGACTGAACCATGGACCTGCAAGACCGCGTGATGGACCTTGAGAGCCGCCTGGCTTTCCAGGACGACACCATCGAGACATTGAATGACATCCTGGTTGCCCAGCAGCGGGCGGTAGAACGCCTGCAATTGCAGATGACTGCCCTGCTCAAGCGGCAGGAAGAAATGGGCGGGCAGTTCGAATCCTCCGAGGAGGAAGCGCCACCGCCTCATTATTGAGGGCAGGGGGAAACTTGCGGCCAAAAAAAACCGCGATGCAGTTTCAACTGCATCGCGGTTTTTTTTCGGGTCTGGTCTGAAATCAGCGACGCGGCAGGGCGGCGATCACGTCTTCAGCTTGCAGGCCTTTGTCTCGGTTCATGACGGAAAACTCCACGCGCTGGCCTTCCACCAGAACACGATGGCCTTCGCCGCGGATGGCCCGGAAGTGGACGAAGATATCGTCGCCCGAGTCTCGGGAAATAAAGCCGAAGCCTTTGGAAGTGTTGAACCACTTGACGGTCCCGGTATCCCGGTTGGTCATGTCGTAGTTTTGCGAGGTGGCAGGGGCAGACGAACGGTAGAAGCTGATGGCCAGGTGAAGAACGATAGCGACCACAGCGATGGCCAGGCTGAGCAGGATGGCTGGATGGCCACCGACTTCAGGCATGGGGGCCAGGAGGGTGAGGGTTTGTACGACGACAGTCAGCACCAGCAAAGCGCTGACCAGGTTTTGCAGTTGATGGCGTGTGCCTTTGTTCCAGTAGGGAATCACTGGCGCCAGCGTCAGGTTGAGAAGGCCGAACAGAGCCAGGTACAGCGCGTCGTGTTGTTGCAGGTACGGCAGGCTTTCTGGTTGCAGGCTCGGGATAAAGGACAGCAGCAAAGCTGCAGCGCCCGTTAGCAGGTGGACGATTTTCAACATTTTGATTAACTCACGTTAAGACGGATCACGAGGAAGAGCTGACTGGCACGGTTCGCTTCTGAACAATGGGAGGCGTTGGGCACGTGCGCGGTTATCAGCCTATGCCGCTTGCCGCAGGAAATAGCGGTGGCGACACGCTGCCTATTTAACAGCAAAGGCTGTGCCTTCTCAAATCAAGCGTTTCAAGGCGTTGCGAAGATCATGGCATTTGTGCGGCAAACCCTTGTTTTAGAGAGGTTCGGGGGTTTTCTAGCCGCGCCAGGCCTTGCCGCTTGTGGTCGTGGGCGCTGCAAAAGGGCGATTTGCCGCAGGCCTCCTGCGGCGCTAGGGCTGCGCAAGGCGAGCACTCTTGCTAGAGTGGGTTAGCACCTGATCAATGAATTTTCATTAATTGAAGGGAATAAACATGGCAATCGATATCGGTATCAGTGAAGAAGATCGTAAATCCATTGTTGACGGGCTTTCGCGGCTGCTTTCAGATACCTATGTACTTTATTTGAAAACCCATAATTTTCATTGGAACGTCACGGGCCCGCAATTTCGTACATTGCACTTGATGTTTGAAGAGCAATATAACGAGCTGGCGCTGGCCGTTGACTCGATCGCCGAACGTATTCGTGCCCTGGGCTTTCCTGCGCCGGGTGCTTACTCCATTTATGCCCGCCTGTCCTCGATCAAGGAAGAAGAAGGCGTACCCAGCGCTGAAAACATGATCAAGCAACTTGTCGATGGCCAGGAAGCGGTTACCCGTACGGCCCGCGGGATTTTCCCGTTGCTTGACAAGGTCAGCGACGAGCCGACCGCAGACTTGCTGACCCAGCGCATGCAGGTTCACGAAAAAACCGCCTGGATGTTGCGCTCACTGCTCGAAGGCAAGTAAGCCCCCGCTGTCCAGTGGCGTCTGGCAGGCGCCGCTGGTGTTGCCTGATTGCTTCCTGACACATGTGTTGGCTTGTCCTACGAACAGCGACTCTCCGTCTTCTGGCTGCACTTGCCTGCTTGATGTTTTATAGGCTCAACGGCCAATAACAGCCGCGTATTCAAGAGCCGTTTGGCAAGGGAGTGTCAAGTGTATGTCGCGTAGTGTGGGTAAAGGGGGGCTGGAAACTTCTGGCGTCTACAAGATAAAGATCGATCCCTTCGTCAAAGGGTTCGACATGGCGCTGGCACGGCCATTATCGCGTTCTGTCCGGTTGAATGGTTTTTCCACATGCCTGCGGCTTGAAGAGGTCTATTGGAATATTCTTGGCGAAATAGCCAGGATCAATACCTGTTCGGTCAGTGCGTTGCTGTCTTACGTGGATCGCGAGGTGCACTTGCGTTATGGCGGGGTCAAGAATTTCAGCGGTCTGGTCAGGGTGGTGTGTGTGGTCCATGCGTTGAAAGGGCAGGTATCCACCGCAGATCAGGCTGGGGTTATGTAGCCGGGTTACCCTGTATCAGAAGGGGCAGGGGTGTTTCTATATGACGCGCTGTACGTTGCCACGGCTGCACAGCCTCGATTTAACGGATATAATCTCGCCCTTTGCTGCGCATACCGGCTGGTACGGGGCGTGGCGCAGCAGTGACGTGATCGCCGAGATATTCCATGCCCATGTACGATTACCAATGCGCTTCCTGTGGTCACCAGCTGGAAGCCATTCAAAAGATCAGCGACGCGCCGTTGGTCGATTGCCCTGCTTGCCAGGCGCCCGAGTTGAAAAAGATGTTGTCCATGCCGGGCTTTCGCCTGAGCGGTAGCGGCTGGTACGAAACCGACTTCAAGACCGGCGCCAAGAAGAATCTGGCGGGCGGCGACAAAGCAGACTGAGTTGAACTCTACGCGCGAGCTCCTGCATTATCCGTGACCTGACTCAACAGGTGCGGTGTCCGAGCAGGAACTCCACCGAATTTCGAATTACGAGAAGTGAAACCACTACCATGATGCGCAGCCACTATTGCGGCCAACTGAACGAGACCCTGGAAGGTCAGGAAATCACCCTTTGCGGATGGGTTCACCGTCGCCGCGACCATGGCGGGGTGATTTTCCTCGATATCCGTGATCGTGACGGTCTGGCCCAGGTGGTATTCGACCCGGATCGCGCCGAGAGCTTCGCCGCCGCTGACCGCGTGCGCAGCGAGTACGTCGTGAAAATCACCGGTAAGGTTCGCCTGCGTCCGGCCGGTGCCACCAACGCCAACATGGCGTCGGGCATGATCGAAGTCCTGGGTTACGAGCTGGAAGTGCTGAACGAATCGGAAACCCCGCCGTTCCCACTCAACGAGTTCTCCGACGTTGGCGAAGAAACCCGCCTGCGTTATCGCTTCCTCGATCTGCGTCGCCCGGAAATGGCCGAAAAGCTGCGCCTGCGTTCGCGCATGACCACCAGCATCCGTCGCTTCCTCGACGAAAATGGCTTCCTCGATGTAGAAACGCCAATCCTGACCCGTGCTACCCCAGAAGGCGCACGTGACTACCTGGTGCCAAGCCGTACCCACGCCGGTAGCTTCTTCGCCCTGCCGCAATCGCCGCAGTTGTTCAAGCAACTGCTGATGGTCGCCGGTTTCGACCGTTACTACCAGATCGCCAAGTGCTTCCGTGACGAAGACCTGCGCGCCGATCGCCAGCCTGAATTCACCCAGATCGACATCGAGACCAGCTTCCTCGATGAAAAAGAGATCATGGGCCTGACCGAAGAAATGATCCGCAACCTGTTCAAGGAAGTGCTGGGTCTGGAGTTCGGCGAGTTCCCGCACATGACCTTCGAAGAGGCCATGCGCCGCTACGGTTCCGACAAGCCAGACCTGCGTAACCCTCTGGAACTGGTCGACGTTGCCGATCAGCTCAAGGAAGTGGACTTCAAGGTGTTCAGCGGCCCGGCCAACGACCCGAAATGCCGTATCGCCGCACTGCGTGTGCCAGGCGGCGCGAGCATGCCGCGCAAGCAGATCGATGACTACACCAAGTTCGTCGGCATCTACGGCGCCAAGGGCCTGGCTTACATCAAGGTCAACGAGCGTGCCAAAGGTGTTGAAGGCCTGCAGTCGCCAATCGTCAAGAACATCCCGGAAGACAAGCTCAATGTGATCCTCGATCGCGTGGGTGCAGTTGATGGCGATATCGTGTTCTTCGGCGCCGACAAGGCCAAGATCGTCAGCGAAGCCCTGGGCGCGCTGCGGATCAAGCTGGGTCACGACCTCGACCTGCTGACCTGCAAGTGGGCGCCGATGTGGGTCGTTGACTTCCCGATGTTCGAAGAAAACGACGACGGCAGCTTCAGCGCCCTGCACCACCCGTTCACCGCGCCCAAGTGCACGCCGCAAGAGCTGGAAGCCAACCCGGCTGGCGCTCTGTCCCGTGCCTACGACATGGTGCTCAACGGCACTGAGCTGGGTGGCGGTTCGATCCGTATCCACCGCAAAGAGATGCAGCAATCGGTCTTCCGCCTGCTGGGCATCAACGAAGCGGAGCAGGAAGAAAAATTCGGCTTCCTGCTCGACGCCCTGAAATACGGCGCTCCACCCCACGGTGGCCTGGCCTTCGGCCTTGACCGTCTGGTGATGCTGATGACCGGTGCCCAGTCGATCCGTGAAGTGATTGCCTTCCCGAAAACCCAGAGTGCTGCGGACGTAATGACCCAGGCTCCAGGTGTGGTGGATGCCAAGGCACTGCGCGAGCTGCACATCCGTCTGCGCGAGGCGCCGAAGGCTGAGTAAGGCTGCGGCGTGAAAGCGCGATAAGGTTGTACGCAGTCAAAAAGGCGCATCTTCGGATGCGCCTTTGTGTTTAAACGAGGGAAATCCTGCCTGGGGTGGGATTGAAAGGTTTCTATAAGAATTTCGGAGTTGTGTTATGGCTGGCCATTCCAAGTGGGCGAACATCAAGCACCGCAAAGAGCGTCAGGATGCCAAGAAAGGCAAGATCTTCACCAAGTGGATTCGCGAGCTGACCGTCGCTGCCCGCCAGGGTGGCGGTGATCCAGGCTCCAACCCGCGCCTGCGCCTGGCGCTGGACAAGGCCCTGGGCGCCAACATGAGCCGCGACATCATCGATCGCGCCGTGGCCCGTGGTGCCGGTGCGGCGGACACCGACGATATGGTCGAGCTGACCTATGAAGGTTACGGCCCGGGAGGCGTCGCGGTGATGGTCGAGTGCATGACCGACAACCGCAACCGTACTGCGGCAGCCGTACGCCATGCGTTCAGCAAGTGTGGCGGCAACCTGGGTACGGATGGCTCGGTAGCCTATCTGTTCGAGCGTAAGGGGCAGATCACCTTCGCGCCGGGTACGGATGAAGATGCGCTGATGGAAGCCGCGATGGAGGCGGATGCCGACGATGTGGTGACCAATGAAGACGGCTCCATCGACGTGTTCACCTCGTTTGCCGGCTTCTATGCGGTGCGTAACGCCTTGGAAGCTGCTGGCTTCAAAGGTACCGACGCGGAAATCGTCATGCTGCCGACCACCAGCGCCGAGCTGGACCTGGACGGCGCACAGAAAGTGCTGAAGATGCTGGATATGCTGGAAGACCTGGATGACGTGCAGAACGTCTACTCCAACGCCGACATTCCAGAAGACGTGGCCGCACAGCTAGTCTGAAGGCTGGTGTAGACCAAAATGTGGGAGCGGGCTTGCTCGCGAAAGCGGTCTGTCAATCAGTACATGCGTGACTGAAGTACCGCTTTCGCGAGCAAGCCCGCTCCCACATGGGATCTTCTCTGTATAAAAAATGTGTTCACCCAACCTGCAGGCGTTATGACTTTAATCCTAGGTATCGACCCCGGTTCGCGCATCACCGGCTTTGGCGTGGTGCAGCAGACTCCGCGTGGCTGCATCTACGTGGCGTCGGGGTGTATCCGTACCGGCGCCGGGGAGCTGGCCGAGCGTTTGCAGATTGTCTATCGCGGCGTGCGGGAAGTGATCCAGACCTATGGGCCGGTGACCATGGGCATTGAAAAGGTGTTCATGGCCAAAAACGCCGACTCGGCCCTGAAGCTGGGTCAGGCCCGTGGTGCTGCCATTGTTGCCGGCGCCGAGGAGGGCATGGAAATCGCCGAGTACACCGCGACCCAGGTCAAGCAGGCCGTGGTCGGCACCGGTGCGGCTAATAAAGAACAGGTGCAGATGATGGTCATGCACATGCTCAAGCTCACTTCAAAACCACAGATCGACGCCTCTGACGCTCTGGCCATCGCCATTTGCCATGCCCACACCCGCTCCAGTCTGCTGCCCCACGGCCTCGGTACGGCACGCAGTCGTGGCGGGCGCCTGCGTCTCTGATAGCATCAGCGCAATCGTTATGGTCAGCCCCCGATCTGACCTCAAGCTTTAAGGATCTGAACCGTGATTGGACGCTTGCGCGGCACCCTGGCTGAGAAACAGCCGCCGCACCTGATTCTGGATGTAAACGGGTTGGGGTATGAGCTGGAAGTGCCCATGACCACCCTGTATCGCCTACCGTCGGTCGGTGAACCGATAACCTTGCACACCCACCTGGTGGTGCGCGAAGACGCGCAACTACTCTATGGTTTCATCGGCAAGCGCGACCGGGACTTCTTCCGTGAGCTGATCCGCCTTAATGGCGTAGGCCCGAAACTGGCCCTGGCATTGATGTCGAGCCTGGAAGTGGACGAACTGGTACGCGCCGTTTCGGCCCAGGACACCTCGGCGCTGACCAAGGTGCCGGGTGTCGGCAAGAAAACTGCTGAGCGCCTGCTGGTGGAGCTCAAGGACCGCTTCAAAGCCTGGGAAGTGGCGCCGAGCATGTTTGCCCTGGTACCCAACCAGCCGGATATGCCGGCGGCGCAGATCGCCAGTGCCGAAAGCGACGCCGTCAATGCGCTGATTTCCCTGGGCTACAAACCCCAGGAAGCCAGCAAGGCGGTGTCGGCCATCAAGGACAAGAACCTGAGCGCTGAAGACATGATCCGCCGAGCCCTGAAGGGAATGATTTAAGTGATTGAAGCTGATCGTCTGATTGCGGCCACTGGCCCTCGTGACCGTGAAGAGGTCCAGGATCGGGCCATCCGCCCCCTGAGCCTTGCCGACTACATTGGCCAGCCCACCGTGCGCGAGCAGATGGAGTTGTTCATCCAGGCGGCGCGCGGGCGTGCCGAGTCCCTGGACCACACGTTGATTTTCGGCCCGCCGGGTCTGGGCAAGACCACCCTGGCCAACATCATCGCCCAGGAAATGGGGGTGTCCATCAAGAGCACTTCTGGCCCGGTGCTGGAGCGCCCGGGTGACCTGGCCGCGCTGTTGACCAACCTTGAACCCCATGACGTGCTGTTCATCGACGAAATCCACCGGCTGTCACCCATCGTCGAAGAAGTGCTGTACCCGGCCATGGAAGACTTTCAGCTGGATATCATGATTGGCGAAGGGCCGGCTGCGCGCTCGATCAAGCTCGACCTGCCGCCGTTCACCCTGGTCGGCGCCACCACCCGTGCGGGTATGCTGACTAACCCGTTGCGAGACCGTTTCGGCATTGTTCAACGTCTAGAGTTCTATAGCACTGCTGACCTGGCGACGATTGTCAGTCGCTCGGCGGGAATTCTCGGCTTGCCGCTCGACCCGGAAGGCGCCTTCGAGATTGCCCGGCGCGCCCGTGGCACGCCGCGGATCGCCAACCGCTTGCTGCGCCGGGTACGGGACTTTGCCGAAGTGCGGGCCAAGGGGCATATCACCAAAGCCGTGGCCGACCTGGCACTGAACCTGCTGGACGTCGATGAACATGGTTTCGATCATCAGGACCGGCGTCTGCTGTTGACCATGATCGAGAAATTCGATGGTGGACCGGTGGGCGTGGACAGCCTGGCCGCTGCCATCAGTGAGGAGCGTCATACCATCGAGGATGTTCTGGAGCCCTACCTGATTCAACAGGGTTACATCATGCGTACGCCGAGGGGGCGTGTGGTCACGCGCCATGCGTATTTGCACTTTGGGTTAAACATTCCGTCACGATTGGGGGAGATGCCTGTGGTAGACGAATTCCTTGATGCAGTGGACGATTAAAAAGGCATGGCGAGTCGATTTATTCGACGTTTGTGCTGTCCTAGTGGCTGGCGTCGTCATTCTTTCGTTAGAAATGTTGCAGAGAATGAAAAACAGTTGCCTGGCCGGATTGGCAACCTGAGGAGTAAGCACTAGAGTATGCGCGCGCAAAACGGGGATCAGTCGTTCGCACATCGCTGTCGCGTTTATTACGAGGACACCGATGCGGGCGGCATCGTGTATTACGTCAATTACCTGAAATTCATGGAGCGGGCTCGAACCGAGCGGTTGCGGGAGCTGGGCTTTGCCCAATCCGCGCTTGCAGGGGAGGACCTGTTATTTGTCGTGCATTCCAGCGAGGCACGTTACTACGCGCCGGCGCGACTGGACGATGAATTGCTGGTCAGCGCAGAGGTAATCGAATTGAACCGTGCCAGCCTGCGCTTTAAACAGCAGGTCAGGCGGGCAACGGATGCAACGCTGCTCTGTGAGGGGCAGTTCCTGGTGGCGTGTGTGCGCACCAACAGTTTGAAACCCAGGGCCATTCCCGAAACTCTACGTGCGGCCTTTGCCAACGTGAGCGGCGCGGGTCAACAATCAAAGCAGGAGATTTAGCGTGGAACCTACCGTCGTCGACCATTCCTCCATGTGGAGCCTGGTCAGCAATGCCAGTGTCGTGGTTCAACTGGTCATGCTGACCCTGGTAGCCGCATCGGTTACCTCATGGGTCATGATTTTTCAGCGCAGCAACCTGCTGCGCGCCGGTCGACGCGCCCTGGAGAGCTTCGAAGAGCGCTTCTGGTCGGGTATCGACCTGTCCAAACTGTATCGCCAAGCGGGCAGCAACCCGGACCCGGACTCTGGCGTCGAGCAGATCTTCCGCGCCGGCTTCAAGGAATTCTCCCGCCTGCGCCAGCAGTCCGGCGTTGACCCCGAAGCGGTCATGGAGGGCGTGGCCCGTGCAATGCGCGTAGCGATCTCCCGGGAGGAAGAAAAGCTTGAGCAGAGCCTGCCGTTCCTCGCTACCGTCGGTTCGGTCAGCCCGTACATCGGTCTGTTTGGTACCGTATGGGGCATCATGAACTCCTTCCGCGGCCTGGCAACGGCCCAGCAAGCGACCCTGGCCACCGTGGCCCCGGGTATCGCCGAAGCGCTGATCGCCACTGCCATCGGCCTGTTCGCTGCAATCCCCGCAGTAATTGCCTACAACCGTTTCGCCGCAACCAGCGAAACCCTGATTGGCCGTTACTACACCTTCGCCGATGAATTCCAGGCGATCCTGCACCGTAAAGTGCACACCAGCGAAGAATAAGCAGGTAATTCCCAATGGCTTTAATCGCTCGAGCTCGCAAAAAGCGCAAGCCGGTCGCCGAGATGAACGTAGTGCCTTACATCGACGTGATGCTGGTGCTGCTGGTGATCTTCATGGTGACCGCGCCGATGCTCAATCAGGGTGTGAAGGTTGATCTGCCCAAGGTTTCCAGCGAAGCCTTGCCCCAGGACAACAACACCCAGGTCCTGACCATCTCGATCAAGGCTGACAAGACCTATTACTGGAACCTTGGCAGCGAAGTCGACACCCAGAAGCAACAGGACAAGGCCATGACCTTGCCGCAGATGACCGACGCCGTGACCAAGATCATCCGCGCCGGCAACGAAGGCGGCAAGCACACCCAGGTCTTCATCCGCGGTGACAAGTCGGTCGACTATGGTTCCGTCATGGGCGCCATGGGCGGGCTGCAGAAGGCCGGGGTCGGTAATGTTGGCTTGATTACCGAGGCGCCCTGATGCACCAACAGCGAGAGCCGTCCGCCTCGGAAAGCTTCTTCTGGCCTAGCGTCTGGGCAATTGCCCTGCACGTTCTGGTGTTTGGCATGCTGTTTGTCAGCTTTGCCATGACGCCGGAGCTGCCGCCAGCCAAGCCGATCGTGCAGGCGACCCTGTATCAACTGAAATCGAAGAGTCAGGCCACCACCCAGACCAATCAGAAGATTGCGGGTGAGGCCCAGAAGTCGGCTGCGCGCCAGACTGAAGTCGAACAGATGGAACAGAAGAAGGTCGAGCAGGAAGCGGTGAAGGCTGCTGCGGAACAAAAGAAAGAAGAGGCGGCTCAAAAGGCCGAAGAATCGAAAAAGGCTGACGAAGCGAAGAAGGCCGACGAGGCGAAAAAGGCTGATGAAGCCAAGAAAGCCGAGAAAGCTGCCGAAGCTAAAAAAGCCGAAGAGAAACAATTGGCTGATATAGCCAAGAAGAAATCTGAAGAAGAAGCCAAGAAAGCGGCTGAAGAAGAGGCCAAGAAAAAGGCCGCTGAAGAAGCCAAGAAGAAGATAGTCGAAGACGCGAAGAAGAAAGCCGCCGAAGACGCCAAGAAAAAAGCTGAAGCAGACGAGGCGAAGAAGAAAATCGCCGATGATGCGAAGAAGAAAGCTGCCGCCGATGCCTCGAAGAAAAAGGCCCAGGAAGCAGCTCGCAAATCCGCCGAAGACAAAAAGGCCCAGGCCTTGGCAGATTTGCTTTCTGACACGCCGCAACGTCAGCAGGCCTTGGCCGATGAGCGTGGTGACGAAGTCGCGGGCAGTTTCGACGACCTGATTCGGGCGCGCGCGGCAGAAGGCTGGACACGTCCACCTTCAGCACGCAAAGGCATGACAGTCGTGCTGCAGATCGGCATGTTGCCGGACGGTACGGTGACTTCGGTCAGCGTGGCCAAGTCCAGTGGCGACGGTTCGTTCGACAGTTCAGCGGTTGCAGCGGTCAAGAATATTGGCCGGTTGACCGAGATGCAGGGAATGAAACCAAGCGACTTCGCTCCCTATCGTTCATTCAAGATGACATTCACACCTGAGGATCTAGCCTTGTGAGAAACCTTCTTCGAGGAATGCTTGTCGTTATTTGCTGTATGGCAGGGATAGCGGCGGCGGATGAAAAGAACATCCTGGTAACCAGCGGTAGCGATCGGGCGACCCCGATTGCAGTTGTGCCGTTTGGCTGGCAGGGCGGCAGCGTGCTGCCGGACGATATGGCGGAAATCATTGGTAATGACCTGCGCAACTCGGGTTACTACGCGCCTATTCCGAAACAGAATATGATCAGTCAGCCGACCCAAGGCAGCGAAGTGATCTACCGTGACTGGAAAGCCTTGGGCGCCCAGTACCTGATGGTAGGTAGCATCGTGCCAGCGGGCGGTCGCCTGCAGGTGCAATATGCCCTGTTCAACGTAGCCACCGAGCAGCAAGTGCTGACCGGTAGCGTGTCGGGCAGCGTCGATCAACTGCGGGACATGGCGCACTACATCGCCGACCAGTCGTTCGAAAAACTGGTTGGTATCAAAGGTGCGTTCTCTACCCGTATGTTGTACGTGACGGCTGAGCGTTTCTCGGTGAACAACACTCGCTACACCCTGCAACGTTCGGACTACGACGGTGCTCGTGCAGTGACCCTGTTGCAATCGCGCGAGCCAATCCTGTCGCCGCGTTTTGCGCCGGATGGCAAGCGTATCGCCTATGTGTCGTTTGAACAGAAGCGTCCGCGCATCTTCGTCCAGCATATCGACACCGGTCGCCGTGAGCAGATCACCAACTTCGAAGGCCTGAACGGTGCGCCAGCCTGGTCGCCGGATGGCAATCGCCTGGCATTCGTGCTGTCCAAGGACGGTAACCCGGATATCTACGTGATGAACCTCGGTTCGCGTCAGATCACCCGTGTCACTTCCGGCCCTGGCATCAACACCGAACCGTTCTGGGGCAAGGATGGTTCGACCATCTACTTCACTTCAGACCGTGGCGGCAAACCACAGATCTATAAGAGCAGTGTTGGCGGCGGTGGTGCAGAACGTGTGACCTTTATTGGCAACTACAACGCCAATCCGAAGCTTTCGGCTGATGAAAAGACCCTGGTCATGATCCATCGCCAGGATGGTTTCACTAATTTCAAGGTCGCGGCCCAGGATTTGCAGCGCGGAAGCGTAAAAATCCTCACAGATAGCACTCTTGATGAGTCGCCTACTGTTGCGCCCAACGGCACCATGGTAATCTACGCCACCCGCCAGCAGGGCCGGGGAGTCTTGATGCTCGTGTCCATTAATGGACGCGTAAGGCTCCCGCTTCCTACCGCACAAGGCGAAGTCAGAGAACCATCCTGGTCCCCTTACCTGAACTGACGCGGCGCTACAAAAAGAAGTACTTAACACACTGGGGTTCATTAGGAGTTTCACGATGGAAATGCTGAAGTTTGGTAAGTTTGCTGCTCTGGCTCTGGCTCTGTCCGTAGCCGTTGGTTGCTCGTCTAAAGGCGGCGACAATGCCGGTGAAGGCGCAGCTGTTGATCCAAACGCTGGTTACGGCGCTAACACTGGTGCAGTTGACGGCTCCCTGAGCGAAGAAGCTGCTCTGCGCGCGATCACCACTTTCTACTTCGAATACGACAGTTCGGACCTGAAGCCAGAAGCCATGCGCGCTCTGGACGTTCACGCTAAAGACCTGAAAGGTAACGGCGCTCGCGTTGTTCTGGAAGGCAACACCGACGAACGTGGTACTCGTGAGTACAACATGGCACTGGGCGAGCGTCGTG
Organism: Pseudomonas sp. WS 5027; assembly: GCF_012985695.1. Taxonomy (NCBI): domain Bacteria; kingdom Pseudomonadati; phylum Pseudomonadota; class Gammaproteobacteria; order Pseudomonadales; family Pseudomonadaceae; genus Pseudomonas; species Pseudomonas sp. WS 5027. Next base: position 13,073 of record NZ_JAAQWU010000008.1, on the reverse strand, counting down.
CGAAAGCCGTTCAGCGTTACCTGGTACTGCAAGGTGTTTCCCCAGCTCAGCTGGAACTGGTTTCCTACGGTGAAGAGCGTCCAGTTGCTACCGGCAACGACGAGCAATCCTGGGCTCAAAACCGTCGCGTCGAACTGCGTAAGTAATTCGTCATGCGAACGTGCCGTCGTGTTGTAACCGTATTGGCTCTCAGCCTCGCACCGCTTGCGGTGTGGGCTGCGGTTCCCGTGGAAGATAGCAACTCTGGCTATAACAATAGTGGGAGCAGCTATCCACCTGCAGGTTATGGCACGAACGGCGCCTATGCGGGGGGAGCGGCCACGGCCGCTCCTTCGGCACAGGGCGAGCTGTTCAACCAACTGCAACGCATGCAGGATCAATTGGCGCAGCAACAAGGCACCATTGAAGTTCTGCAGAATGAGGTGCGTCAGCTCAAGCAGGAAGGCCTGGAGCGTTACCAGGATCTTGACCGACGTATAGGAGCCGGCGTTACACCAGCCGCTACTCCTGATAATTCTTCTGCCGGTGGCGCCGCAAGCGCCGCCGGTGGTGCAGCCGCAGGCGCCACACAGGCCCCTGCCGCCAGCAGCGAACCGGCTGACCCGGCGAAGGAAAAGCTGTATTACGACGCAGCCTTCGACCTGATCAAGGCCAAGGATTTCGACAAGGCCAGCAAAGCGTTCACCGCTTTCCTGGGTCGTTATCCAAACAGCCAGTATGCGGGTAATGCCCAGTACTGGTTGGGCGAAGTCAATTTGGCCAAGGGTGATTTGCAGGGTGCAGGCCAGGCGTTTGCCAAGGTCAGCCAGCTTTACCCCAAGCACGCCAAGGTGCCTGATTCGCTGTACAAACTGGCTGATGTAGAGCGCCGCCTGGGTCATACCGACAAGGTCAAAGGCATTCTGCAGCAAGTGGTGGCCCAATATCCGGGTACCTCTGCCGCCCAGTTGGCTCAGCGCGACTTGCAACGCTTGTAAGCATTGCTGTCCCGCTTGGAAGAAACCCGCGCCTGTCGCGGGTTTTTTCGTTAGAATCCACGCCCTTTTATGAAATACGCTTTTTGGGGTTCACGCTTTGCCGGGATCCCATAAAGTGCCTGACGGAGGCGGACAGCCTGTTTAGCTGTTACGCCCGTGGCGACTATGCAAGACACATTACGCATCACCGAAGTTTTTTACTCGTTACAGGGTGAAACGCGCACTGCCGGCCTGCCCACTGTATTTGTGCGCCTGACCGGTTGCCCGTTGCGCTGCCAGTACTGTGACAGTGCCTACGCCTTCAGCGGCGGCACCATTCGTACCCTCGACGACATCCTGGAGCAAGTTGCAGGCTACAGGCCTCGCTACGTCTGTGTAACAGGCGGCGAGCCCCTGGCCCAGCCCAATGCCATTCCTTTGCTCAGGCAGCTGTGTGACGCCGGTTACGAGGTGTCCCTTGAAACCAGCGGTGCCCTGGATATTTCCGCAGTCGATCCTCGCGTCAGCCGAGTGGTTGACCTGAAGACGCCAGACTCCAAGGAAGCGCATCGCAATCGCTATGAAAATATCGAGCTGCTCACCGCCAACGACCAGGTCAAGTTCGTCATCTGCTCGCGGGACGACTATGACTGGGCCAATTCCAAGCTGATCCAATACGGTTTGGACCGACGCGCCGGCGAGGTGCTGTTTTCTCCAAGCCACCATGACTTGAACGCTCGCGACCTGGCTGATTGGGTGGTCGCGGACAACCTGCCGGTGCGCCTGCAATTGCAGTTGCATAAATACCTTTGGAACGATGAGCCAGGACGCTGAAATGACTGACCAAACCACTGATCAAAAACGTGCCGTAATCCTGCTGTCTGGCGGCCTCGACTCCGCCACCGTGGTGGCGATGGCGCGTGCCGAGGGTTACAGCTGCTACACCATGAGCTTCGACTATGGCCAGCGCTCCCATGCCGAGTTGCACGCCGCCGCCCGTGTCGCCCGCGACCTCGGCGTGGTGGAGCACAAGGTGATTGGTCTGAACCTCAACGGCATTGGCGGCTCGGCCTTGACCGATAGCACCATCGACGTGCCTGAGGCGCCCACTGAGGGCATCCCGGTCACCTATGTACCGGCGCGCAACACTGTGTTCCTGTCGCTGGCCTTGGGCTGGGCGGAGGTGCTCAACGCCCGCGACATCTTTATCGGCGTCAACGCCGTGGATTACTCCGGCTACCCGGACTGCCGTCCAGAGTTCGTCGAGTCGTTCGAGCGCATGGCCAACCTGGCGACCAAGGCTGGCGTTGAAGGGCGCGGCTTCCGTATCCAGGCACCACTGCAAAACCTGAGCAAGGCGGATATCGTCAAAGCGGGTGTAAGGCTTGGTGTCGACTACTCGCTGACTGTTTCCTGCTACCAGGCAGACAATGACGGCCGTGCTTGTAGGAAATGTGACAGCTGCCGACTGCGTGCAGAAGGCTTCCAAGCGGCCGGAATTACTGACCCAACGCGTTATTTCTGATTTATTTAAAATAAGGTGTTGAATAATCCTTAGAAATCAGTATTATACGCGCCACCACACAGCGGGTCGTTAGCTCAGTTGGTAGAGCAGTTGGCTTTTAACCAATTGGTCGTAGGTTCGAATCCCACACGACCCACCATTTTTGGCGGTTTAGAAAATCCGGAAGGCCCACGCAAGTGAGGATTTCCGGGTTTTTTTTTGCCTGGTGCAAAGGCAAGCGTAATGCTCTCCATGTCTATTGATCGGCGACTCCACCTGGCGATGGGGCGTATTCCTGCACGTCGCTCACCGGAATTGCGGTAATCACACGAAAGATATCCCTCTCCTGTTTCAACGACTGGGCAAATGTTGTCACCCCGACGGTTTTGACTGCGGGTTGCAGTGTCCGTCGAGGTGGTTTGTTTACTCCCGCGACGTTGGTGTATCGAACGAAGGATGCTCCGATAGAAGGCGACGCCACTCCATTTGAAACCAGGGCGTGAATTGTGCGGGAGACTCTGAAAGTCGGGCTGATATCTCGGCCCGGGTCTGCCACTTGATCTCGCTGACTTCCTCAGTGGCGGGTGAGACTACGGCGTCTGATTGAGCAACCAATACATGACACAGTTCGTGTTCCGCGCCGATCGAACCAAAGCGGGCATGGTACTCAAAGCTATATAGGAAGCGGCAGGAGGCAGAGACCCCCAACTCTTCGCGTAGACGACGAGACGCAGCATCCTTAATAGTCTCGCCAAGTGCGGGATGACTGCAGCAAGCATTCGACCAGAAACCTGGCCAAAGCATTTTACCCGCAGCACGACGCTGAAGCAGATGGCGCCCGCCGCTGTCGATCAGATGCACGGAAAATGCGCGATGCAGCCGTCCTTCTCCCACGTGTGCATCGCGCTTGTCACAAACGCCAATCGGTACGTCTTGTGCGTCAACTAGCACTACATCGTTGGTCATTCTGTATTCTCTTCGTCGCTACGCTTTTCTATCCAGGTAGGGGACTTGCCCCCAGGCGCTGACCAGTGTCAAAGCTGTGTCAGTGAACTTTGGGTCGGCACGCAGGCTGGCCATCGCATCAAGTTCGTTTTGCGTGAGAAGTCCTTGTTTCAGCAGCGCTGGCCCGGCCTGTGCGGTGGTCGCAGCCCAGAATGTGTCGGCAGGGCTGTTGTCGCCGATTCGGCCTTCAAGGGTGCGATGCCCAACGTTGGAGAGCCCCAGATCGCGTAATCGGCTGGGGAGAGTATCTGCCCAGAGCATGTCGGACCCAATGGAGCGCTCCAGGAGAGTGATTCCGGCTTGGGCTACTTTGCGGAACAACGGGTGCTCAGTTCTCAAGCTCGGTTGTAGGCTCACGTCTTCGATTACCAGCCAGCCGCCCGGGCGGACCCAAGTGGCGACGCGCGTCAATATGTCTTCGCGTTCGCAGAGATGACACAAAAGCGCTCGAACGTGCACCACGTCAAAGGAGGCAGCAGGAAAATTGTCGGTCCTGGCATCATGGGTCAGCACCTGAATGCCGGGTATATCGGTGAGGAATCGAGTATCGATGTCGGTGGCGGTGACCGTTGCCTCGGGGTATCGCTTGGCCAGCCAGCCGGCGAGCGATCCGGCACCGGCACCGAGGTCGAGGATGGTCGACTTGCCCGCAAGATCCAATTGAGCAAAAAACGCTTGGCTCAACGGATCAAATACACGTTCCAGAGTACGCAGCCGTGACAATTGGCCAGCGTGTTGATCAGCGAGATAGCTGCAGTTATAGCCGGGTTCCCCGGTGGAGTCAGTAGTGGTCACAGTATGACCTCCAGTCGATCAGGGCAGCGATTGAGGAATCCACGTTCGCAGGGTTGAAACCCCGGAGCCCAGCGCACGTCTGGAAAGGTCTGTAACAGCATGCGAGCGCTGATCGTGATCTCCATCCGTGCCAGCATCGATCCCAGGCAGAAGTGACGCCCCGCACCAAAGGCGAAATGATTTGTCGCCTGGTCGGTGCGTGACATATTGAAGGTGTCCGGGTCGCTGAATTGGTCCGGATCACGGTTGGCCGAGCCGATAAGACAAGCGAAGGTTGCGCCAGCAGGAATCGTTCCCGACGGCAGCACCAGCGATTCTCGGGCCTCCCGGAGTACCAGTTGCAGAGGTGGGTTGCGTCGCAGCGTTTCGGCGAGCGCATTGTCCATCAACTCTGGATTGGCCATCACCGCTTCTTTGAGGCCAGGTTCGCTCAACAGATTGACGATGAGATTCGCCAGGGCGCCGTGACTGGTTTCGCTACCTGCGGTCATCAGGATCGCGCAGTAGGACCGCACGAACGTCTCGGATAGTGGCTGACCGTCAATCCGTGCTGCCAGGAGCTGCGAGATCAAATCGTCTGAGGGGGCAGCGCGGCGGGCGTCGATGTGTGGCTGGATAAAGTCGTAGAAACTGTCTCGGTTGGATAGCCCGCCGGTCAACAATGCCGGATCCTGGCGATAGTTGCCCATGTAAGCGAAGCCGATGGCACACCAGTTCTTTAGCCGTTCCACCTCCTCGCGAGTTTCAGCCGGGAGACCCAGTGCACGAGCCATCACCCGCACCGGCAGCGCTGCGGTGAAATCAGCAATGAGGTCTACTTTGGGGCGGCCGTGCATGTGCGCCAGCAGGTCTGTGGTCACCGAGGTGATGGATGCTTCGAGCGCTGCGAGGGCCTTACTGCGAAACGATGGGCTAAGCAGCGCTCGGTGCTGGGCGTGTTCACAGCCATCCATAGTGACAATAGTGTGTCCCAGCAGCGGTCCAATCTGCCAGGTGTAGTTGTTGTTGCTTGCCCCGGAATGGGTCAGTGCGGCTTTGACGTCCACATACCGACTGACCAGCCATACATCTGTGGGTTCGTCGTAAACAATCGGTAGAGTGGTACGCAAACGCTCATATAGTGGGTAGGGGTCAATTTCGAACTGCCGGGATTTCAAGGTCGGCGGGGTAAGTTTCAGGTCCATTTGCCGGTTGTCTTGTGTCGTAGAATCGACGGTATGCAAGTGATAGCGAGAAACGCTCTGATGCCAGTCTCCCGCTGCCCGGACAACCTGACGCAGCCGGTCCGGGTCGGTTGCGGCGCCCGGGTGGTGATTTGCGTGCTCAGGGGCGAGCGCAGTGAACCGTGCGACCGCGCTGTTCACCATCTGATGGGCGGACTCGACCGCGGTAGGCCAGTCGATGCCAGCGGTTTGCGCCAGTATCGACACCAAGTTGAAGCGCTCACCACACACCACATCTTTGGCAATCGAATGGATATCGTTCGTCCACGCAATGATATCGGCGCTGTGTTCACGCAGCGTGTTCCACCATTGGGTGTCCGCTGAATGCTCGTACGGGTCGAGGGTTTCGGCCGCATCGATGAGGTCAAAGAAGAACAGTGCGCCGAACGAGTCCCGGCGCAACGGCAGATACTCGGCCAACGTGAGTGCCGAGTCGGTTTCCCGTACTCGTACCAGTGTTGCCTGTGCGCGCAGATGTCGGAGCAGGTCTCGTACAAGCCTCTGCCGCCAACGCTCGTCCCCCCAACTCAGGGTTCGAGGCCACAGATCATCGACCAGGACAACGAGCATAGGGTCATCAAATCGGCTTGCTTGACCCGATGGATCAGCACCGCTGCGTTCGATCAACGCTTGTATCGCCGTGATGAAACGCTCCAACGCACCGTTTTCCGCCCATGGCCCATCATCGATGCGGTCATCGAGAGTGAGCGCCCACAGATACCAGCACACCAGAATTTCGGCTCGGTGCGTAGGAGCCCGCCCACACAAAGCCATTCCCAGGTCAAGCAGTGGAGTGGTACTCAACCTATGCGCGCCGCGGCGGCCTATCAAGCCGTATTGCTGTGCCCAGGCGAGAGCATGCGTGCGCAACTGATCGCTGTCGGAGCGTGGTGGCGGACCGGCGAAGGGCAGCCGGATATCGGGAATAATCAGCGGTGTCGGTGGTAAATGATCGCTGTGGCGGGAGCCGGGATCGCCTTCACGGTGTGCCGTTGGCATGATGCTTTCCTTGTCAATCAACTTTTTATAAGAAGCACTTGAGTAACTACTTGGCTATCGCGGTCGCAACGTCTGCGTTGGCTACGAAGGAGGCGCAAATAAAGGTAAGTAATGTTTTTCAGCCTGCGTGACCTTACTCGAAAATTAACATTACCTGATGGAGGAATTATCTGAAATATATAAAGAAAAAACCTCGACTAGCACAAAGGTAGATATTGGGTCGAGTGGATAAGTTGTAAGTGTCACACTTTTGTTACCTCGCTGCGCACGACTAACATGATGATCTTGGTTTTTCGCTACAGTCGTTTATGGTTTTTACAATCGCGGCGGGTCCACTGAAGGAGGTTATGAAATTTCCGCCGTTGGCCATTTTGCAGCTTGCGGTGATCCAGCAAGTGCCCTCAGCGTTGATGCGAACAGAGTCTCCCTTGCTGCATGACTGATAGGCAGGGCTGCTTTGCCAGGCATTTTTGCATGTGTTGAAATCTTCAGCATGAACGGCTTGTGTTTGAAGCAGCACTGCAAGTGCTAGAAAAAAACCGACAGTTGAGCTTTTCACTTTGTGCATCCTCTAGATGTACTTGTGAAACTATGAGCTTGCTTTTCGGGTTGTGTCTACTGTCATAGTTGACAGGTATTTTTAACAGGTGGAGAGTCTTTTGTAATTGTTATGACGATTGGCTGTGGGAGGTGTTGGATGATGTTATAAGCTGGTCGGGAGTTATTTGGTCAGTGGTGAGTCCACAGTTAGTGATTGATACGTCGATACGAGTCCCCGGAAACCCTACGTAAGTGAGAATCTCCGGATATTTTTCCACGATGAAGCGGCAGCCCCTCAGGTCCGTACCAACCCTAGCCTTAAAGCTGCTTGCGCCCATTCATCCACGGACTGTAGTCCACCTGCACATACCCCATGGGCAGCCCCTCAGGGTAGTTGGCAAACCCCGGCATCTGGCGCAGGTCCAGCCGTTTGCACTGCGTGGCGAGGCGTTGCTGCAACGCGCTATCTGCCTTGAACCCCTGCGAGCGGAACGGGCTTTGATTCAGGTTGACCATGCACTCATTCACTTTGCCCTGTGCGTCGGCAATGAAGTGGAAGCTGGCGACGCCAATGCTCTGGATGTCATGCCCTACAAACAGTTGTTCGCGGAAGAAACGGATCTGCCTATAGAGGTCGATACGGGTTTTCTGCAGCTGTTGCTGTTCTTCCGAGAGCCCAATCAGAGGGGTGAACACCATGGGAGCGACAATCACCTGGGAATCCTTGTTATCGGAGAAGGCCTTTTGTGAGACCTCGGGAAACAGCGTGGTCCAGCACAGCTCGGTGACCAGTTTGGCCAGCTTGGCCTGACGCAGTTGGTTCTGGCCCTCGTTGGGCAACAGCGTTCCGCGTTGGGTTGAGCAGTCCACCACATGGTTTTGCGTGTCGACGGTCATGATCATATTCATCACACCTGTCAGCTCCTGTTCATTGGCGGCCAGGGCATAACTGCGCAGTATTGTTTTGAACGAGTTGACGAACTTTGCGTATTCCTGTCGTCCCTGTGCCTGTTCTGCCGCCGAGGCTGCTGTTTGTTCTGGCGTTTGACTCTGGCAGCCGGACAGGGACAGTAGGCTTGCACCGAACAAGGCCAGTAACCAGCGAGATAAAGAAGGCGCGTTGAATTCCATTTCTTGGGGGCTCATACACAATGGATTGGAGAAAATGTAGACGGGAACCATTCTCACCCATCAGGCTTTAAAGTGCGATTCGAAATAACTAAAAGCATGCCACTAGGACCTTTGGTTTTAAAAACTGACGCGGGATGTTGTAGTGGTTTGCTCTGTAGACCTCAGGCGTCTATATTTGAGTCTGTAGATTAATTTGAGGTGGCAACCATGAGCCTGGCCCTCCAAGTACAGCCCTTTACCCGCGAGCAATGTGTCGCCGGACTACGAGCGGCCGTGAGCATCCTGGAGAAATGGCAGGCCAGCAGCGACCAGGCCTGCCGCATCTTGCGCATCTCGCGTAGTACCTACACCCGCGCCCGGCAGCGCGATGCCGCCTGGTCCGTGAGCCTGGATGCCGACCAGATGCAGCGCATCAGCTTCGTGCTGAATATCCACGCCACGCTGCGCATGGTGTTCGATAACCCCGAGAACGTGTATGGCTTTGCGGCGATGGCTAACGACAACGCGTTTTTCAACGGGCGCTCGCCCCTGGAGATCATGGCCCAGGGCGATATGATTTCCCTATACGAAACTTTCCGGCGCATCGATGTGCTGCGTGGCGCGCAATGGTGAGGGTCAGCCAGTTGGGCGATTTGCCCGGGGCGCAGTTACAGGCCTACCGCCTGGTCAATTCCAAATTCCCGCCGATTGCGTTATTTGACGATGTGGCGGATGCCGACGAGTTTGACGCGCTCTATCAGATCCAGGCCCTGACCAACCCGCGACTGGGCAATGAGGTCGGCCGGATTGAGCTGATACCCCGTAGGGAAATCCCCTTCGGGATTGTGGGATGCTCTTACGCAATTGCGCCGTTCACCCACGTCAACCCGGCTGGATCGCGTTTCAGCGCTGGTGATTTTGGTGTGCTGTACTTGGCGGCCACTATCGAGACGGCACTGGCAGAGGTGCGTCATCACCAGAACCAGTATTGGTCCGGGGTCCATGGCCTTAATTATGAGCGTTTTGTCTTTCGCGGACTGTCGTGCAGTTTTGCCGGCGATTCGATGAAGGATGCGACGTCGGTACCGATAAGCGACCCGATCTACGACCCAGACGACTACGGCCACGCCCAGCGCTTGGGTGGTGCGCTGAAGAAGGCCGGATGTCCCGGCCTTCGGTACTTGTCGGTGCGCTCAGAGGGCGATCACTGCTGGGCCTTGCTGACACCCAGGCCGGTGTCGTCGATTATCCAGGCCGCCCATTACGAGATGGTCTGGAATGGACAGATCACCAGTGTCAGCAAGATCAGCGAAGCCTGACCCAGGCGGGTCAGATCTGCCCGCGCACCAGGATTGACTCATCGATCTGCGCAATCGACGTAACCCCGGTCAGGGTCATGGCCACGCGCATTTCCTTGGCAAAGATATCCAGCAGATTCTCCACGCCGCGCTGGCCGTCAGCGGCCAACGCGTAGGCGGGCGCTCGTCCCAGCAACACGCCTCGGGCACCCAGGGCGAGCATGCGCACCACGTCCAGCCCCGAGCGCACCCCGGAGTCCACCAGCACTGTGAGGTCGCTGCCAACCGCCTGGGCAATCTCAGGCAAGGCCTTGGCAGTTGAGAGCACGCCATCGAGCTGGCGGCCGCCATGGTTGGACACGACGATACCGTCGGCGCCGAAGCTCACCGCATCCTTGGCATCCTGTGGGTCGAGGATGCCCTTGATGATCATTGGGCCCTTCCAGAACTCGCGTATCCACTCCAGGTCTTTCCAACTGATGGAAGGGTCGAAGTTGGTGGCCAGCCAGCCGATGTAGTCTTCCAGGTGGGTCGGTTTGCCCAGGTATTTGGAGATGTTGCCCAGGTCGTGGGGGCGGCCCATAAGTCCCACATCAAAAGCCCAGGCTGGCTTGGTCACGGCCTGCAACATGCGCCGCTGGGCGGCATACGGGCCGGACATCCCGGAGTGGGCATCGCGGTAGCGGGCGCCGGGGGTTGGCATGTCGACGGTGAACACCAGGGTTTTCACCCCGGCGGCCTGGGCGCGCTCCAGGGCGTTCTTCATGAAGCCGCGGTCTTTGAGCACATAGAGTTGAAACCAGATCGATTGCGCGGTCTGCGATGCGACTTCCTCGATCGGGCACACCGAAACGGTCGACAGGCAAAAAGGAATGCCTTTATTGGCCGCCGCGTTGGCCACCTGGACTTCCCCGCGCCGGGCAAACATGCCGGTCAGGCCCACCGGGCTCATGACCACCGGCATCGCCAGCGGTTGGTCGAACAGCGTGGTTTCCAGGCTCAGGCTCTCGACGTTGCGCAGGACGCGCTGGCGCAGGCTGATGTCTGCCAGGTCTGAGCTGTTGGCTTTGAGGGTGTGCTCGGCGTAGGCGCCACCGTCAATGTAGTCGAACAGGAAACGCGGCAGTTTGCGGCGTGCGGCTTCGCGGTAATCCGATGCAGACGAAATGATCATGAACAGTGAGGCCCCGGAATAAAGAAAACGGTGGGTGGAGGATAGTCAAAGGCTTTTCATGGTAAAAACAACTTTTACAACTTCATTCAAGTCGCAAATGGAATAGTCATGAACCTGCGAACGCTGCGAGCCTTTGTCGAAGTGGTGCGCCAAGGCAGTTTCTCACAAGCGGCCGAGATGGTTTCGCTCACGCAATCGAGCGTCAGCAAAGCGGTTAAGACCCTGGAGGAGGAGTTAGGCACTCCGCTTTTTAGCCGTATCGGCCATAAGAACGAACTGACAGCCGCCGGTGAGATTGCCTACCGCCGCGCCCTGGTGTTGCTCGCAGAGCGCAGTGACCTGGTGGCGGAGATCAATGACCTGCTGGGGCTCAAGCGTGGCGTCTTGCGTATTGGCTTGCCGCCGGTGGGCAGTGGTGAATTATTTGCGGTGATGTTTGCGGTGTACCGCCAGCGTTATCCGCAGATCGAAATCGAGTTGATCGAGCATGGCAGCAAGAAGCTAGGCGAGTGCCTGCAAGCGGGGGAAGTGGATGTCGCCGCGCTATTGGTACCGGTGGAGGGCGAGTTCGAGTATCAGGACGTGCGCGTCGAGCCGTTGATGGTGGTCCTGCCCAGCAGTCATCCATTGGCCGGGCGCAAGAGTGTGGATTTTTCCGACCTGTCTGACTCGCCGTTCATACTGTTCGAAGCCGGGTTCGCCCTTAACCGCATCATTCTTAGTGCCTGCGAGCGCCGAGGCGTCTCGCCGAAGGTTTCCGTGCGCAGCGCCCAGATCGACTTTATCGTCGACCTGGTCGGCGCGGGCCTGGGTGTCGCCTTCCTGCCGCGCATGCTGGCCTACAAACACCTGCATGCCGGCATTGCGTTGATTGAGTTGGATGAGCCCCGGACCGACTGGCATATCGCCCTGACCTGGCGGCGTAATGCTCACTTGCCGCCGGCTGCACGAGCCTGGTTGGAACTGGCCAGGGAAATGGGTAATGTTCCCGCGCCATATTAGGCTTTTGAATCCAATCGATATTCTGTAGCCTTGCGCAGCTTCACCTAAACCCGTGCTTGATGAACACAATCACTTCGTCCGGCGGCGCCCGAAGGGCTCCAGAGCCGGTGGTACACTCGACTTTCGCGCAATTGCGCCTGTAGGTCTTGCGAACATGACGCAAATTTCCGAACGCCTTCTGGTCCAAGCCCACCTCGATGCCAAGCAACCCAAGGTGCTCAGTGCCGAGCAAGAGGCAAGCTTACGTTCTGCCATTGCCGCCGAGCTCAAGGCTCAAGACGCGGTGCTGGTGGCTCACTTCTATTGCGACCCGGTGATTCAGGCCCTGGCCGAAGAAACAGGCGGTTGTGTTTCCGACTCCCTGGAAATGGCCCGCTTCGGCGCTGCCCATCCGGCCAAGACCGTACTGGTCGCCGGCGTGCGATTCATGGGCGAGACGGCGAAAATCCTCACCCCCGAAAAGCGCATCCTGATGCCAACCCTGGAAGCCACCTGCTCCCTGGACCTGGGCTGCCCGGTGGAGGAGTTCTCAGCGTTCTGTGACCAGCATCCGGAGCGCACCGTGGTGGTGTATGCCAACACCTCGGCGGCGGTCAAGGCCCGGGCAGATTGGGTGGTAACGTCCAGTTGTGCCCTGGAAATCGTCGAAAGCCTGATGGATAACGGCGAGACTATTATCTGGGGGCCGGACAAGCACCTGGGCACCTATATCCAGCGCCAGACCGGTGCCGACATGCTGCTGTGGGACGGTGCCTGCATCGTCCACGAAGAGTTCAAGTCCAAGCAGTTGGAAGACATGAAGGCGCTGTACCCGGATGCAGCGATCCTGGTGCACCCGGAGTCACCTACGTCAGTGATCGAGTTGGCGGATGCCGTGGGTTCCACCAGCCAGTTGATTGCGGCGGCGCAACGGTTGCCGAACAAGACGTTTATCGTCGCCACTGACCGCGGCATTTTCTACAAGATGCAGCAGCTGTGCCCGGACAAGGTGTTTGTCGAGGCGCCAACCGCCGGTAACGGCGCGGCATGCCGCAGTTGTGCGCATTGCCCGTGGATGGCGATGAATACCCTGGAGCGCACGCTGCAATGCCTGCGCGAAGGCAGCAACGAAATTTTCGTCGAGCCCTCGTTGATTCCCCATGCCGTGCGCCCGCTCAAGCGCATGCTGGACTTTACCCAGGCGGCCCGCCTCAAGCTGGCCGGCAACGCCTGATTCGAGGCTGCCACGATCAAACGGTGGGAACTGGCTTGCCTGCGATAGCGATATAGCAGTCAATATTGCAGTGACTGATAAACCTCTATCGCAGCAGCGGTATCTACACAACTTTGCCGCAACGCCTAAATCCTGGCAGATAGCGCAGTTGTGGCGAGCGGGCTTGTCGGAACGCCGCATCGCCCGCGCTGGGCTGCGAAGCAGCCCTAAACCCGGCCATCGCGGTTTATCTGAAGAAACGCGGCGGGCTTTTT
>NZ_JAAQWU010000007.1:0-245468 GCF_012985695.1 Pseudomonas sp. WS 5027 | reverse complement strand
GACCATAGAGCATTGGAACCACCTGATCCCATCCCGAACTCAGTAGTGAAACGATGCATCGCCGATGGTAGTGTGGGGTTTCCCCATGTGAGAGTAGGTCATCGTCAAGATTAAATTCCGAAACCCCAATTGCGAAAGCAGTTGGGGTTTTGTTTTGGGCGGTCGAAAAGACACCTCGGCAAGACTTTAAGTCTCCAGTTGCAAGATTGCGTACCACCAACTCCGACAAGTGTTTGTCTCGTATTGCCGCATTCTGGTAAGGCATCGGCAACTGCGTGGGAATTTACGTTACACCGGTACGGATGAGTCTCGCCTGGAGTCGGTGAAAGTTTGCGCGATCTGCTGTGCACTATTGTGAAGCCCAGAACCACCAATGCGTTCCAATTCAGTGCTGACGCGTCCCCTGGACATTGTGGCAAGCCCCAGCTCCCGTGGCACTGTAAAGATGGCACGCTTTTTTCATAGCGATATCCACGAGCAAGCCTGGCCATGCCATTAAGTCTTGCCGACAGACATCGCACGCCTTGAGCGCCAGGTAATGAAGCCTGATTGACCAGTTCGCTGGTCGATCAGGTTTTTTTTTGGGGAAAAATGATGCGTCGTACCATCGAGGTTGGGCTGCTGCTCTCCACCGAGGGCACTTACAAAAGTGTTGGCCGCAATGCGTTGGCCGGGGCAACCCACGCGCTCGCGCAAATCAATGGCAACCCTGGATATGACTTTGTCCTGCAGGCCACTCACCGCAATCCACGAGGCGTTCTGCAGCGGTACAGCGAAGGGGCTGTCGAGTTGATGCAGTCCGGGGTCCGGCACATCTTCGGTACGACCACCTCCGCCAGTCGCAAGGAGATCATTCCGGACCTGGAGCAGAACGCAGGTCTGTTGTGGTACGCCTGCCCGTATGAAGGGTTCGAGAGCAGTGAGCATGTACTCTACCTGGGAGGGTGTCCGAATCAGACGTTGATCCCCTTGTTGCGCTATGCCCTGCAGACGTTTGGCAAGCGTGCCGTGCTGCTGGGATCGAACTACAGCTGGGGCTGGGAGAGCAATCGCGTTGCCCGTGAAGTGCTCGAAGTGGCAGGGGCCGAGGTGCTACTGGAGCGCTATATCCATCTGGATGCATCGCCCTTCGGCGAGCTGACCCAGACGCTGCTGGCAGAGCGCCCTGCGTTTGTTCTCAACAACCTGATCGGTAAGTCTTCCTACGCCTTTTTGCAGCAATTGGATGCCGCCTGCCACGCCGTTGGCTGGAACCTTCCAGTGTTGAGCTGCAACCTGACCGAGGCGGAGTTGAGTGACGTTGGCGACCTGCGCAGCCTGCGTGTGCTGTCGTGCGGTCCGTTCTTTGAAGAAATCGCCCCCGCGTTCAGTCAGCAGCAGCACATGCTGCATGGGGTATATCCGATTTCGCACTTCTACACCGGGATGTACGTGGCCCTGCACCTCTTTGCCCGTGCTCTGGATCAGTGTGGCAGCGACGACCCCGAAGGGATCTGCCGCTACGTGTACGACCACCCTCAGGACAGCGTGTTCGGCACCCTGGCCATCTCCGAGCGCAACAATCACAGCAGCCAGCCATGCCATATCGCTGAGCTGCGGGCGGGACGCTTCGTTGTCTTGCACAGTGCGACGAAGCCACTACCGGCCGACCCATACCTGACCGCCACCGACCTGAGTGAGTTTCAACGCCTGCGCGCCGTTGCGCCAGCGCCCCGCCTGAGGATCGTCAAATGAGCCTGTTCAAGCGCCCGGACTTTGAAGCGGGTCGGTTGCTGTTGATCGACTGCGAGCCCCGCAGCCTGGCTAATCTGCACAAGAGCCTGCAGCGGCTGGGTATTACCGCACAGGAGTTGTTTGAGGATGCCGATGATTCGCTCGAGGGGTGTTTTGCCGCCATCGTTGAGCTGGAGCCCTTCGCCAGCCCCACCATTCTGCAACGTCTGAACGCTGCCGGCGTGCCGATTGTTGCGCTGACATCCCACGAAACCCTGTCGCATATCCAGCGCGCCATTGAATTGGGGGCGACGGCATTGCTGAACAAGCCCATCACCCAAGGCTCGGTCTACACCACGTTGATGATGGCGTTCGGTTTGCGTGAGCGCCTCGACAGCGACGCACAGACCATCAGTGCGCTGCAACAACGACTCCTGGCACGGCCGCTGCTGGCCCAGGCATTGGCACGGCTGATGGTCGAGCAGCAGATTGATGAGCGTGAGGCCTATGAGCGCCTACGCAGCCTGTCCATGCACTTGAACCGTAGCCTGGACGACCTCTGTGCAGAGATGGCGGCAGATCGCCTGCAACCGAGCAGGGGCCAACTATGAAGGTGTTGCGTGCCTTGGTTCGCCGTCCGGCGGTGGCGTTGTCGCTGTTGTACATCGTGATTGTCGTGTTACTGGCGCTGTTTGCACCGTGGATGAGCCCATACGATCCGTCCGAGCAATTTGTCGAAGGCCTGTCGCTGGAAGGCGCGCCGCTGCCTCCCGATATGCCCTACCTGCTGGGCACCGATCTACTCGGCCGTGATCTGCTTTCGCGGCTGATCTATGGCGCACGGACGTCGTTGTTCATCGGCTTGCTCGCCAATGGCCTGGCGGTGCTGATCGGCACGCTGGTGGGGCTGAGCGCGGGCTTCCTGCGTGGTTGGGTCGGCAGCACGCTGATGCGCTTCACCGACCTGATGATGGCGTTCCCGGCCTTGCTCCTGGCGATTGCGCTGTCAGCGATTTTCCAGCCCAGCGTGTGGATCGTCGCGCTGGTGATCGCCATGGTCAACTGGGTGCAGATCGCCCGGGTGATCTACTCCGAAACCATCGCCCTGAGTGCCCGAGACTTTGTGGCAGTGGAGCGAACCCTAGGGGCCAGTTCGCTGCGCATTCTGTTCTCTCATCTACTGCCTCATCTACTGCCGACCATCCTGGTCTGGGCCACCCTGGGCATCTCCACCACAGTGCTGCTGGAAGCCACCTTGTCGTACCTGGGCGTGGGGGTCCAACCGCCAACGCCGAGCTGGGGCAACATCATTTTCGAGAGCCAGACCTATTTCACCTCGGCGCCGTGGCTGGTGTTTTTCCCCGGCATTGCGATTGTCCTGTTATCGCTGGCGTTCAATCTGGTGGGCGATGCCCTGCGCGATGAACTCGATCCTACCCTGCAAGGGAGAAGCTGAATGTTGGCCTTCATCAGTCGTCGCATCGGCTACTCGCTGTTGATCCTGCTGGGCGTGACCTTCATCACGTACCTGCTGCTGTTCATGCTGCCGGCTGACCCGGCACGCCAGATTGCCGGGCGCAGTGCCACGCCCGAAGTGGTAGCCGGGATCCGCACGCAGCTAGGACTCGACTTGCCGTTTTACCAACAGTACGCCAATTACCTGGGCAACCTGGTGCAGGGCGACCTCGGGCGCTCCTACATCCAGCGCAGCCCGGTGACGGAACTGATCGGCGCGCGCTTGCGTCCGTCCCTGGAGTTGATGGCCGCCGGCATCGGTTTCGAGTTGCTGATTGGCATCAGCCTCGGCGTGATTGCCGCGTTGCGTCGCGACAGTTGGGCTGACAAAGCCTTGATGGCGCTCTCGTTCATCGGCGTATCGGCCCCGCAGTTCATCGCCGCGATGCTGTTCCTGTACTTCTTCGCCGTGCAGTTGGACTGGTTCCCCATGGGCGGTTACGGCGGTTTTGAACACCTGCTGTTACCGGCCCTGACCCTGGGCATTCTCGGCAGCGGCTGGTACTCGCGCATGGTGCGCTCCTCAATGATCGAGGTGCTGCACCAAGACTTCATCCGCACCGCCCGGGCCAAGGGCTTGAGCCGCGTGCGCGTGGTTTTGCGGCATGTGCTGCCTAACGCCATCGTGCCGGTGATTCCGATGATCGGCATCGATATCGGGATCTTCATGGGCGGGCTGGTGGTGGTCGAGTCGGTCTTCGGCTGGCCGGGGATTGGTCAGTTGACATGGCAGGCGATCCAGCAAGTCGACATCCCGGTGATTGTCGGGGTAACCACGGTTTCAGCGGTGGCAATCGTTTTGGGCAACCTGGTCGCCGACCTGGTGATCCCATGGGTCGACCCGCGTATCGACATCAAAAAACACTAGCAACATCACCATAGGTAAGGGGCTGGAGCATGAATCGCAAAGCATTATCCTTGGCCATCGCGGCTGCGTTGTTTACCGGCAATCTGTTGGCCGATGACTTTGATCCAAATGCCAAAGACGGTGGCGCCGCGGTCATTACCTATCAAAACGACGTGGCCACCCTCGACCCGGCCATTGGTTATGACTGGCAGAACTGGTCGATGATCAAAAGCCTGTTCGACGGGCTGATGGACTACAAACCCGGTACCACGGAGTTGACCAAGAACCTGGCGTCGGACTACAGCATCTCCGAGGATGGAACCGTCTATACCTTCACCTTGAAAAAAGGCGTGAAGTTCCACAACGGTCGCGAACTCAAGGCTAGCGACGTGAAGTACTCCCTGGAACGCACCGTCAACCCGAAAACCCAGAGCCCGGGTGCGGGCTTCTTCAGTTCGATCGTGGGCTATGAAGACATGGCGGCCAGTAAGGCTGAGCACATGCCGGGCATTGAGGTCGTCGACGATTACACGGTCAAGATCACGCTCAAGTCGGCGAATGCCACATTTCTACAAGTGATGGCGATCAACTTCTCCTTTGTCGTACCCAAGGAGGAAGTCGAGAAGTGGGGCGCCGACTTCGGCAAACACCCGGTGGGCACCGGCGCCTACAGCCTGGCGGAGTGGAAGCTGGGGCAACAGATTCTGTTCAAGAAGAACCCGGACTACTTCAAGGCGGGCCTGCCGCACCTCGACACGATCGCCTTTGAGGTCGGCCAGGATCCGATGGTCGCGCTCTTGCGTTTGCAGAAGGGCGAGGTCGACATCGCAGGCGACGGTGTGCCGCCGGCCAAGTTCCTGGAGTTCAAGAACGATCCCAAGTTCAAGAGCCTGGTGGTCACCGGTGATCAATTGCAAACCGGCTACCTGACCCTGAAAACCACACTGCCGCCCTTCGACAACCTCAAGGTGCGCCAGGCGGTGAACATGGCGATCAGCAAGGATCGCATCGTGCGCATCATCAACGGCCGTGCGGTCCCGGCCAACCAGCCGCTGCCGCCAGCGATGCCGGGCTACGACAAGGATTACAAAGGCTACGCCTACGATGTCGAAGGCGCGAAGAAGCTCTTGGCCGAAGCCGGTTTCGACAAGGGCTTCGACACCGAGATGTACGTGATGAACACCGACCCGCAGCCGCGTATCGCCCAGGCTATCCAGCAAGACCTGGCGAAGGTCGGGGTGCGTGTGAAGATCAAGTCCCTGGCCCAGGCCAACGTGATTGCGGCAGGCGGTTCGAAGGATCAGGCGCCGATGGTGTGGTCCGGTGGCATGGCCTGGATTGCCGACTTCCCCGACCCTTCGAACTTCTACGGGCCGATTCTGGGCTGTGACAGTGCGGTGGACGGTGGCTGGAACTGGGCGCTGTATTGCAACAAGAGCCTGGATGCGCTGGCCGCCAAAGCCGACAGCATGGCCAAGCCGGAGCAACAGGCCGAGCGTACAGCGCTGTGGAAGAAGATCTTCATCGATGTGATGGCCGATGCGCCGTGGGTCCCAATCTTCAACGAACAGCGCTTCACCGTGCGCTCTTCGCGCATGGGCGGTAGCGACGCGCTGTACGTCGATCCGGTGCACATCCCGGTCAACTACAACTACATCTACCTGAAATAAAGCGCAGCCGGCCTGCCACCACGCCTTCCGGGCGTGGTCTTTACGTGGAGCTTTCTCCCTATGTGCCAGAACTGCCTGGTCAAGACCATTCACAGCGTCAACAGCCATTTCGGTTGGGACAACAGCATCGAGCCGACCGCCCGGGTGGCGCCTGGTGCCATGCTGGAGTTCTGCTGCCGCGATTCGTCCAATGGCTTCTTCACGCCGCAATCGAAGGTGAGCGATGTCACCAAGGTGCCGTTCGATACGATCAACCCTGTCACCGGGCCGATTTTCGTCGAGGGTGCCGAGCCTGGCGACGTGCTGAAAATCACCCTCGACAGCTTCAAGCCCAGTGGCTTTGGCTGGACGGCCAACATCCCGGGGTTTGGCCTGCTTGCGGACCAGTTCACGGACCCGGCCCTGGTGCTGTGGCACTACGACAAACTGGCCCTGAGCCCGGCGGCCTTCAGTGATTTCGCCAAAGTGCCGCTCAAGCCCTTTGCCGGCACCATCGGCCTGGCGCCAGCGTTGGCGGGCTTGCACTCGGTGGTGCCGCCGCGCCGGGTTGGCGGCAACCTGGACATCCGCGACCTGTCGGCCGGCACCACGTTGTACCTGCCGGTGGAGGTCAGCGGCGCCTTGTTGTCGATTGGCGATACCCACGCGGCGCAAGGCGATGGTGAGGTGTGCGGCACCGCGATCGAGAGCGCAATGGACGTGGTGGTGAAGCTGGACCTGATCAAGAACACGCCGCTGGCAACACCGCGCTTCAGCACACCTGGCCCCGTGACCCGTCACCTGGATGGTGCGGGCTACGAAGCCTTCACCGGCATCGGTCCGAACTTGATGCAAGCCGCGCGTCAGGCCGTCAGCAACACCATCGACTGGCTGTGCCGTGAGCACCACATGCCCGCGGAGCAGGCGTACATGCTGTGTTCGGTATGTGGCGATTTGCGTATCAGCGAGATCGTCGACCTACCCAACTGGGTCGTGTCGTTCTACTTCCCGAAAATCGTATTTGCCTGATGGCTGTTCATCGCCAACGACTTGGCGTTTATCGCTTCACGCGTGAGGAGCTTTGATGAGTAACGGGACCTCCCAGCCGATTTTGTCGGTGCAGCAGTTGTCCATCGATGTCGGCATGGGGGCCAACTCCCGGCGCGTGGTCGATCACCTGAGCTTCGACCTGTTCGCCGGCCAGACACTGTGCATTGCCGGGGAGTCAGGCAGCGGCAAATCGCTGTCGTCGCTGGCGATCATGGGGCTGCTGCCCAAGGCGGTGCGGGTGGCCGAAGGCGCAATCAGCTTTGAAGGGCGCGACTTGATCGGTGTGCCCGAGCGCGAGTTGCAACGGCTGCGCGGCAAGCAGATCGGCATGATTTTCCAGGAACCGATGACGTCGCTGAATCCGCTGATGACTGTCGGCCAGCAGTTGCAAGAGACGCTACGCCGGCACGAACCGCTGGGGCGCCAGGCGCTGCGTCAGCGCGCCAGGGAGATGCTCGAGTCGGTGCGCATGCCGCAGGTGGAAAAACGCCTGCAGCAGTATCCCCACGAGCTGTCCGGCGGCATGCGCCAGCGCGTGATGATTGCGATGGCGATGCTTTGTCGGCCCAAAGTGCTGATCGCCGATGAACCAACCACTGCGCTGGACGTGACCATCCAGGCGCAGATCCTGGAACTGATGCGCGAACTGCAACAGGTCTACGGCACCAGCTTGCTGATGATCACGCACGACATGGGGGTAGTCGCCGAAATGGCCGACCAGGTGGTAGTGATGAACCATGGCCGCACCGAAGAACAAGCGCCCGTGCGTCAGTTGTTCACCCAACCTCAGGCCGACTACACCCGTAAATTGCTCGCGGCGGTGCCCGTGCTGGGCACGGCAGGTCAGCCGGGCGACGTCAGCCAGCAACCGGTGGTCTTGCAGGTGCGCGACTTGTCCGTGCGCTTTCCTGTGCGCATGGGCTGGTTCGAAGAAGACAAACAGGTGCACGCGGTAGAAGGGCTCAACTTTGAACTGCGCCAAGGCGAAACCCTGGGGCTGGTCGGGGAGAGCGGCTGCGGTAAATCCACTACCGGCAAGGCACTGATGAATATGCTGGCCTATCAAGGCAGCGTGCAGTTGCTCGGCAAAGAGCTGAACGGCTTGCACGGCGCCGAGCTGCAGGCCGTGCGCCGCGATATCCAAATGGTCTTCCAAGACCCTTACGCGGCCCTGAACCCACGCAAAAACATCCTGGAACTGGTAGGCGAGCCGCTGTTGATCCATGACCAGTTACCACTGGCACAACGACAGGAGCGTGTCGCCGAACTGCTACGCCAGGTCGATATGCCGGCTGACGCCATGTACCGCTACCCGCATCAGTTCTCGGGCGGACAACGCCAGCGTATCTGCATTGCCCGCGCATTGGCGCTTAACCCCAAAGTCATCATCGCCGATGAGTCCGTCTCCGCCCTCGACGTATCAGTGCAGGCCCAAGTGCTGGAGTTGTTGGAACAGTTGCGCGAACAGCATCGACTCAGCTACCTGTTCATTTCCCACGACATGGCCGTGGTCGAACGCATCTGCCATCGCGTCGCGGTGATGTATGGCGGCCAGATAGTCGAGATCGGCCGCCGTGATCATGTATTGCACAACCCGCAGCATCCCTACACCAAACGGCTGCTAAGCGCGGTGCCCATGCCTGACGTTGATCAGAAACGTGATTTCAAGGCGTTGCTGCAAGAGTTCGAGCAACCCAGCCCGATCAAGGGCAAGGGGTTTGAAGCGGCGAGGCAGAAATTTCACGATGTGGGCGGGGGGCATTGGGTGGCGGTGGGGTAGTTGATAGCGAACTATCTTCAGCGATGCCGAGCCGGCATTTCTTGGTGGCAGGGAGAGGGCAGACACAGATATCCAGGCACAAAAAAACCGGCTCAAGTGGCCGGTTTCTCTGTTGCTGAAAGCCTGGTAGAGACTTTCAGATACTGCTATATGGTGCCCCGAGGGAGACTCGAACTCCCACTCCTTTCGAAAACGGATTTTGAATCCGCCGCGTCTACCAATTCCGCCATCAGGGCTCAATGGCGGCGAAGTATAGAGAGGTGATTACCGTTGGTCAATCACGTTTCATGGTCTATTTTCACTATTTCCGCTAGACTTCCCGGCCCTGCTAGACGAACCCCATCATGCGCGTTGCTGACTTTAGTTTTGAACTCCCGGATTCGCTGATCGCCCGCCACCCTTTGGCCGAGCGTCGCGCCAGTCGACTGTTGACCCTGGACGGGGTCAGCGGTGCCCTTGCACACCTTCAATTCACTGATTTGCTTGAGCATTTGCGCCCAGGCGACTTGATGGTCTTCAACAATACCCGGGTGATTCCGGCGCGGCTGTTTGGCCAGAAAGCTTCCGGCGGCAAGCTGGAAATTCTGGTGGAGCGGGTGCTGGACAGCCATCGTGTGCTGGCCCATGTGCGCTCCAGCAAGTCGCCCAAACCAGGGTCGAGCATCCTGATTGATGGTGGTGGCGAAGCCGAGATGGTTGCGCGCCATGACGCGTTGTTCGAGCTCAAGTTTGCCGAGGAAGTGTTGCCGCTGCTGGAGCGTGTCGGCCATATGCCGTTGCCTCCTTATATAGACCGCCCCGATGAAGATTCGGATCGCGAGCGCTATCAGACGGTGTACTCCCAGCGCCTTGGTGCGGTGGCGGCGCCGACTGCCGGGCTGCATTTCGACCAGCCACTGCTGGATGCGATTGCCGCCAAGGGTGTCGAGAGCGCCTATGTGACTCTGCACGTGGGGGCCGGGACGTTTCAGCCGGTGCGTGTGGATAACATCGAAGACCACCATATGCACAGCGAATGGCTGGAAGTCAGCCAGGACGTCGTGGACGCGGTCAACGCGTGCAAGGCGCGCGGTGGGCGGGTGGTCGCAGTGGGCACCACCAGCGTGCGGTCCCTGGAGAGTGCGGCGCGCGATGGTGTGCTCAAGCCGTTCAGTGGCGACACCGATATCTTTATCTACCCAGGCCGGCCGTTCCATGTGGTCGATTGCCTGGTCACCAACTTCCATTTGCCCGAATCCACGCTGTTGATGCTGGTCTCGGCATTTGCCGGTTACCCCGAAACCATGGCCGCCTACCAGGCCGCCATCGATAATGGGTACCGTTTTTTCAGCTACGGTGATGCGATGTTCATCACCCGTAATCCGGCGCCGCGCGGCCCAGAGGAACAACTATGAGTCGTATGTCGTTTGAATTGTTGGCCACCGACGGCAAGGCCCGTCGCGGTCGCCTGACTTTCCCCCGTGGCACCGTGGAGACCCCGGCGTTCATGCCGGTCGGCACCTACGGCACTGTCAAGGGCATGCTGCCGCGTGACATCGTCGCCACGGGTGCCGAGATCATCCTCGGCAACACCTTCCACCTGTGGCTGCGCCCGGGTACCGAAGTGATCAAGAAGCACGGCGACTTGCACGATTTCATGAAGTGGCAAGGCCCGATCCTCACCGACTCAGGTGGTTTCCAGGTGTTCAGCCTGGGCGCCATGCGCAAGATCAAGGAGGAGGGCGTGACCTTCGCCTCGCCGGTGGACGGTTCCAAGGTGTTCATGGGCCCGGAAGAGTCGATGCAGGTCCAGCGTGACCTGGGCTCCGACATCGTGATGATTTTCGACGAATGCACGCCGTACCCGGCTGATGAAGATGTGGCGCGGATTTCCATGGAGCTGTCGTTGCGTTGGGCCCAGCGTTCGAAGAATGCCCACGGCGACAACACTGCCGCGCTGTTCGGCATTGTCCAGGGCGGCATGCACGAAAGCCTGCGCAAGCGCTCGCTCGAAGGCCTGGACAAAATCGGTTTCGATGGCCTGGCCATTGGTGGCCTGTCGGTGGGCGAGCCCAAGCACGAGATGATCAAGGTGCTGGACTACCTCCCAGGCCTGATGCCTTCTGACAAACCTCGTTACCTTATGGGCGTTGGCAAACCGGAAGATCTCGTAGAGGGTGTGCGCCGCGGTGTGGACATGTTCGATTGCGTGATGCCAACCCGTAATGCCCGCAATGGGCATCTGTTCATTGATACAGGCGTGCTGAAGATCCGTAACGCGTTCCATCGCCATGATGATTCGCCGCTGGATCCCACCTGTGATTGCTACACCTGCCAGAACTTCTCCCGTGCTTATCTGCACCATCTGGACAAATGCGGGGAAATGCTGGGTAGCATGTTGAATACCATCCACAATTTGCGTCACTACCAAGTCCTGATGGCTGGTTTGCGCGAGGCTATTCAACAGGGTACATTGGCCGCCTTTGTCGATGCCTTCTATGCCAAGCGCGGGCTGCCCGTGCCGCCCTTGGACTGAGTTTCCCGACCCTAAGATTCACTATTTGCAACTGGAGTGCTAAATGAGCTTTTTTATCTCTAACGCTATGGCTGACGCCGCTGCACCGGCCGCTGCCGGTCCTATGGGCGGTGGTTTCGAGTGGATTTTCCTGGTCGGCTTCCTGGTCATCTTCTACCTGATGATCTGGCGTCCACAGGCCAAGCGCGCCAAAGAGCAGAAAAACCTGCTGGGCAGCTTGCAGAAAGGTGACGAAGTGGTGACCACCGGTGGTATCGCTGGCAAGATCACCAAGGTTTCCGACGCTTTCGTGGTCCTGGAAGTCTCCGACACCGTTGAAATGAAGTTCCAGAAAGGCGCCATTGCCGCCACGCTGCCAAAAGGCACGCTGAAAGCGATCTGAGTAACAACTTTTACCAATCGACGGGGCGCGCAAGGCGCCCCGCGTCATAAGCGGGCGGCGTGATGCTGAACAAATACCCTCTGTGGAAATACGTACTGATCCTGGCGGTGCTGGCGATCGGTTTTATTTATTCCGCTCCCAATCTCTACCCTGATGACCCTGCGATCCAGATCACTGGCGCCAGCACTTCGCTGCAGGTCAATCAGGCTGATCTGGACCGCGCGAGCAAAGCGCTCACCGACGCGGGAATCCAGGTCAAGGCGGCAACGTTGGCAGCTGATGCGAAGGGCGGCTTGTTGCGCCTGACCAAGCAGGAAGACCAATTGCCGGCCAAGGATGTCGTGCGCAAGGTGATGGGCGATGACTACGTAGTCGCGCTTAACCTGGCACAGACCACGCCAAAATGGCTGAAGAGCATCGGCGCACACCCGATGAAGCTGGGCCTGGACTTGTCCGGTGGTGTGCACTTCCTGTTGGAAGTGGACATGGACAAAGCCCTCGATGCACGCTTGAAAGTCTACGAAGGCGATGTGAAGAGCCTGCTGCGCAAAGAGCGCCTGCGCTACCGCAGCCTGCCGCAGCTCAACGGTGCCATCCAACTGGGCTTTGCTGACGAAGCCGCTCGTGAACAGGCGCGTGCCCTGATTCGCAAGAGCTTTAACGATTTCGACATTGTGCCTGCCGACCTCAATGGTCAGCCGGTGCTGCGTCTGGCGATGACCCCGGCCAAGCTGGCGGAAATCCGTGAATACTCCATCAAGCAGAACTTGACCACGGTCCGTAACCGCGTCAACGAGCTGGGTGTGGCCGAGCCTCTGGTTCAGCGCCAGGGCGCCAACCGCATCGTGGTTGAGCTGCCAGGCGTGCAGGACACCGCTGAAGCCAAGCGGATCCTCGGCAAGACTGCCAACCTTGAGTTCCGTCTGGCCGCCGAGCCGGGCGCTTCCAAGGCCACTTCCGAGTCTTTCGAGTTCCGTGAGGGCAATCGCCCGGCGGCGCAGATCGAGCGTAGCCTGATCATCACTGGTGACCAGGTGACGGATGCCAAGGCTGGTTTCGGTGAGCACGGTACGCCTGAAGTGAACATCCGCCTGGATGGTCATGGTGGCGAACTGATGAGCCGCGCAACCCGCAGCAACGTCGGTCGCAGCATGGCGGTGATCTTCATCGAGCAACGCCCGGTGACCACCTACGTCAAGCAAATGGTCAATGGCGTCGAGAAAGATGTCGCGGTGCAGACCTTCAAGGAAGAGAAGAAGATCATCAGCCTGGCGACCATCCAGTCGCCGCTGGGTGCTCAATTCCGTATCACCGGCCTGAACGGCCAGGGTGAGTCCTCCGAGCTGGCGCTGCTGCTGCGTGCCGGTGGCCTGGCTGCGCCAATGTACTTCGCTGAAGAGCGCACCATTGGTCCAAGCCTGGGCGCAGACAACATCACCAAGGGCGTCGATGCGGCGCTGTGGGGCATGCTGTTCGTTTCCCTGTTCATCATCGCCATCTACCGCTTCTTTGGCATCATCGCCACTGTCGCGCTGGCGGGGAACATGGTCATGCTGCTGGCCTTGATGTCGCTGCTGGGGGCTACACTGACCCTGCCGGGTATTGCCGGTATCGTACTCACCATGGGTATGGCGGTGGACGCCAACGTGCTGATCTTCTCGCGGATTCGTGAAGAGATCGCGGCGGGCATGAGCGTACAACGGGCAATCAACGAAGGCTTCGGCCGGGCATTTACCGCGATTCTCGACTCCAACCTGACCACCTTGCTGGTCGGCGGGATTCTCTTTGCCATGGGCACCGGCCCGGTCAAGGGTTTTGCGGTGACCATGTCCCTCGGTATCTTTACCTCGATGTTCACGGCCATCATGGTGACCCGCGCAATGGTCAACCTGATCTTTGGCGGGCGTGACTTCAAGAAGTTGTGGATTTAAGGGGCTGCCATGTTACGTACAATCAACTTCATGGGCGTTCGCAACGTTGCGTTCGGCGTCACTGTGCTCCTTACCGTCCTGGCGTTGTTCAGCTGGTTCCATAAGGGCCTGAACTACGGTCTGGACTTCACCGGCGGTACGCTCATCGAGCTGACCTACGAGAAGCCGGCCGACGTAACCAAGGTGCGTACCCAACTGAACGAGGCCGGTTATCACGAGGCGATCGTGCAGAGCTTTGGTGCGACCACCGACCTGCTGGTGCGTATGCCTGGCGAAGACCCGCAGCTGGGGCACCAGGTGGCCGAGGCCTTGCTCAAGGTCGGCGGCGACAACCCGGCGTCGGTCAAGCGCGTCGAGTTCGTTGGCCCGCAAGTAGGTGAAGAGCTGCGCGACCAAGGCGGCCTCGGCATGCTGATGGCGCTGGCCGGCATCATGATCTACCTGGCCTTCCGCTTTCAGTGGAAGTTCGGGGTCGGTGCCATTGTGTCGCTGATCCACGACGTGATCGTAACTGTGGGGATCCTGGCGTACTTCCAGATCACCTTCGACCTGACAGTATTGGCGGCGGTGCTGGCGATCATTGGTTACTCCCTCAACGACACCATCGTGGTATTCGACCGGGTTCGCGAGAACTTCCGGGTACTGCGCAAGGCGACGTTGATCGAGAACATCAACATCTCCACCACCCAGACCTTGTTGCGTACCATGGCGACGTCGATCTCCACCTTGCTGGCGATTGCCGCGCTGATGATCTTCGGTGGCGACAACCTGTGGGGCTTCTCCCTGGCGCTGTTTATCGGCGTCCTGGCGGGCACCTACTCGTCGATCTACATCGCCAACGTGGTGTTGATCTGGCTGAACCTCAACAGCGAAGACCTGATTCCTCCTGTTGCGACAGACAAGGAGATCGACGACCGCCCTTGATGGGTGCTTGTTGACCTGCTGTTACAAAGAAGGCGCGAGTATTGAACTCGCGCCTTTTTTTTTGCTCCAAGGCTGGGTATAGCGCGGACGTTTCAGTCCGCTTGTGATGGTCAGGAGGTTCACGTGAACAAGTCGTTACTGGTTGGTGCGGTATTGGGTGCTGTCGGTGTGACTGCCGGGGGTGCTGTTGCCACCTACAGCCTGGTAAAAAGCGGCCCTGAGTATGCGCAAGTGCTGGCGGTGCAGCCGGTCAAGACCCAGATCAAAACCCCTCGTGAAGTCTGCAAGGACGTCACCGTGACCCGGCAGCGTCCGGTGCAGGATCAGCATCAAATCGCAGGTACCGTGGTTGGCGCCCTGGCAGGTGGTCTGCTGGGTAACCAGATCGGCGGCGGTACTGGCAAGAAGATCGCCACCGTAGCTGGCGCAGTGGGCGGCGGTTATGCCGGTAACAAGGTTCAGGAAGGCATGCAGAACCGTGATACCTACACCACCACCCAGACGCGCTGTAACACCGTCAACGACATCAGCGACAAGGTTGTCGGGTATGACGTGCGTTACAACCTGGATGGCAAGGAAGGATCGGTGCGTATGGAGCGTGATCCTGGTAGCCAGATCCCAGTGGATAAAGAAGGTCGCCTGATCCTCGGCCAGAATCAGCAGTAATACCAAGTCTGGCGAAGTTCAAAATGTGGGAGCGGGCTTGCTCGCGAAAGCGGTGGATCAGTCGCCGAATAGAGTGACTGGCCCACCGCTTTCGCGAGCAAGCCCGCTCCCACATGTGGTTTATGTCGTCGCTGAAATTGAGGCAATGGCCAAATCCCAGGCATAAAAAAAGCACCCCTCGGGGTGCTTTTTTGTGCTCGCTCGCTTAACGCTTCAGCGAAGCCGGCAGGTGCGGCTGGATCGCCGTCAGTACTGCCTTGAAGCATTTGGTGTTACCTGCAACCACGTGGCCCTTCTCCAGGAAGTCGTGACCGCCGGTAAAGTCGCTCACCAGGCCGCCGGCTTCTTGAATCAGCAGTGCGCCTGCTGCCATGTCCCACTCGGACAGGCCCGACTCCCAGAACGCGTCAAAACGACCAGCGGCGACGTAGGCCAGGTCCAGGCTGGCTGCACCGGCGCGGCGGATGCCGGCGGTCTGGCCAACCAGGGCGCGGAACATGCCCAGGTAGTTTTCCAGGTTGTCCATCTGGTCGTCACGGAACGGGAAGCCGGTACCCAGCAGGGCGCCGTCCAGGCTGGTGCGACCGCTGACGCGCAGGCGGCGACCGTTCAACTGGGCGCCACGGCCACGGCTGGCGGTGAATTCTTCCTGGCGAACCGGGTCGAGTACAACGGCGTGTTCCAGGCGGCCACGGTATTTGCAGGCAATGCTCACGGCAAAGTGCGGGATGCCGCGCAGGAAGTTGGTGGTGCCATCCAGTGGGTCGATGATCCACAGGTAGTCTTCGCCTTCACCGCTGCCTTTGTGCAGGCCGGTTTCTTCACCGAGGATGCCGTGGGTAGGGTAGGCCTTGCGCAGGGCGTCGATGATTTTCTGTTCGGCGGCGCGATCCACCTCGGATACATAATCCTTGGCGTCTTTTTCGTCGACCTTGATGGTATCCAGGCGCTCGATGGAGCGGAAGATCAATTCACTGGCGCTGCGGGCGGCGCGCAGCGCGATATTCAGCATGGGCTGCATGGATGTGTCACCTAAGGTTGTTAAAGAAAGCCGAGCATTCTAGCAGAAACTTTCTTCAGGTGAAGGACGACGTTCGCTTTCATGGCATAACCTTAGGCTGTTCTGTAAGATTTGCTCCCCTTTCCCGTGTCCGAGAGCGCCTCCCTTGCTGCAAAACATTCGTGTCGTCCTCGTCAATACCAGTCACCCCGGCAATATCGGCGGGGTGGCGCGGGCTATGAAGAACATGGGTCTGACGCGCCTGGTGCTGGTGGAGCCGCGTGTGTTCCCACACCATGAAGCCGACGCTCGCGCCTCCGGCGCCAATGACATCCTGGAAAAAGCCCAGGTCGTCGCCAGCCTGGAAGATGCTCTGGTCGGTTGTAATCTGGTGCTCGGCACCAGCGCCCGCGACCGCCGCATTCCCTGGCCGCTGCTCGATCCTCGCGAATGCGGGGCCAAAGTGGTCGAAGAGGCGGCCGGCGGCGCCGAAATCGCTTTGGTATTTGGTCGTGAAGACTCCGGATTGACCAATGACGAGCTGCAGCGATGTCATTTTCACGTGCACATTCCATCAGACCCCGAATTCAGCTCGCTGAACCTCGGGGCGGCGGTGCAAGTGTTGAGTTATGAAGTGCGCATGGCCTGGCTGGCAGCACAAGGCCAGCCCAGCAAAATGGAGAAGGACGAGGTTGCATCCACCAAAAGTGGCGAATTGGCCACTATGGATGAGCTGGAACGATTCTATGAACACCTGGAGCAAACCCTGGTAGCCATCGAATTCCTCGATCCGGAAAAGCCACGGCACTTGATGGCGCGCCTGCGCAGGCTTTACGGACGCAGCTCGGTCAGCCGGGCAGAGATGAATATATTGCGTGGCATCCTCACGGAAACCCAGAAAGCGGCCCGTGGCGAGCTTCTTAAGCGGAAGGATTAAAAATGTTCGAGCGTTTGCGAGAAGATATCCAGAGTGTTTTCCACCGTGACCCGGCGGCGCGCAACGCCTTTGAAGTACTGACCTGTTACCCCGGGATGCACGCGATCTGGATTCACCGCTTGTCGGGTGCCTTGTGGGGCATGGGCTGGAAGTGGCTGGCGCGGCTGGTGTCGAACTTTGGTCGCTGGCTGACCGGGATCGAGATTCATCCGGGGGCCAAGGTGGGTCGTCGCTTCTTTATCGACCATGGCATGGGCATCGTTATCGGTGAAACCGCCGAGATTGGTGACGATGTGACCCTATATCAAGGCGTGACCCTGGGTGGGACCACCTGGAACAAGGGCAAGCGTCACCCGACCCTCGAAAATGGCGTAGTCGTCGGGGCGGGCGCCAAGGTCCTGGGGCCGTTTACCGTCGGTGCCGGGGCCAAGGTCGGCTCCAATGCGGTGGTCACCAAGGCGGTGCCGCCAGGCGCCACGGTGGTAGGGATTCCCGGGCGGATCATCGTCAAGCCAGAAGTCGGCGATGAGCAGGAGGCCAAGCGCAAGGCCATGGCCGAGAAAATCGGTTTCGATGCCTATGGCGTCAGTGAAGACATGCCGGACCCGGTGGCGCGCGCCATTGGCCTGCTGCTCGATCATCTGCAAGCGGTAGACGGCAAGTTGGACGGCATGTGCGGCGCGCTGAAGGATCTGGGTAGCCCCTACTGTGCGAAGGATCTGCCTGAGTTGCGCGAAGAAGACTTCGCCGAGATCAAGGATGAGGCCGCGGTCACCAAGGCTGGTTGAGCTCTTGCAGTCACTGCAAAACCCTGTAGGAGCGGGCTTGCCCGCGAAAGCGGTGTCTCAGTCACCGAATAGAGTGGCTGACCCACCGCTTTCGCGAGCAAGCTCGCTCCCACAGTTGATTTTCTGCGTGTCTGGCAATGCAGGTTGTCCGGCGCCGCTGTTCGTTCCCACCCCATCCTGCTATGATTCGCGCGCCCTTTTTACGGGTATTCCTGACTAAAGTACTAGGTCTTATAGTTGACTTAAATACTCGGGAATCGCATACTTGCTCCCATTCTGAAACACCTTGGTACTTGTCCATGAGACTGACTACAAAAGGCCGTTACGCGGTGACCGCCATGCTTGACTTGGCCCTGCACGCGCAAAACGGGCCGGTGTCCCTGGCCGATATCTCCGAGCGCCAAGGCATTTCCCTGTCTTACCTTGAGCAACTGTTCGCCAAGTTGCGCCGCAGCAACCTGGTTTCCAGTGTGCGTGGCCCGGGCGGCGGTTATCAGTTGTCCCGCGACATGCAGGGCATTCAGGTCGCCCAGGTGATCGACGCGGTGAATGAATCCGTCGATGCCACCAAGTGCCAGGGCCTGGGTGACTGTCATGCCGGCGACACCTGTCTGACGCACCACTTGTGGTGTGATCTGAGCCTGCAGATCCATGAGTTTTTGAGTGGTATCAGCTTGGCTGATCTTGTGACTCGCCGTGAGGTGCAGGAAGTAGCCCAGCGTCAGGACCAGCGCCGATGCAACACCAAGGCGCCGCGCCTGGACAAGATTGAAGCGTCCGCCGTCGAGTGACAGCCGAAGAGCTAACGGCACGCCTGCCAGCCTGATTTAGGAGAAAGTCCATGAAATTGCCGATTTACCTTGATTACTCAGCGACCACCCCGGTTGATCCGCGTGTCGCGCAAAAGATGAGCGAGTGCCTGCTGGTTGACGGAAACTTCGGCAACCCGGCCTCCCGTTCCCACGTTTTTGGCTGGAAGGCCGAGGAAGCGGTGGAGAACGCTCGTCGCCAGGTCGCGGACCTGGTCAATGCCGACCCACGTGAAATCGTCTGGACCTCCGGTGCCACCGAGTCCGACAACCTGGCAATCAAGGGCGCCGCGCATTTCTATGCGACCAAGGGCAAGCACCTGATCACCACCAAGATTGAGCACAAGGCTGTCCTCGACACCATGCGCCAGCTGGAGCGTGAAGGTTTCGAGGTCACCTACCTTGAGCCAACCACCGACGGTATCGTCACACCGGCGATGATCGAAGCGGCGATGCGTGAAGACACCATCCTGGTTTCCGTGATCCACGTGAACAACGAAATCGGCACCATCAACGACATCGCCGCCATCGGCGAGCTGACCCGCTCCAAAGGCGTGTTGCTGCATGTCGATGCTGCCCAGTCCACCGGCAAGGTCGATATTGACCTGTCCAAGCTGAAAGTCGACCTGATGTCGTTCTCGGCCCACAAGACCTACGGCCCCAAAGGCATTGGCGCGCTGTACGTGAGCCGCAAGCCTCGCGTGCGTATCGAAGCCACCATGCACGGCGGCGGTCACGAGCGCGGCATGCGTTCGGGCACCCTGGCGACCCACCAGATCGTGGGCATGGGCGAAGCCTTCCGCGTAGCCAAAGAAGACATGGCTGCCGAAAACGTGCGTATCAAGGCCCTCAGCGATCGCTTCTACAAGCAGGTCGAGAACCTTGAAGAGCTGTACATCAACGGCAGCATGACTGCCCGCGTACCGCACAACCTGAATTTGAGCTTCAACTACGTTGAAGGCGAGTCGCTGATCATGGCGCTCAAGGACCTGGCGGTTTCGTCCGGTTCGGCCTGCACCTCGGCCTCCCTTGAGCCGTCCTATGTCCTGCGCGCCCTGGGCCGCAACGACGAGTTGGCGCACAGCTCCATCCGCTTTACGTTCGGCCGTTTCACCACCGAAGAAGAAGTCGACTACGCAGCGCAGAAAGTCTGCGAAGCGGTCACCAAGCTGCGCACTCTGTCGCCGCTGTGGGACATGTTCAAAGACGGTGTCGATATTTCCAAGATCGAGTGGGCGGCACACTAAATATAGAAGCCGCCACCCAAGCTCTGTAGGAACGTGGCGGAAAACGCAGGCGTTTTTACAGGGTTCCAGAGCGGCCCTGATGAGTGAGGATTGAGTACCATGGCTTACAGCGAAAAGGTCATCGACCACTACGAAAACCCGCGCAACGTCGGCAAGATGGACGCGGAAGATCCTGATGTCGGCACCGGCATGGTCGGCGCTCCGGCGTGCGGCGACGTCATGCGCCTGCAGATCAAGGTCAACGAGCAGGGCATCATCGAAGATGCCAAGTTCAAGACCTACGGCTGCGGTTCGGCCATCGCCTCCAGTTCCCTGGCGACCGAGTGGATGAAAGGCAAGACTCTGGATGAAGCAGAGACCATCAAGAACACTCAGCTGGCCGAAGAACTGGCCCTGCCGCCAGTGAAAATTCACTGCTCGGTACTCGCGGAAGACGCCATCAAGGCGGCCGTTCGCGACTACAAGCAGAAGAAAGGCTTGATCTAAGCATTTGGCGACAAGTAAGGAGTCAACGATGGCTATCAGCATGACAGAAGCGGCTGCGCGGCACGTGCGACGCTCCCTGGATGGGCGTGGTAAAGGTGAGGGGATTCGTCTGGGTGTGCGCACCACGGGCTGTTCCGGCCTTGCCTATGTGCTGGAGTTCGTCGACGAGGTGGTTGCGGAAGACCAGGTGTTCGAAAGTCACGGCGAGAAAGTGATCATCGACCCTAAAAGCCTGACCTACCTGGACGGCACCGAGCTTGATTTCGTCAAGGAAGGGTTGAACGAAGGCTTCAAGTTCAACAACCCCAACGTACGCGGTGAATGTGGCTGCGGCGAAAGCTTCAACATCTGAGGCTATTTGTGGGTACTCCTTGTCATTTCGCTTTGTTCGAGCTGCAGCCGAGTTTTCGCCTGGACCTCGAGCAGCTTGCCACGCGCTATCGTGAATTAGCGCGTGGAGTGCATCCGGATCGCTTTGCCGACGCTTCCGAGCGTGAGCAACGCCTGGCGCTGGAGCAGTCAGCCAGCCTCAACGAAGCCTATCAGACGCTCAAAAGCCCTCCCAAGCGCGCGCGTTACCTGCTCGCCATGGGCGGTCGCGAGTTGCCGCTGGAAGTTACGGTCCATGACCCTGATTTCCTGATGCAGCAGATGCAATGGCGCGAGGAGCTCGAAGACTTGCAGGATGAGGCCGATCTGGCTGGCGTCGCGGTCTTCAAGCGCCGTCTGAAAGTGGCCCAGGATGAGCTCAACGAAAGCTTCGCAGCTTGTTGGGATGATGCAGCGCAGCGTGAACAGGCCGAACGCCTGATGCGGCGCATGCAGTTCCTCGACAAGCTCACTTACGAAGTGCGCCAGTTAGAAGAGCGCCTCGACGATTAACCCAGTGCTGCACAGATTGCACGCCTGATAGACAGATAAGACCTGATTACCATGGCTCTACTGCAGATCGCCGAACCCGGCCAAAGTCCTCAACCGCACCAGCGTCGCCTGGCGGTTGGCATCGACTTGGGTACTACCAATTCACTGGTCGCCGCACTGCGCAGCGGTCTCTCCGAGCCGCTGCCCGATGCTGATGGCCAGGTGATCCTGCCGTCCGCCGTGCGCTATCACGCTGACCGCACCGAAGTGGGCGAGTCGGCCAGGCTCGCGGCCTCTACCGATCCGTTGAACACGGTGCTGTCGGTCAAGCGCTTGATGGGTCGTGGGTTGTCCGACGTCAAGCAATTGGGCGATCAACTGCCGTACCGCTTTGTCGGCGGTGAATCCCATATGCCGTTTATCGACACCATCCAAGGCCCGAAAAGCCCGGTGGAAGTGTCGGCCGATATCCTCAAGGTCCTGCGCCAGCGCGCCGAAACCACCTTGGGCGGCGAGCTGGTAGGGGCGGTGATCACCGTTCCGGCATATTTCGATGATGCCCAGCGCCAAGCCACCAAGGATGCGGCGAAACTGGCCGGCCTCAATGTCTTGCGCCTGCTCAACGAGCCAACCGCTGCTGCCGTGGCCTATGGCCTGGACCAGCATGCCGAAGGCCTGGTCGCGATTTACGACCTGGGTGGCGGTACCTTTGATATTTCCATCCTGCGCCTGACCGGCGGTGTCTTCGAAGTCCTGGCCACTGGTGGCGACAGTGCCCTGGGTGGTGATGACTTCGACCACGCCATCGCCGGTTGGATCATCACCAGCGCCGGCTTGTCCGCCGACCTCGATCCAGGCGCCCAGCGCAATCTGCTACAAACGGCCTGTGCAGCCAAGGAAGCCCTGACTGACGCTGCATCTGTTGAGGTTTCCTACGGCTCATGGTCGGCCCAACTGACCCGTGAAGCCTTCGATGCGCTGATCGAGCCGATGGTTGCCCGTAGTCTGAAAGCCTGCCGTCGCGCCGTGCGTGACTCCGGTATCGAGCTGGAAGAAGTTGGCGCAGTGGTCATGGTTGGCGGTTCGACCCGTGTGCCACGGGTTCGCGAAGCCGTGGCCGAAGCCTTTGGTCGTCAGCCGCTGACCGAAATCGATCCGGATCAAGTGGTGGCCATTGGTGCTGCGATTCAGGCCGATACCCTGGCTGGCAACAAGCGAGATGGTGGCGAACTGCTTCTGCTCGACGTAATTCCGTTGTCCCTGGGCCTGGAAACCATGGGTGGCTTGATGGAAAAGGTGATTCCGCGCAACACCACCATTCCCGTCGCCCGCGCCCAGGACTTCACCACTTACAAAGATGGTCAGACGGCCATGATGATTCATGTGCTGCAAGGCGAGCGTGAGCTGATCAGCGACTGTCGCTCCCTGGCGCGCTTTGAGTTGCGCGGCATCCCGGCGATGGTCGCGGGTGCAGCGAAGATTCGCGTGACGTTCCAGGTCGACGCCGATGGCCTGCTCAGTGTGGCCGCGCGTGAGTTGGGCTCGGGCGTTGAAGCCAGTATCCAGGTCAAGCCGTCCTACGGCCTGACCGATGGCGAAATCGCCAAGATGCTCAAGGATTCGTTTCAGTACGCCGGTGATGACAAGGTCGCCCGTGTGCTGCGTGAGCAGCAAGTCGATGCCCAGCGCCTGCTTGAAGCGGTGCAGGGCGCCCTTGAGGCCGACGGCGAGCGCCTTCTGGATGCTGAAGAACGCCTGGTCATCGACCTGCAGATGCAGGAACTGGCCGAATTGATGAAAGGCTCCGATGGTTATGCCATCGAACAACAGACCAAGCGCCTTTCACAAGTAACCGATGCCTTTGCCGCCCGTCGTATGAACCAGACGGTGAAAGCCGCCCTGGCGGGACGCAACCTGAATGAAATTGAGGAATAACTGATGCCGCAGGTCATTTTTCTGCCACACGCCGAGCATTGCCCGGACGGTATGGTCGTGGAGGCTGAGACCGGCAAGTCCCTTCTCGAAGTCGCCCATGACAACCACATCGAGATCGAGAGTGCGTGCGGTGGCGTCAATGCCTGCACCACCTGTCACTGTATTATCCGCGAAGGTTTCAACAGTCTTGAAGAGGCCGATGAGCTGGAAGAGGACTATCTTGATAGGGCGTGGGGCCTGGAACCGACTTCGCGCCTGAGCTGTCAGGCCAAAGTGGGTACAGAAGACCTTACCGTCGAAATTCCGAAGTATTCGCTCAACCATGCGGCCGAAGCGCCGCACTGATTCAAGGAAGTGTCATGAGTCTTAAATGGGTTGATGTGCAAGAGATCGCTATCCTGCTGGCCGACGGCCATCCGGATATGGATCCCTATTCGCTGAACTTTGTAGCTTTGCGTGACATGGTCATGGCCTTGCCAGGGTTTGAAGATGAGCGGGATCGCGGCGGTGAAAAGGTTCTTGAAGCTATCCAGACTGCCTGGAAAGAAGAACAGGACTGAAGCCTCCCTCACGCAGTTAGGCAATACCCAAGAACCCGCGTATAATTCGCGGGTTTAATTTTTCGCAAATTACCGTTTCTGGAGTTACACCATGGCTGTTCAACGTACTTTCTCCATCATCAAGCCTGACGCTGTTGCAAAAAACGTCATCGGCGAGATCACCACTCGTTTCGAAAAAGCCGGCCTGAAGGTTGTAGCTTCGAAACTCAAGCAACTGTCCAAGGCTGAAGCTGAAGGCTTCTACGCTGAGCACAGCGCTCGTGGCTTCTTCGGCGACCTGGTTGCCTTCATGATCTCCGGCCCTGTTGTTGTACAGGTTCTGGAAGGCGAAAACGCTATCGCTCTGAACCGTGAGCTGATGGGCGCTACCAACCCTAAAGAAGCTGCTGCCGGCACCATCCGTGCTGATTTCGCTGACTCCATCGACGCCAACGCTGTACACGGTTCGGACTCCGAAGCCGCTGCTGCTCGCGAAATCTCGTACTTCTTCGCAGCTACTGAAGTAACCACTCGCTAAGCATCGGCTTAAGAGTGAAGGTGAATCCATGACTACATCGACTGTAAAAACCAACCTGCTGGGTCTGACTCAACAGGAAATGGAAAAATTCTTCGACTCAATCGGGGAGAAGCGTTTCCGTGCCGGTCAGGTAATGAAGTGGATTCACCACTTTGGTGTCGACGATTTCGACGCCATGACGAACGTCAGCAAGGCCCTGCGCGACAAGCTCAAGGCTATTGCCGAGGTCCGTGGTCCCGAAGTGGTCAGCGAGGACATCTCCAGCGACGGCACCCGTAAGTGGGTGGTGCGCGTGGCGTCCGGCAGTTGCGTCGAGACCGTCTACATTCCCCAGGGCAAGCGCGGCACTTTGTGCGTTTCGTCCCAGGCAGGCTGTGCCCTGGACTGCAGTTTCTGCTCCACCGGCAAGCAAGGCTTCAATAGCAACCTCACCGCCGCCGAAGTCATCGGCCAGGTGTGGATTGCCAACAAATCCTTTGGCAGCGTCCCGGCAACCGTCGACCGTGCCATCACCAACGTGGTGATGATGGGCATGGGTGAGCCGCTGCTGAACTTCGACAACGTGATCGCGGCCATGCATCTGATGATGGACGACCTGGGCTACGGCATTTCCAAGCGCCGTGTGACCCTGTCGACCTCCGGCGTGGTACCGATGATCGATGAGCTGGCCAAGCACATCGACGTCTCCCTGGCGTTGTCGCTGCATGCACCCAATGACGCATTGCGTAACCAATTGGTGCCGATCAACAAGAAGTATCCGCTTAAGATGCTCCTCGAATCTTGCCAGCGTTACATGGCGACCTTGGGCGAGAAGCGCGTGCTGACCATTGAGTACACCATGCTCAAGGATATCAACGACAAGGTCGAACACGCGGTCGAGATGATCGAGTTGCTCAAGAACACCCCGTGCAAGATCAACCTGATTCCGTTCAACCCGTTTCCCCATTCTGGCTACGAGCGGCCGAGCAACAACGCCATCCGCCGTTTCCAGGATCAACTGCACCAGGCAGGCTACAACGTGACTGTGCGCACCACCCGTGGTGAAGACATCGACGCCGCCTGTGGCCAATTGGTAGGACAGGTGCTGGATCGCACCCGTCGCAGCGAGCGTTATATCGCCGTGCGTGAACTGAACGCCGCCGACGAGTTGCCGCAAATTGCTGTGAATCGAATCTGAGAGAGGATCTCTATGCCCTTGCGCCTTGCGCTGCTTCTG
This sequence comes from Pseudomonas sp. WS 5027, assembly GCF_012985695.1. Classification (NCBI taxonomy): domain Bacteria; kingdom Pseudomonadati; phylum Pseudomonadota; class Gammaproteobacteria; order Pseudomonadales; family Pseudomonadaceae; genus Pseudomonas; species Pseudomonas sp. WS 5027. Next base: position 220,140 of record NZ_JAAQWU010000007.1, on the reverse strand, counting down.
CTTGTTGCCAGCCTCTCGGTTGGCTGTGTTTCATCGGGCTCTGACAGCCCGTTGCAAACCGGCAAGGGCCGTGATGAAGCGCGTGCTGCCTATGTGCAGTTGGGGCTAGGCTACCTGCGCCAGGGGTTGAGCGAGCAGGCCAAGGTGCCGCTGCAAAAGGCCCTGGCCCTCGACAACCAGGATGCCGACGCCAATGCGGCGCTGGCCCTGGTACTCCAGGCCCAGGCCGAGCCCGAGCTGGCGGACCAGTATTACCAGAAAGCCCTGGCAGTTCGCCCCCATGATCCGCGCCTGCTCAACAACTACGGCAGCTTCCTGTTCCAGCAGGAACGTTATGAACAAGCATCCGGTTATTTCCAGCAGGCAGCCACTGATACCCTATATCCTGAACGTTCGCGGGTTTTCGAGAACCTTGGGGTGACGTCTGTGCGCCTTGGCCAGCGGGAAAACGCCCGCCAGCAACTGGAAAAAGCCCTGCACCTGAACCAGCGCCAGCCACGGGCCTTGCTTGAAATGGCCCAGTTGTCGTTTGAAGACAGGCATTATGTGCCGGCACGTGACTATTACGAGCGTTTTAGCCTGCTCAGTGGGCAAAATGCACGTAGTCTATTGCTTGGTGTGCGCCTGGCCACGGTTCATGAAGAACGCGACAAGGCCGCACGTTTTGGCCAGCAATTAGAACGACTCTATCCCGGTACGCCGGAATATCAGCAATACCTGTCGGAGCAATGATGAAAGCCGCGCACCCGGAAGTTGTAGCCGCTAATCGCGTAAACCCAGGCGAGACCTTGCGTCAGGCCCGCGAAAGCAATGGTTGGTCGCTGGAAGAAGTGGCCCTCAAGCTCAATTTGACCACCACTTCCCTGGGCAACCTGGAAAACGGCGCGTTCGACAAACTGCCCGGGCATACTTTCGCCCGCGGTTATATCCGTGCCTACGCCAAGCTGCTGGGCACCGACCAGGCCATCCTGGTCCAGCAATTCGACCAGTTCACCGGTACCGATTCCCAGGGTAGCAACGTACACGGTCTCGGTCGTATTGAAGAGCCGGTGCGTGTTTCCCACACTATTTTGCGAATTGTCAGCCTGTTGCTGCTGATTGCCGTGATCGGTGGCGGCTTTATCTGGTGGCAGGATCAGACCTCGCTGCGCAGCAAAGACCTGATCAGCAATGCCCTGGAGCACGTCGAAGTCGAAAGCGCCGACGGCACCACCCAGATCCACCCCCTGGACGAACCGGAAGATCAGGCTGTTGCCCAGGGCGAAGCCGCTGCTGGAACCAACCTTGACCTGCAAGCGGGTCAAGCGCCCGTCGAGGCCGGCACTGAGTCGGCTCCGGCCGTTGTCGCACCGGCTCCAGCCGCGTCCGCAACCCCGGCTCCGGTTACTGCGGCCCAGGTCCCCGCCGCACCAGCACCAGCACCGGTCGCGCCAACGGTCGCCGCTCCTGCCGCCCAGGCACCTGCCAGCGTGGCCGGCGATGGCCGTCTCCAGATTACCTACGTCGCTGACTGCTGGACACAAGTCACCGATGGCAATGGCAAGGTCCTGTTCAGTGCTTTGAAGCGTAAGGGAGATACGCTTGATCAGGTCGGCAAGCCTCCTTTGACGCTGCGTCTGGGCTTTGCCCGTGGTGCGCAAGTGGCCTACAACGGCCAGCCTGTAGACGTGGCGCCGTTCACCAGTGGCGAGACCGCTCGCCTGAAGTTGGGACAATAGTCATGCACGGCGAATCTCCAATCAAACGTCGCGTATCGCGCAAGATCTGGGTTGGCTCCGTGCCGGTGGGTGGCGATGCCCCCATCGCCGTACAGAGCATGACCAACAGCGACACCAATGATGTAGCGGCCACTGTGGCCCAGATCAACCGCCTGGAAGCCGCAGGTGTCGATATCGTGCGGGTTTCCGTGCCGGATATGGACGCTGCCGAGGCCTTCGGCCGCATCAAGCAATTGGTCAAGGTGCCGCTGGTCGCCGATATCCATTTTGACTACAAGATCGCGTTGCGCGTAGCCGAACTGGGCGTCGACTGCCTGCGCATCAACCCGGGTAACATCGGCCGCGAAGACCGGGTGCGTGCCGTGGTCGACGCTGCCCGTGATCGCGGGATCCCGATCCGTATCGGCGTCAACGCCGGTTCCCTGGAAAAAGACCTGCAAAAGAAATATGGCGAGCCTACTCCGGCAGCCCTGGTCGAATCCGCACTGCGCCACGTCGAGCACCTTGAACGCCTGAATTTCCAGGACTTCAAGGTCAGCGTAAAGGCTTCCGACGTGTTTATGGCCGTAGAAGCCTACCGCCTGTTGGCCAAGGAAATCGTGCAGCCGTTGCACTTGGGCATCACCGAAGCTGGCGGTTTGCGTTCAGGCACAGTGAAATCTGCGGTGGGTCTCGGTATGCTGCTGGCCGACGGGATTGGCGATACCATTCGCATCTCCCTGGCGGCGGACCCGGTAGAGGAAGTGAAAGTCGGTTACGACATTCTCAAATCCCTGCATCTACGCTCCCGTGGCATCAATTTTATTGCCTGCCCGAGTTGCTCGCGGCAGAACTTCGACGTGGTGAAAACCATGAACGAGTTGGAAGTACGCCTGGAAGACCTGCTGGTGCCGCTGGATGTCGCGGTCATCGGTTGTGTGGTCAACGGGCCAGGTGAGGCCAAAGAAGCGCATGTGGGCCTGACCGGTGGTACCCCGAACCTGATTTACATCGACGGCAAGCCGTCGCAGAAGCTGACAAATGACAATCTGGTGGATCATCTGGAAAAGCTGATCCGCGACAAAGCGGCCGAAAAGGTCGCCGCTGATGCAGCGCTGATCGCTCGCGGCTGATTGAACGAATTTAAGGATTTGATGTGAGCAAGTCTCTGCAAGCCATTCGTGGCATGAACGACATCCTGCCCGAACAGACGCCCCTGTGGCGCTATTTCGAGAGCACGGTCGCGCGCCTGCTGGATAACTACGGTTACAAGCAGATCCGCATGCCAATCGTCGAGTTCACCGAGCTGTTCAAGCGCTCCATCGGTGAAGTGACCGACATCGTCGAAAAAGAGATGTACACCTTCGAAGACCGCAACGGCGACTCCCTGACCCTGCGTCCGGAAGGTACCGCTGCGTGCGTGCGCGCCGTGCTTGAACATGGCATCACCGGTGGTGGCCAGACCCAGAAGCTGTGGTACATCGGCCCGATGTTCCGTCACGAACGCCCGCAAAAAGGCCGTTATCGCCAGTTTCACCAGATCGGTTGCGAAGTCTTCAACCTCGACGGCCCGGATATCGATGCCGAGCTGATCGTGCTGACCTGGCGCCTGTGGGGCCAGCTGGGCATTCGCGACGCGGTCAAGCTCGAACTCAACAGTCTGGGCACCAGTGAGTCCCGTGGCCGTTACCGTGAGGCGCTGGTCGAGTACCTGTCGTCCCATCTGGACAAGCTCGATGAAGACAGTCAACGCCGTCTGAAGACCAATCCGTTGCGCGTCCTCGATACCAAGAACGCCGACACCCAGGCCGTGCTGGTCGACGCGCCGAAAATGGCCGACTACCTGGACGACGAATCCCGTACCCACTTCGAGGGCCTCAAGGCTCGCCTGGATGCGGCCGGCATTCCCTACGTGATCAACCCCAAGTTGGTGCGCGGCCTCGATTACTACAGCAAGACCGTGTTCGAGTGGGTTACCGACAAGCTCGGCGCCCAGGGCACCGTGTGTGCCGGTGGTCGCTACGACGGCCTGGTCGAGCAGATGGGCGGCAAGCCGACCACGGGCGTGGGTTTTGCCATGGGCATCGAGCGGCTGATCCTGCTGCTGGAAACCCTGGAGCAGATCCCTGAAGAAATTTCCCGTCAGGTGGACGTGTACCTGTGCGCCTTTGGCGAGGCGGCCGAACTGGCTGGCCTGGCCTTGAGCGAACAGTTGCGCGACCAACTGCCGAGCCTGCGCCTGCAGGTCAATGCCGGCGCTGGCAGCTTCAAGAGCCAATTCAAGAAAGCCGACAAGAGCGGCGCGCTGTACGCGCTGATCCTGGGCGACGATGAACTGGCCCAGCAAGTGGTAAGTGTCAAACCCCTGCGTGGCCAGGGCGAACAACAAAGCATTGCCTTTGATGCGCTTGCCGCGCACTTGGCCACCTGCATCGTGCAGGGTTGAAGCTGTCAAACAGCCGAATTTAGCGATTAAGGAGTATTGGGGTGTCGAGTACTGAAGATGATCAGCTGGCCGAGTTCAAAGACTGGTGGCAGCGTAACGGCAAACCCCTGGTAACTGGCGGCCTGCTGGCGCTGGTGGTGGTGTTCGGTTGGCAGGCGTTCCAGAAGTATCAGAGCAATCAGTCGCAAGGCGCCTCGATGCTCTATCAGCAACTGCTGGAAACCACGCTGACCCCTACTGGCAAGCCTGATCCGGCCCAAGTGGCGGACCTGGCCGGCAAGCTGAAAAACGAATTTGGCGGTAGCACCTACGCCCAATACGGCAGCCTGTTCGTCGCGAAAGTCGCGGTCGATACCGGCAAGCTGGATGACGCAGCCTCCGAGCTCAAAGCCATCGCCGACAAGCCGAGCAACCCGACCCTGGGTGAAATCGCACGTCAGCGCCTGGCCCAGGTCCTGGCTGCACAGAACAAGGCCGACGAAGCACTGAAACTGCTCGACGGCGATGCTGACAAGGCATTTGTAGCCACTCGCGAAGAGCTCAAGGGCGACCTGCTGGTCCAATTGGGTCGTACCGACGAAGCCAATGCTGCGTACCAAAAAGCCAAGGCTGCGCTGTCTGATGAAGCAGCGGTCGGTGGCTTACAAATCAAGCTGGACGACTTGGCCAAAGGGGATGCGTGACGTGATCCGTTGGAAACATGCAGCATTGCTGGCTCTGGCCGTTTTGGCCGCGGGTTGCAGCAGCAACAGCAAAAAAGAACTGCCTCCGGCCGAGCTGACCAGCTTCAAGGAAGAAGTGGTCCTGCAAAAGCAGTGGAGCCGCTCCATCGGTGACGGCCAGGGTGACACCTACAACATGTTGGTACCGGCAATCGACGGTGACAACATTGTGGCCGCTGACGTGACGGGCGTCGTGATCTCCATGGATCGCATGAACGGCGACGTCAAGTGGAAGAAAGATCTCGAACTACCGGTTTCCGGCGCTGTTGGCGTGGGTTACGGCATGGTGATGATCGGCACGCTGAAAGGCGAAGTCGTGGCCCTGGATTCGAGCAATGGTGAAGAGAAATGGCGCGCTCGCGTGACCAGTGAAGTCCTCGCACCGCCTGCCACCAACGGCGATATCGTCGTGGTGCAGACCCAGGATGACCGTGTCATTGGCCTCGACGCCAACACCGGTGAACAGCGTTGGCTGTACGACAGCACCCCTGCGGTGCTGACATTGCGCGGTACCAGTGGTCCGGTTGTGACCAATAACCTGGCGCTGGCAGGTCTGTCGACCGGTAAAGTGGTTGCCCTGGATACCCAGAACGGTGTGCCGGCCTGGGAATCGCGGGTCGCCATTCCGCAAGGTCGTTCCGAGCTGGACCGTGTCGTGGACATCGACGGCGGCTTGCTGCTGTCGGGTGAAACCCTGTACGTCGCCACTTACCAGGGCCGTGTTGCGGCGCTGGATCTGCAAAGCGGTCGTGTCCTCTGGCAGCGTGATGCCTCCAGCTACGCCGGTGTCGCCCAAGGGTTTGGCAGCGTCTACGTGAGCCTGGCATCCGGTACCGTTGAAAGCGTCGACGAGCGTTCCACCACAGCCCTGTGGAGCAACGATTCGCTGGCTCGCCGTCAACTGTCGGCTCCGGAAGTGTTCTCCAGCTATGTAGCGGTAGGCGACCTGGAAGGTTACCTGCATCTGCTGAGCCAGGTGGACGGGCGCTTTGTCGGCCGTGAACGTATCGACAGCGACGGCCTGCGTGCGCGTCCGCTGGTGGTAGGCAACATGCTTTATGTGTTTGGTAACAGCGGCAAGCTGGAAGCCCTGACCATCAAGTAAGAACTATGCTTGGGGTAACCCCCAGGCGGCCCTGATACAACGCTTTTTGCTTTTTGTAGGAGCGAGCTTGCTCGCGAAGGACCTGAGGAACACACGTTTAATCAGGTTAAACCCGTTATCGTTGACGTTCTTCGCGAGCAAGCTCGCTCCTACAGTGATCAGTGTTGTGCAGGGCATGTGGCATTTCAAATGCCGCCCCGAGCACCAGCCGCTGCCTTGCAGCGGCTTTTGTATTTTCTGAAATAACGCAGTGGAGAGCCGCATGGTTCCCGTAATCGCCCTGGTGGGCCGACCTAACGTCGGCAAGTCCACCTTGTTCAACCGCCTGACCAGGACTCGCGACGCCATCGTCGGCGACTTGTCCGGTCTGACCCGTGATCGCCAATACGGTGAGGCAAAGTGGCAAGGGCGCTCCTACATTATTGTCGACACCGGTGGTATCTCCGGTGACGAGCATGGCATGGACGAAAAGATGGCCGAGCAGTCGCTGCTGGCCATTGAAGAAGCCGATGTCGTGTTGTTCCTGGTGGACGCCCGCGCGGGCTACACCGCTGCCGACCAGATGATCGGCGAGCACCTGCGCAAGCGCAACAAGCGTTCCTATCTGATCGCCAACAAGATCGACAACATCGATCCTGAGGCGGCCCGCGCCGAATTCAGCCCGATGGGCCTGGGTGACGCGATCCCGGTCGCCGGTGCCCACGGTCGCGGCATCACCCAGATGCTGGAAATCGCTCTGCGCGATTTCCCGAAGGATGACGTCGAGGAAGAAGACGGCGAAGAAGAAATCGTTGCTGAAGGCGAGGAAGCCAAGCGCATTCCTGGCCCGAGCGAAAAAGACGGTATCAAGATCGCTATCATCGGCCGCCCGAACGTGGGCAAGTCGACCCTGGTCAACCGCATGCTTGGTGAAGACCGGGTTATCGTCTATGACCAGCCCGGCACCACTCGCGACAGCATCTACATCCCGTTCGAGCGTAACGACGAGAAGTACACGCTGATCGACACCGCCGGTGTGCGCAAGCGCGGCAAGATCCACGAGGAAGTTGAAAAGTTCTCGGTGGTGAAGACCCTGCAGGCGATCAAAGACGCCAACGTGGTGATTTTCGTCATGGACGCCCGCGAAGGCGTGGTCGACCACGACCTCAACCTGCTGGGCTTTGCCCTGGAGGCCGGTCGGGCACTGGTGATCGCGATCAACAAATGGGACGGCATGACCCCGAGCGAGCGAGACTTCGTCAAGGTCGAGCTGCAACGCCGGTTGTTCTTCGTCGACTTCGCCGATATCCACTTTATCTCGGCGCTGCACGGCACTGGCGTGGGCAACCTCTACGCGTCGGTTCAGAACTCGTTCAAGTCTGCGGTCACCCGCTGGCCGACCAACCGCCTGACCCAGATCCTTGAAGACGCAGTAGGCGAACACGCGCCGCCGATGGTCAACAACCGCCGGATCAAGCTGCGTTACGCTCACTTGGGTGGTGCCAACCCGCCGATTATCGTGATCCACGGTAACCAGATCGAGAAGGTGCCAAAGTCCTACGTGCGTTACCTGGAAAACACCTACCGTCGTGTCTTGAAGCTGGTCGGTACGCCGATCCGCATCGAGTTCAAAGGTGGCGAGAACCCGTACGAAGGCAACAAGAACAGCCTGACTGACCGCCAAGTGAACAAGAAACGTCGCTTGATGAGCCACAACAAGAAGGCTGACAAAAAGCGTAAAGACCGCCGCTAACTGTGGATCGGGCTTGTGTGGGAGCGGGCTTGCCCGCGATAGCGATAAATCAGACAGCAACTCGCTGACTGACCCGCCGCCACCCCAGGCAAGCCAGTTCCTATACAAGTTAGGCGTTACCCAAAAAAGGGCTCTGAATGAGCCCTTTTTTGTGCCTCGCGATTGACCCCTCTGCGCTTGCAGCTTACAACTTGTAACTCACCGTCAGGGGCCCTCCGATGATCACCAGCAAGCTGCCGAATGTCGGCACCACCATTTTCACCACCATGTCGCAACTCGCTGCGCAAACCGGCGCGCTGAATCTGTCCCAGGGCTTCCCCGATTTCAATGGCCCCCAGGCCTTGCTCGACGCGGTGGGCAAACATGTTGCCAGCGGCCATAACCAATACGCGCCGATGACCGGTCTACCAGCCCTGCGCCAGCAAGTGGCCGCCAAGGTCGCCCGCAGCTACGGCGTGCAGGTCGATCCCGACAGCGAAGTGACCATCACCCCCGGTGCCACCCAGGCGATCTTCTGTGCGATCCAGGCGGTGATCCGCAGCGGTGATGAAGTCATCGTCTTCGACCCGTGCTACGACAGCTACGAGCCTTCTGTGGAACTGGCCGGCGGTCGTTGCGTGCATGTGCCATTGGCACAGGGGAATTTCAGCCTGGATTTCGAGCAGATCAAGGCCGCGCTCTCACCGCGTACGCGCATGATCATCCTCAACACCCCGCACAACCCCAGCGGCGCCCTGATCAGTCGCGCCGCGCTGGACCAGTTGGCCGAGCTGATCCGTGACCGCGATATCTACTTGGTCAGCGATGAGGTCTACGAACACCTGGTATTCGATGGCGTGCCCCATGTCAGCGTGCTGGCCCACGAAGAGCTGTATCAGCGCGCGTTCGTGGTCAGCTCCTTTGGCAAGACCTACCACGTCACCGGCTGGAAGACCGGCTACGTGGTTGCGCCGGCGGCCTTGAGCGCCGAGCTGCGCAAGGTACATCAATACGTCAGCTTCTGCGGCGTGACGCCGTTGCAGTTCGCCCTGGCCGACTTCATGGCCGAGCACCCTGAACACGTTGAGGAGTTGCCGGCTTTTTACCAGGCCAAGCGCGACTTGTTCTGCGATCTACTGGCCCCCTCACGTTTCAGTTTCACGCGGGTGGCCGGTACTTACTTTCAACTGGTGGATTACTCACAGATTCGCCCGGATCTGGATGACGTGGCCATGTCGCTGTGGATGACCCGCGAACATGGCGTGGCGACGATCCCGGTCTCGGTGTTCTACCAGAACCCACCCCAAGGCCAGCGGCTAGTGCGTCTGTGCTTTGCCAAACGCGAGGAGACGCTGCGCCAAGCAGCCGAGAAACTATGCGTGATCTGAGTGCGTTACCCGACCTGAACATCGCCCTGGTCCAGACCACCCTGGCCTGGCATGACCGCCAGGCCAACCTGGAGCATTTCGAGCTGCTGCTGGAGCAAGCCAAGGGCGCCGATCTGATCGTGCTGCCGGAGATGTTCACCACCGGTTTTTCCATGGCGTCCGAAGCCCTGGCCGAAGCGGAAAACGGCCCGACCCATGATTGGCTCAAGGTCCAGGCGCGCAAGTACAACGCGGTGATCACCGGCAGCGTGATTATCCAGGCCGCCGATGGCAGTCACCGCAACCGCCTGTTGTGGGCACGGCCCGATGGCGAGGTGTTGCACTACGACAAGCGGCACCTGTTTCGCATGGCCGGTGAGCACAATCACTACACCCCCGGCGAGCGCCAGGTGCAGTTCGAGCTCAAGGGCTGGCGGATTCGCCCGCTGATCTGCTACGACCTGCGCTTCCCGGTGTGGAGTCGTGATGCACAGGACACTGATCTGCTGCTGTACACCGCCAACTGGCCGGGCGCGCGGCGTCAACACTGGAACCGCCTTTTGCCGGCCCGGGCTATCGAGAACTTGTGCTATGTAGCGGCGGTGAACCGGGTGGGGACGGACGGCAAGGGGTTTGCTTACACGGGGGACAGCCAGGTCCTGGACTTCCAGGGCGAAAGCCTGTTGAGCGCAGGGGAGGCGGACGGGGTGTTCAAGGTGTGCCTGGAGGCGGCGCAGTTGGCGGAGTATCGCCAAAAATTTCCGGCAAACCTGGATGCCGATAGCTTTCAGTTTGTCTGATAAATCTTTGGTGTATGGGAGATAGCTATCGCGGGCATCTACACAACTTTGCTGCAACGCCTAGATCCAGGCAGATAGCGCAGTTGTGGCGAGCGGGCTTGCCCCGCGCTGGGCTGCGAAGCAGACCTAAACCCGGCCATCGCGGTTTATCTGAAGAAACGTGGAGGGCTTTTTGGGGCTGCTTCGCAGCCCAGCGCGGGGGAGGTCATTAGTTTGTGAAAGTTGTGTAGATACCTATGCCGCGATAGGCCCATCAGCCTCGCCCCAGCCCCAAAGTAAAAAGGCCCCTGGATTCGCATCCAGCGGCCTTTGGCTTTTCAGCGGTCAGTTACGCCGCTTTCGCTTCCTGCTGGCTCAACGAGCGGTTCAGTGCGCTGAATACGGCCTTGAAGCTGGCCGTAGTGATGTTTTCATCAATACCCACGCCATGCACCGGACGTTCGCCGTTCACCCGCAGTTCGATGTAAGCCGCGGCCTTGGCGTTGGTGCCTGCGCCGATCGCGTGCTCGTTGTAGTCCATGATCTCGACACCAATCGGCAGGCCGGCCACCAGTGCTTCCAGCGCGCCATTGCCCTTGCCGTGCCAGCGCAGGTTGGTTTCGCCCTGGCCCTTGCCGGAGACTTCAACTTCTACCGAGCTGTTGCCGTTCTCTTCCTGCAGGCGGTGGCTGACCAGCGCGTACGGGGTGTTGGCTTGCAGGTATTCACGCTGCAACAGGGCATGGATCTGCGAAGCAGTCATCTCCAGGCCCACTCGGTCGGTTTCGGCCTGTACCACTTGGCTGAACTCGATTTGCATGCGGCGTGGCAAGCTGATGCCGTATTCCTGTTCCAGCAGGTAAGCGATACCGCCCTTGCCCGACTGGCTGTTGACGCGGATCACCGCCTCGTAGCTGCGGCCAATATCGGCTGGGTCGATTGGCAAGTACGGCACTTCCCACAAGGCATCCGGTTTCTGCTGGGCGAAGCCTTTGCGGATGGCATCCTGGTGCGAGCCGGAGAACGCGGTGTGGACCAGGTCGCCGACATACGGGTGACGCGGGTGAACCGGGATCTGGTTGCACTCCTCGACCACCTTGCGCACGCCGTCGATATCGGAGAAGTCCAGCTCAGGGTCCACGCCCTGGGTGTAGAGGTTCAGTGCCACAGTGACCAGGTCGACGTTACCAGTACGCTCGCCGTTGCCAAACAGGCAGCCTTCGACACGGTCGGCACCCGCCATCAGGCCCAGCTCGGTAGCGGCGACGCCGGTGCCGCGGTCGTTGTGGGTGTGCAGGCTGATGATCACGCTGTCACGACGGTTGATATGGCGACCGAACCACTCGATCTGGTCGGCATAGATATTAGGCGTCGCGCATTCAACCGTGGCTGGCAGGTTGAGGATCATCTTGTGCTCAGGCGTCGGGTTCCACACCTCGATCACCGCATCACACACTTCCTTGGCGAACTCCAGCTCGGTGGCGCTGAAGGTCTCAGGCGAGTATTCGAAGGTCCATTGGGTTTCCGGCTGCTGGGCGGCGTACTTGACGAACAGCTTGGCGGCGTCGACCGCAATGGCCTTGATCCCGTCCTTGTCCTGATTGAACACAATGCGGCGGAAGGACGGCGAGGTGGCGTTGTACAAGTGCACGATGGCTTTCTTGGCGCCGCGCAGGGATTCGAAGGTGCGCGCGATTAAGTCTTCACGGCCCTGGGTCAGCACCTGGATGGTGGTGTCCTCGGGGATGTGATTGTCTTCGATCAGGGTGCGTACGAAGTCGAAGTCGGTCTGCGAAGCGGCCGGGAACGAAGCTTCGATCTCTTTCACGCCCACCGAGACCAGGGTCTTCCAGAAACGCAGTTTCTTCACGGCGTCCATCGGTTCGATCAACGACTGGTTGCCGTCGCGCAAGTCGGAGCTGCACCAGATCGGCGCGGTGGTGATGGTCTTCGATGGCCAGGTGCGATCCGGGATATCAATGGTCGGGAATGCGCGGTATTTCGAAGACGGGTCTTTGAGCATGCTCATCAGGAGAATCCTTGTTGTAGGGCCGAGAGAAGGCGGCCTGCCATAAAGCGTTTATTAGAGATAAAACCGGGGATGAGGCCGTTCGATTCAGCCTGGCAGTCGTGCGCTGACGAGGCACAGGCTGCGGTGCTGGCGAAGCTGAATGAGGGTGTGAGAGGTTTTCATAAGCTCAACCCTAACCGGCGAGGTGAAAGATGGCAAGCAGTCGGAAAAAATTGAGAGAACTTCTGCTATTGCTCTGGTAAACGAGATTTTATGGTGAGTAAAGTCAGGATACTTTGTTTTATTTGCGTGAGGGTTTGCAGATGCGCAATCAGTGCAGACTGATTTGGCGCCATCGCATGCAAGCCTGCGATGACGCCAGTCTGCCCCGCGATCAGATCAAGGCTGGAACGCCCCTATAAAGATCGCCGGGTCCACTCGCGCATCATTCAAGCTGATATTCCAATGCATATGCGGCCCGGTCGCTCGGCCCGTCGAACCGACCTTGCCAACCACCGCCCCGCGCACCAGTTGCTGGCCCACCTTCACATCAATCTTCGACATATGGCAGAACATGCTGATAAAGCCCTGGCCATGGTCGACGAACACCGTGTTGCCGTTAAAGAAGTAGTTCCCCACCAGAATCACCTTGCCATTGGCCGGGGTCTTGATCGGCGTGCCAGCGGGCACCGCGAAGTCCAGGCCCGAGTGCGGGTTGCGTTCTTCACCGTTGAAGAAGCGGCGCACGCCGAACTTGCTGGACAACGGGCCGTTCACTGGCTTGTCCAGCACCAGGTTGCTTGGCAGGTTCGGGCTGAAGCTGCGGTAAGCCTTGAGCTGCACGGCCAACTCGCCCTCGATGCGCTTGAGTTGCGCAGGCTCGGGGTTGACCTGGCTTTTGTTCTTCAGGGTGATGCGCTGCTCTGGATACTTCTTGAAACCGACGATAAACGGCAGGTTGCGCCCACCGCTGCTGATGCGCTCGTTACCGGGCTTTACCGTCAGCGGAATGCCGACAATCGCCAGCCAGTTGTCCTGCTCCTTGACCACCAGCACCGGCTTGCCCTGATACGTGGCTTTTGGCGCGGTGGCCCCAGGGCCCAGGTCGACCACGGCCACACCACCGGGCACCGGCTTGTTCAAGGTGCGGGTGATGTAGCTGTCGGCGTGGGCGTTGAAGGCGAGGCACAGCAGCATCAGCAGGCTAAATAGACGTGGCATCAATCAATCCAGTAATGAAAGGGTGACGGGTGTCAGGTGGTTGTCTTCCACCCGCACTTGCAGTTGGCCTTCACCGAGGCGCGCAGTCAGGCGCTGGCCGGTGTGGGTTTGCGCGGCATTGCGAATGGCCTGGCCGCGCTCGTCCAGCAGGATGCTGTAGCCACGGCCCAAGGTCGCCAGCGGGCTGACTACCTGCAACGTTTGCACCTGGCTTTGCAGTTGCAGGCGCCGTGCCTTGAGACCTTCGCGCATGGCCCGGGGCAGGCGCTCGGCTAGGCTGTCCAGGCGCTGGCGCAGCAGGGCCAGTTGGCGCCCCGGGTGCTGGCCGGCCAGACGGGTTTCCAGGCGGATCAGGCGTTCGCGGCGGGTATTGAGGCTGCGCTCGAAGGCACGACGCAGGCGCATGTCCAGATCGTCCAGGCGCTGGGCCTGCTGGCGCAGACGCTCGCCGGGGTGCCGCAGGCGCCGGGCCATGCCTTCCAGGCGCAGGCGATCATGGCTCAGGCGATTGCGCATCAGCATCACCAGGCGCCGGTGCAGGTTTTCGACCTGGCGGACCAGATGGCTGGCGTCCGGCGCCAACAACTCAGCGGCAGCCGAGGGCGTGGGGGCACGTACGTCGGCCACGAAGTCACTGATGGATACATCGGTTTCATGGCCGACCGCACTGACGATGGGCGTCACGCAGGCATCGATGGCACGGGCCACGGCTTCTTCGTTGAAGCACCAGAGGTCTTCCAGGGAGCCGCCGCCACGGGCCAGGATCAGTGCGTCGAAGCCACGGGCATCCGCCAGCTTGAGGGCACGGACAATCTGCGCCACGGCTTCACGGCCCTGCACGGCGGTGGGGATCAGGGTCAGTTGCACATTCGGCGCACGGCGGCCGAACACGCTGATGATGTCGCGAATCACCGCACCCGTGGGCGAACTGATAATGCCGATGCGGCGTGGATGGGCCGGCAACGGCACCTTGCGCTCGGCACTGAACAGCCCTTCATCGCTGAGCTTTTCCTTCAACGCATCGAAGGCCAGGCGTAGCGCGCCATCGCCGGCCGGCTCCACCGTGTCGAGAATCAACTGGTAGTCACCACGGCCCTCGAACAGCGAGACCTTGCCGCGCACCTTGACCGCCAGGCCATCCTTTAGCGCCTGGCGCACTCGCGCCGCGTTATTGCGAAACAGCGCACAACGCACCTGCGCACCGCTGTCCTTGAGGGTGAAGTACACATGGCCGGAGGCCGGGCGGGCGAGGTTGGAGATCTCGCCTTCGACCCAGATATTGGTGAACACGTCTTCCAGCAACACCCGCGCACGGCCGTTGAGCTGGCTGACAGTCAGGACTTCGCGGTCCAGGCCCAGGCGGGCAAACGGGTCTTTAATCATGGCAGGAGATCTTTAGTCATGGGCGGCAGTTTATAGGCATTCGGCCAGTGTTTGACAGAACTGCGCAACCAGCGTGCTCGGCGCCTGCGCGCAGGCCAGGGCCACGGTGCTGTGGCAATCGGGATCGGCCAAGGGCAGGAAATGAATGTTGGCCGGGGCGATATCACGCATCGACTCGGGCAGCAGGGCAATGCCAAACCCAGCCTGGATCAACTGCAACTGGGTGGTCTTGCGCGACATCACCCGCGCAGCCTTGGGGAAAAATCCGGCACGCATGCACAACTCGGCTGACAGGTAACTCAAACCGCCGCGTTGCGGGTGGGGGATCGAGATAAAGGCTTCTTCTTTCAACTGCGCCAACTCAATGGCCGTTGAGCTGCGGGCCAGAGGGTGGGCAGGCGGGACAGCCAGTAACAAGGGCTCCTTGTATAACGGCACGACACGCACCCCTTCACGCTGGCGCAGTACCGGTAAGCGCAGCAGGCCGACCTCCAACCGACCTCCGGCAATGTCTTCCAATTGCGCTTGCGAGGACAGTTTGACGATATCCATCGACACCCCGGGGCACTGCTCCAGCCAGGCACTGATCCCGCGCAGTACGCGCCCACTCATCGGCACGGTGCTGGAGTGGCTCAGGCGCAAGGTGCCGAGTTGGCCGTGACCGACCTGAGCCGCCAGTTCACTGGCCTTGTGCAATTCGCCCAGCAGGTTGCGTGCCCGTGGGTAGAACGCTTCGCCGGCGGCCGTCAGGCGCGGTTGCCGGGCGGTGCGCTCGAACAGTGGGGTTTGCAGGAGGGTTTCCAGCTCCTTGATCTGCCGGCTGAGGGCCGATTGTGCGACAAACAGCCGTTCGGCAGCGGCGCTGAAACTGCCGCTCTCGACGATTTCGACGAAGTAACGCAGTTGCCGGATGGAAATCACGAGTCATGCCTTTTCGAGATAGGTTGAGGGCTTTGAAGATATTAGTCGCAACCCACTCGCTTGGCTAAAGTGAGGGCCATCGCTGACAAGGAATATTTCATGAGTCTGGTTGAATTGATGGGGCAGTGGTCGTTTGGTCCGATGGACTGGTTGGTGATCGGTCTGGGGATCGCCCTGGCCTATATCGTGTTTGGCATCGCCGGCTTCGGCACGGCGCTGGTGGCCGGGCCGATCCTGATTACGTTTATGCCGCTGTCGAAGATCATTCCGTTGCTGGTGCTGCTGGATTTCGTCGCGGCCTTTGGCAACCTCCTGCAATCGCGGCGGGACGTGGTCAAGCCGGAGCTGTTGCGCTTACTACCGTGCATGGCCATTGGCTGCACCCTCGGCGTGATCTTCTTGCTCAACCTGCATTCGGACCTGCTCCTGCTGTTGATGGGCCTGTTTATCAGCGCCTATGCCATCTACACCCTGGCGGTAAAGGCCAAGCCCACAGCCCTGGCTGCCGGCTGGTCGGTACCCATGGGCGTGGTGGGCGGACTGTTCGGGGCCTTGTTTGGCAGTGGCGGCTTTTTATATGCGATCTATCTGAACAGCCGCCTGCCCAAGGACGGCGCGCGAGCCACCCAAAGTGCGTTGATCAGCGCGAGCACGGTGGTGCGCCTGAGTTTGTTTTTGATCGCCGGGGTGTATGCCGAGTTGCCGTTGCTGCTGTTGGCGGTGTGCCTGCTGCCGGCGATGGCCCTGGGGCTGTGGGCGGGGCGCAGGTTGACCCTGCGCATGTCCCGCGAGGCGTTTGTGCGGTTGGTGACGTGGTTGGTGCTGGCCAGTGGCATCGCGTTGATTGGGCGGTATTTGAGTACTTGACCTCTGGGTGGCAGGGATTAAGCTGCCAGCCTTTAGGGCCTCTTCGCGAGCAAGCCCGCTCCCACATTCGACTGCATTCCTACAGGATAAATGCAATCAAGTGTGGGAGCGGGCTTGCTCGCGAAGGCGCCAGACGCCGCACCGCAGGACTCCCATGAATTCCCAAAGCATCCTTGTCCCGAAAATCTCCACCTTGCCAGTGCATGAACCCCGCGCCCGGGCCATCGTGCGCTGGCTGGTGCGCAAGAACATCATCAAGGAAGAGCTGACCACCTGTGGCCGCACCGGCAACCGCATGGGCTATGCCCTGGCCGACGGCGCCCGCGCCGTGGTGCTGCACCCCGAGGCGTTGCCGTTCAACGAACCGGTCAATGGTCTGGAAATCATCTACAAACGCTGCATCTATACCCCGGCCAAGGGTTTTCTCGAAGAAGCCGGCTGCCCGCAATGCCTTAAAGAAGTGGGCGAAGCGCTGTTCGAGAGCCTCGAAGACTGGATGCCCGGCCATACCGACAACTTCACCTGCCCGCTGTGTGGGCATGAAGATGACATCAACGGCTTCCTGTTCCTGCAGGAATGCGGCTTTTCCAACCTGGGCTTCATCTTCAACAACTGGGCGGAAGCGGGCTTCAAACAGAGCTTTATCGACGAGTTTGGCGACTGGCTCGACCAGAAAATCAGTTGGGTCAAAGTCGAACTGTAGGAGCGAGCTTGCTCGCGAAAGTCGTCAACGATAACGCTGGCTGTCTGGTTTTGCGCAGAGCCTTCACGATCTTCGCGAGCAAGCTCGCTCCTACAGATAAGCGGTGCGTTTTACCCATCTATCAGTATTACCAAGTTTGTCAGAGTTTTACATTGAGCCCGGCAGGGCGCATGTATATAATGGCGCGCTTCCATTTTCCCGCTCGGGAGCCCCCGCGATGCTGCGTATCAGCCAAGAAGCTCTGACATTCGACGACATTCTCCTAGTGCCCGGTTACTCCGAGGTGCTTCCTAACGAAGTCAGTCTCAAGACCCGCCTAACCCGTGGCATCGAGCTGAATATTCCCCTGGTTTCCGCTGCCATGGACACCGTCACCGAAGCCCGTTTGGCAATCGCCATGGCTCAGGAAGGCGGCATTGGCATCATCCACAAGAACATGACCATCGAGCAGCAAGCTGCCGAAGTGCGCAAGGTCAAGCGTTACGAAGCCGGTGTGGTGAAAGATCCGATCACCATCGAAGCCGACGCCACCGTACGCGACCTGTTCGACCTGACCCGCCTGCACAACATCTCCGGTGTTCCAGTGCTGCACGATGGCGACCTGGTCGGCATCGTCACTTCCCGTGACGTGCGCTTTGAAAACCGTCTTGAAGTCACCGTCCGTGAAGTGATGACGCCTAAAGAGCGTCTGGTCACTGTCAAGGAAGGCGCCGACAAGAACGATGTGCGTGAACTGCTGCACAAGCACCGCATCGAGCGCGTGCTGATCGTCGACGACAAATTCGCCCTCAAGGGCATGATGACCGTCAACGATATCGAAAAAGCCAAGGCTTACCCGCTGGCCAGCAAGGATGACCAAGGTCGTCTGCGCGTTGGCGCCGCCGTGGGTACCGGTAAAGACACTGGCGACCGCGTTTCGGCCCTGGTCGCTGCCGGTGTTGACGTGGTGGTGGTCGACACCGCCCACGGTCACTCCAAAGGCGTGATCGACCGCGTACGTTGGGTCAAGCAGAACTTCCCTGACGTTCAGGTGATCGGCGGCAACATCGCCACTGGCGCTGCCGCCAAGGCCCTGGCCGAAGCCGGCGCTGACGCAGTCAAGGTCGGTATCGGCCCAGGCTCGATCTGCACCACGCGTATCGTCGCTGGTGTGGG
Organism: Pseudomonas sp. WS 5027; assembly: GCF_012985695.1. Classification (NCBI taxonomy): domain Bacteria; kingdom Pseudomonadati; phylum Pseudomonadota; class Gammaproteobacteria; order Pseudomonadales; family Pseudomonadaceae; genus Pseudomonas; species Pseudomonas sp. WS 5027. The sequence continues at coordinate 202,052 of NZ_JAAQWU010000007.1, read as the reverse complement.
CGTGCCGCAAATCAGCGCCATTGCCAATGTCGCCGCTGCCCTTGAAGGCACTGGCGTTCCGTTGATCGCCGACGGCGGCATCCGTTTCTCCGGTGACCTGTCCAAGGCCATCGTAGCCGGTGCTTCCTGCGTGATGATGGGCTCGATGTTCGCAGGTACCGAAGAAGCGCCAGGCGAGATCGAACTGTTCCAGGGCCGTTCCTACAAGGCTTACCGTGGCATGGGTTCGCTGGGCGCCATGTCCCAGGCGCAAGGTTCTTCCGACCGCTACTTCCAGGACTCCTCGGCAGGCGCCGAGAAGCTCGTCCCGGAAGGCATCGAAGGCCGTGTGCCGTACAAGGGCACCCTGAGCGCCATCATCCATCAACTGATGGGCGGCCTGCGTTCCTCGATGGGCTACACCGGCAGCGCCGACATCGAAGAAATGCGCACCAAGCCAGAGTTCGTACGGATCACCGGCGCCGGCATGGCTGAATCCCATGTCCACGACGTGCAGATCACCAAGGAAGCGCCAAACTACCGCGTAGGTTGAGGCTTCCAGCAAAACGTTAAGTAACCGGGGCTGTTCTTTCAGCCCCGAGTTGTTTCTGATTCATTAGACGAGACTGACTTCATGGCCCTCGACATTCACGCCCACCGCATCCTGATCCTCGACTTCGGTTCCCAGTACACCCAACTGATCGCCCGCCGCGTGCGTGAAATCGGCGTGTACTGCGAACTGCATCCGTTCGATATGGACGACGAAGCGATCCGCGAATTCGCTCCTAAAGGCGTCATCCTAGCCGGTGGCCCCGAGTCCGTGCACGAAGCCAACAGCCCGCGCTGCCCGCAAGCGGTGTTTGACCTGGGCGTGCCGGTCTTCGGTATCTGCTACGGCATGCAGACCATGGCCGAGCAACTGGGCGGCAAGGTCGAAGGCTCCGAGTTGCGTGAATTCGGTTATGCCCGTGTGGACGTGGTCGGCAAGAGCCGCCTGCTGGACGGCATCGAAGACCACGTCGACGCCGACGGCCTGTTCGGCCTCGACGTCTGGATGAGCCACGGTGACAAGGTCACCAAGATGCCGGAAGACTTCCACATCCTGGCCAGCACCCCGAGCTGCCCGATCGCCGGCATGTTCAGCGACGAGCGTCGTTACTACGGCGTGCAGTTCCACCCGGAAGTGACCCACACCAAGCAAGGCGGGCGCATCCTGTCGCGCTTCATCCTCGACATCTGCGAGTGTGAAGCCCTGTGGACCCCGTCGAAAATCGCTGAAGACGCCATCGCCAACGTGCGCGCCCAGGTCGGTACCGACAACGTGCTGCTGGGCCTGTCCGGCGGCGTTGACTCCTCCGTGGTTGCCGCGCTGCTGCACAAGGCGATTGGTGACCAACTAACCTGCGTATTCGTCGACAACGGCCTGCTGCGTCTGCACGAAGGCGAGCAAGTGATGGCCATGTTCGCCGAGAACATGGGCGTCAAGGTGATCCGCGCCAACGCCGAAGATCAGTTCTTGAACAACCTGGCCGGCGAGTCGGACCCGGAGAAGAAGCGCAAGATCATCGGCCGCACCTTCATCGACGTCTTCGATGCCCAGTCCAACAAACTGGACAACATCAAGTACCTCGCCCAGGGCACCATCTACCCCGACGTGATCGAGTCGGCTGGCGCCAAGAGCGGCAAGGCCCACGTGATCAAGTCCCACCACAACGTGGGTGGCCTGCCTGAGGAAATGAACCTCAAGCTGGTAGAACCGCTGCGCGAACTGTTCAAGGACGAAGTCCGCCGTCTGGGCCTGGAACTGGGCCTGCCGTACGACATGGTCTACCGCCACCCATTCCCGGGCCCGGGCCTGGGCGTGCGCATCCTGGGTGAAGTGAAGAAGGAATACGCCGACCTGTTGCGTCGTGCCGACCACATCTTCATCGAAGAACTGCGCAAGGCCGACTGGTACCACAAGGTCAGCCAGGCATTCGTGGTGTTCCAGCCGGTGAAATCGGTTGGCGTTGTAGGCGATGGCCGCCGTTACGCCTGGGTCGTGGCCCTGCGTGCCGTAGAAACCATCGACTTCATGACCGCCCGCTGGGCCCACCTGCCGTACGAACTGCTGGAAACTGTCAGCGGCCGTATCATCAATGAGATCGAAGGTATCTCGCGCGTGACGTATGACGTGTCGAGCAAGCCACCGGCGACGATTGAGTGGGAGTGAGGTTTTTTTCAACTATCTGATTTTATTGTAAAAAATAAGATTTGATAGTGATCTTTGCTACGTCATCAATGGCGTTTTTAATGGCGCCCATCGTACGTATGTGAGAGAGCTACATCGATACCATGTCCCGGACAAGGAATTCCGGCATGGTATCGAGAACGCTTAGCAGCGCAGATGTCAGCAATAACTGTTTGCCCATCTCCCCTATGGTGTTGGCGTGTGTTTTGAAAAACTTTACGCGCAGCCTTCAACCCGCGCAGATTTCCGGCTAGAAGTTATCAATCGCGTTGCACATCGACACCTTCCCCGCTGGCTGCGGTTGGACCATCGCCCACTGCTTGCCGCCCGCCTCCAATTCATCCAGCTGGAACGAACAGTCCGCCGACATGGTGGCCTGCACCATGTAGTCCACGCCAGGCCGAGGCACGAAGGTCATGGTCTTGGCACACTGCCGGGAATATTGCAGGCGCCCCAGGTAATGGAACGCGATCGGCTTGTTCGCCGGCACGACCAGCTCCGACGAGACCGCACCGGCCCACGAAAAGATCCGTCCGGGAATGCCGAGGTTTTCGCCGTTATGGTCGGGGAAGCCGGGTTTCGCCGACGCCATCACCCCCGCGCCGGGCACGTTCCAGTCGAGGCAATCACGCCCCGGCACGGCGCGCACCAGGCCGTCGGTGAGCAGGCGGATACGCGCGGTCTCGCCGCCCTGCGGGGGCACATAGCCGGTGGACAGCGAACGCACGTTCGCCACTTGGCCGCAGCCGCCGAGCGCTAGCAGCAGCACGGCGGGGATTACAGGCAACAGTCTCATCAGGAATCGACTCGTAGGGGGAAGTTAAGGCTGGCGGCAGTTCTGGTTGACCGACAGATGTGGCGCCGGCTCATAGCTCACGCGCTGCAAACCATCGGCGTCCTGGAACAGGAAGTATTTGACGCGACAGTCCTTGAACATCCCTGAGTAACCCTCCGCCCGGAAGCCTTGGCCATCGACCTGTTTGGTCACGGTATTGTTGCGGCTGACCACCGCGAGCACCTTCTGATAGCTGTCGCCCATGTTTACCCCAGGCTCGCCGGTGATCGCGGCCGAGGAGGCGCAACCACCCAGCGCTGTTGCCGCCAGGGCCAATGCGGCACCATACAGTCCGTTGCGTAGATTGTTCATTCCCTGTGTCCTTTTGGTGATGGATTAACGGCGGCCGTCGCACACCGGCGATTCGCCAATACGACCGAGCTTGCACATATCCAAGTTATCTTTGCGTTTGTAGCCTGCGTCTTTCATGCAATAGAAGTTCAGTAACCTCACATCGATTGGCGACCTGTCTCCTGCGCCATCAACATTGGTATATCCGCACGCACGCATCGCAGCAATGATCCCGGTCTGCGATACGCCCTCCTTGTACCATTTTGTGTAATCCGGAGCCGGCGGTTGAAAGCCCCTTCCCGTGCAGCCAACCAGTAACACAGCGCAAAAACTCAGCAACAGGCTCCTCGTGAACATGGCGTTCTTCCTGATGGGTTGACTCGGATAAGTGTGAGACGCCGTAGGGTGAGTCGCTCTAGAAGGGTTTGCAAGCTGCCCCGGCATCCTCATAGCGGTTATGCACTGTTTGATTGCCGTCCAGCACGTTCAGCCATTCCCATAGGCGAGCGTGTTTCAGCTTATGAAGTATTGGTCCATTTACCAACATTTCACTGACCGTAACTCCTGGTCTGCGATTTTTTAAGATTGTTTATGTTCGAGTGGGAATGATGGGGCGTCCGGCGTTGACCGGCACCCTCTAGCAAAAAGTACCCAGAAGCCCGCATGATTGCGGGCTTTTGGTTTTTTGGGGCTCCCCAGGCTCGCCGATGATGGCGGTCGAGAAGGCGCAACTGCCCAGCGCTGCTACCGCCAATACCCCTGCGGTGCCGTCCAGTCCGCTAATGGTTTACCGGCGGCCTTCGCACACCGGTGATTCGCCGATGCGACCTTCCTTGCACAGGTCAATGTTATCTGTGCGCTTGAAGCCCGCGTCTTTCATGCAATAAAACTGCGTGAGTACCTGGTCAATCGGCGTACGGTCTCCCGTCCCTGTTAGGTTGGTATAGCCGCATGCGGTCATCGCGCTCTTGACGCCCTTTTCAGTGACCCCGGTCTTCTTCCAATTGGTAAATTCCGGCGGCGGCGGTTGAAAGCCTCTGCCTGTGCAGCCAATCAATAACACAGTGCAAAAACTCAGTAACAGGCTCTTCGTGAGCATGGTGTTTTTCCTTATGGTTTGGCTCGGATAGGTATTAGAGAAACTGCGAGCGAATCAAATCGGTATCGAACGGTGTTATTCCTTGATCAGGCGCAAACACCGCCTGAGCTTGCTGCGGTGAAGCCACTCGCTCTCCCCGTGCTCGAACATGTAAATCGAACAGAGTCTCCAAATCCGGCCTTGGTGTATGTATCAAAGCGCGCAGCATCAACGATACCCCGCTGAGGTTGTTCTGGACGTTGTTCCACCGTGGAAATGAAGTGAGTCCCAGATCGGCCCAAATCATTCGTCGTTCCTGCAAGTCCATCACGAATGGCAGGCAGATCCCTGTATTGGATGCAATATCGATACGGTCGAACACGGAGCGCGGCTCGAATATTTCACCGGACGCTGTGTCAGCGCGGGCCATCCAACCAGCAAAGCATTCTGGAAGGTCGCAGTACGGTTGCTCGGTGAATGAGTTGATAGATGTGACCACATAACGGATACCCCTCTCGACGAGTACATCGAGATCGAGGTCGATGAACTCCGAAGCCCCTTTGGGTGCGTCGACGATATCGCCACTGTGGTAGCCGCCAAAATCCTTCAAGTTGTAGTACGCGACCGTTTCTTTGAACTCGAAGTTGGTGTCGAAAAATGCTGCGGACAAGTCGATGTCCGTGCGTTCACGGCCGTTCTTCCACCACAGGAACAGGCGAATGAAACGTGTATCAGGCATAGGCAAGCGACTGCCCCGGACCAGCGTACGTAGAGATTTCGATGAGGAACGCTGCGCCAGCGGCACCCTGTACTCGCGTAATACTGGATCAATGAAACAGCGGCCTAGTGGCGGTAGCGCCGCAAAGCGCGTTACGAGTGCGTCCTCGCAGATTCTGGCTGCACGAGCCAGTACGTCGGGAGCGAGAGGTTCGCGTCGATCCTTGATGCCATAGATTTTTGCGAATGAACCTTTCGGTGTGAAGGCTCGCAGGGGAAGGGGACGTGGAGCACTTATTTGGCCCAGCAACTGCAGCAAGACAGGTGAGGACACTTGTTGCGCAACCGCTTCGAATGCGTCGAGAACCGACTCTGGTTCCGTCGCGCGCCGCAGGGTTACATCCAGCCGTCGTGCAAACTCGCCAGGACGGCTTTGCAGTATGGGTATAAGCGTGGCGATGTGACGCTGGGCAAGCAATGTTTCGACACGTGATCCAAATGAGTCTGGCGCTTCATTGCGACGTGCTGCGGTGATGGCGGCCAGCGCTCGTGGGTACTTATCGGCGTAGTCGCCCGGATGCAGTACCTCAGCCAGGCGCTTCCATCGCTCGGCATGTCGCATCACGTCTTCCGTCGCGCTGGGTATGCGGTCAAGCAAGCGCAACAGCAGACGGCGCATCGAACGCTTCATCGCTGTGAAACGTGTCGAAGCTGTCGCCAGTGAGACGTCTCCTCCATTCAGAGCGACCGCGAGTCGTAGCACGTCAGCCGCCGTTTCGACGTTTCGCTCCAGGAATGTTTCCACCCGTGTATCGCTGGCTACATGCAGGATAAGTGCGCTGCCTACCTGTGCACGGTTCTCGCGGAACGGGATGGCCTCAGGCAGCAGACGGAAAACATCGCTTTTGTACTCTCGGATAAACCAGAGGACATCGGCAGTTTCCTCTTTGGAAAGCGAGGTGCGCGATGAAACCAGTGGTTCGAGCAGTGACTCGAACTCAGATATGCTTCCCAGTTCGATAACGCGGGACATGAAGTTGCCTTCAAGCATCGCAGGTCGATGGTGTTCAGTCGGTGGTAAACGCCAAAGCGTGAGGTAGTGTATGACGGCGTTAAGGTACAACTGTGCCTCTGAGGCCGTCAGAACCTGCTCTGGAAAGTCAGGATAAAATGGCCGGTGGTGTACATGAGCGCCAGTTTCCCGCCGAAGGACTCCGATAATTTCGCGCAGCCAGTACTTGAGTTCTGTCGCTGACAACCTGCCTATCTGCTCAATCAGCGGCTCTGATAGTACGCATCGGAATGCCGCGATTTCCCGGACAGCCGAAGCAACCTGAGCGTGCGTGGCGCCGCCAGTGCCCATCGGGACGTGAACTTTACTACGGCGACGCAGGAACAGCGCCTGATTCATGCTTGGTTTTCTCCCTTGGCCGCCGTCGTGGACGAACTGCAGCACCGTTTACGGCTGATGTAAAAACGCCTGCAAGAAGCAGGCGCGGTGTGGAGAGCGAAACCCCTAGATCTTAGGAGGTTAGAAGGAAGGTGTTCCATAGCCACGCAGGCATTCTACGGAAGGTTGTATTTGGTTGTCAGATCCAAGCGCATCCAAAAAGTAACAAGCTGCTTCGCCAGAAGAATAGGAGCTTATAAGCGACAAGTCGTTTGTCCGCCGAGCAGGCTGCAGGGGCGTTCAGAAGAACTCGTCCAGTAGGCAGTAGAACTTAATGCGCTGCTCATCGGGCTCAACACCATATTGTTCGAAGAAGTGTTTCACCCACGCTTGTCCAAGGTTGCGCTCGACACTACGTGCCGCCAGAGCCAGATCTTGATAACGATCACTGACCCCCAGACGGCCGCAGTCGATGAAACCGCTGAAGTGACCATCCGCCGCCATGAAGTTCGGCAGGCAGGCGTCGCCGTGGGTCACCACCAGGTCGTGGGTGTTTGGCTGCGTCGACAACAGTTCGGTAAACACGTCCTCAGCACTTCGCCCCAGTCTCTCGTCGTCGAAGTCCGCCTCGTCCACCAGCCCCGCACTGACGTGTTCCTGAGCGCGGGCGATACGCTGTTCAAGGGAGTGGTCGAAGGGGCAGCGTGCGATGGGAACCTGATGCAAAGTACGCAGCGCTGTCGCCAGTATGGTGATGACCTGCACGGCAGAAAGCTCGCTGGCGCTGGCCAGGTCCTGTCCAGGCACGGCGGTCATCAGCAGCCAATGGCGAGGGTCTTCTGTCACTTCATCCAGGACCACAGGTGCAGGCAGATCCATTTGTCGCAGCCACCGAAGCCGCTCGATTTCGTCTGCCAGCTCCCCGTGTTCCTCAAGGGGCTCGGCCTTCAGGAACAGGTCCGTGCCGTTGTCCCTGCGTAGCCGGAAGACGTCAGCCCGTGACTCGCCGATGGCTTGCTGTTCAATAAGGGCATAGGGGAACTGTTCACGCCATTTGTTTGGAAGATTCACGGTGCTTTCTTTCCAAGTGAGACCCGTACAATTCGACCGCACCAATTTAATGGTGGGCTGCCACCGGCTCAGGCCGAGAAAAAACTTAACGTAGTGTCCGGGATCAGTTGACCACTACACATCCATTCCTTGATGGCAATGGATTAAGGGGGGGGGCGGTTCTCAAGCCGTTAGCCCCCAAGCCTGCGCGTAGGTTTCAGCGCCGCGCAATATCCGAAAAGTAAAACTTATCCAGCGTATGCCGCGACTCGGTGTACTCGAACTGCCGCCCATCCTGCAAAAACGTCTGGTTACTCACCACAATCACATGGCTCTGGCCGTCGAGGTCCAAGTGCGCCTGATCGTCCTTGCTGCGGGGCAGGGCTTCGATGGTGCGCTGGGCATAGCTGATTTGCAGCTGCAATGTCTGTTCGATAAACGCGTAGATCGACTGTTCGGCAATCGTCTGGTCCAGGCCCGGGATCAGGTCGGCGACGAAGTGGTTGATGTCGAGGATCACCCGTTTGCCGCCAATGCGCCGCACTCGCTTGATGCGGGTGATCAGGGTGCCGGGCTCGGCCTCGATATGCTGCAGCAGCGAGCCTTCCAGCGGGAGTTGGGTGAACTCGACCACTTCGGTGCGTACGTCATCGCCCAGGTCGGCGTGGGTTTCGTGGAAGCTGACGATGCCGCCCAGTTGAAACTCAATCGGGTTGGGTGACAGCACGAAGGTGCCCTTGCCATGGATTTTTTGCGCGAACCCACGCTCCTGCAGTTGCTCGATGGCCCGACGCACGGTGCCACGGCTGGCCTGGTAGGCGTCCATCAGTTCGGTTTCAGAGGGAAGGCGCGTGCCGCGTTGCAGGCGTTCGGTGGTGATGCTGGCAAGCAGATCGGTGTAGATCTGGTTGTATTTACTCATGGAGAGGGCTCTGTGCCGCGTTTGCGTTCAAGGCAGGAACCTTAGAGGCAGAGGTGGAGTTTGTCCATTGGACCCTCAGATATCGCCAATCCCTGTAGGAGCGAGCTTGCTCGCGAAAAACGTCAACGATAACGCGAGAACCCGGACAGCCCGCGCTGCCCTCAGGTTCTTCGCGAGCAAGCTCGCTCCTACAGGAAAGAGGTCATTGGATATTTTTGTAACTCGTACAGACGAGTTGTTGCTTTAACTCGTCTGTACGAGTACTTTTGCCCTCGGCGTGCTGCCAATAACAAAAAACTAAAGTGGAAGAACAAGCATGAGCCACGACTATTCAACTATTGCCCGCGAGATCCTCGAAAATCTCGGAGGCAGCGACAACCTTGAGCAAGCGGCCCACTGCGTGACGCGCCTGCGCCTGGCGCTCAAGGACCCGAGCCTGGTCAACGCCAGTGCATTGAACCAGGTCGATCTGGTCAAGGGCTCGTTCTTCACCGGTGGCCTGTTCCAGGTCGTCATCGGCCCCGGCGAAGTAGAAAAGGTCTACGCCGCCCTGCGCGAACAGACCGGCCTTGCCGCCGCCACCATCGCCGATGTGAAGAAGAAGGGCGCCGACAAGACCAACGCCCTGCAGCGCCTGGTCCGGGTGTTCTCCGACGTGTTCATGCCGATCCTGCCGGCGCTGATCATTGCCGGCCTGCTGATGGGCATCAACAACCTGATGGGCGCCAAAGGCATGTTCATCGAGGGCCAGACTTTGCTGGAGGCCTATCCGAACCTGGATGGCCTGTGGAGCCTGATCAACCTGATGGCCAACACCTCGTTTGTGTTTCTGCCGGCGCTGGTGGGCTGGTCGGCGGCCAAGCGCTTTGGCGGCAGTGAAATCCTCGGCATCGTGCTCGGCCTGATGCTGGTCCACCCGGACTTGCTCAATGCCTGGAACTACGGCAAGGCAGTGGCCGGGCTCGACGGCCAGAGCCTGCCGTACTTCGATATTTTTGGCTGGTTCCAGATCGAGAAAGTGGGTTATCAGGGGCAGATCCTGCCGATCCTGATGGCGGCCTATGTCATGAGCGTGATTGAAAAATGGCTGCGGGCGCGAGTGCCCAATGCCATCCAATTGCTCGTCGTGCCGATCACCACCATCGTCGTCACCGGCGTGCTGGCCCTGGCGATCATCGGCCCGGTCACCCGGCACCTCGGCATCCTGATCACCGAAGGCGTCGTCACGTTGTTCGACCTGGCGCCGATGGTCGGCGGGGCGATTTTCGGCCTGCTGTATGCACCGCTGGTGATCACCGGCATGCACCACATGTTCCTCGCCGTGGACCTGCAACTGATCTCGACCCAGGGCGGCACGTTTATCTGGCCGATGATTGTCATGTCCAACCTGGCCCAGGGCAGCGCGGCACTCGGGGTGTTCTATATGAGCCGCAATGCGCGGGACAAAAGCATGGCTTCGACCTCGGCGATTTCTGCCTACTTTGGCATCACTGAGCCGGCGATGTTCGGGGTAAACCTGCGCTTCAAGTTCCCGTTCTATGCCGCGTTGCTCGGCTCGGCCCTGGGTAGCATTTTCCTCTCGCTGAACAAGGTCCAGGCCTCGGCCATTGGCGTGGGCGGCTTGCCTGGGTTTATCTCGATCATCCCGCAGTACATCCCAAGCTTTGTCATCGGCATGGTCATCGCGATTGTGGTGCCGTTTGTTTTGACCTGTGGGTTGAGCATGAAGATTGTCCGGCCTGGATACCGGGTCGCCTGAACTACCGCCTTCGCGAGCAAGCCCGCTCCCACATTTGAAATGCGTTCCCCCTTGTGGGAGCGGGCCTGCTCGCGAAGAGGCCCTCAAGGCCAGCACAAAAATCAACTGAAGGAACCCACCATGCAAGACTGGCAACACTCGGTGATCTACCAGATCTACCCAAAAAGCTTCCACAGCCACGCGGGTAACGCCACCGGTGACCTGCTGGGCATCGTGGACAAGCTCGACTACCTGCAATGGCTGGGTGTCGATTGCCTGTGGATCACCCCGTTCCTGCGCTCGCCCCAGCGCGACAATGGCTATGACATCAGCGACTACTACGCCATCGATCCCAGCTACGGGACCATGGCCGACTGCGACCTGCTGATCAGCGAAGCCGCCAAGCGCGGGATCAAGCTGATGCTCGACATCGTGGTCAACCACACCTCCATCGAGCACGAATGGTTCCAGCAGGCGCGCAGCAGCCTCGACAACCCGTATCGCGACTTCTACATCTGGCGCGACCAGCCGAACAACTGGGAATCCAAGTTCGGCGGCTCGGCCTGGGAATACGAGGCGCAGACCGGCCAGTACTTCCTGCACCTGTTCGACCACACCCAGGCTGACCTCAATTGGGACAACCCCCAGGTGCGCGCCGAAGTCTACAAACTCATGCGCTTCTGGCGTGACAAAGGCGTGGGCGGTTTCCGCCTGGATGTGATCAACCTGATTTCCAAACCGGCGGATTTTCCCGAAGACAACAGCGATGGCCGGCGCTTCTACACCGACGGCCCGCACGTGCATGAGTACTTGCGGGAAATGCACCGCGAAGTCTTCGAAGGCCATGACCTGATCAACGTCGGCGAGATGTCGTCCACCAGCCTCGAGCACTGCATTCGCTACTCGCGCCCAGAGTCGAAAGAGCTGTCGATGACCTTCAACTTTCATCACCTGAAAGTCGATTACCCCAACCTGCAAAAATGGGTGCGCGCCGACTTCGACTTCCTGCAACTCAAGCAGATTCTCTCCGACTGGCAGTTGGGCATGCAGGCCGGTGGCGGTTGGAATGCACTGTTCTGGTGTAACCATGACCAGCCGCGGGTCGTCTCGCGATTTGGTGATGACGGCGAATACCGCGTGGTCTCGGCCAAGATGCTCGCCACCGCCTTGCACTTTCTCCAGGGCACGCCGTTTGTGTACCAGGGCGAAGAGCTGGGCATGACCAATCCGGGCTTCGACCAGATCGGGCAATACCGCGATGTCGAGACCCTGAATATCTATCGCCTCAAGCGCGATGCAGGTGAGTCCGAAGCGTCAAGCATGGCCGCCATCATGCAAAAGTCCCGGGATAACGGGCGCACGCCAATGCAATGGGACGACCAGGCCAATGCCGGCTTCAGCAGCGGTGAACCGTGGATTGGCATCCCGGCCAATGCGGCGCAGATCAATGTGCAGAACCAGTTGGACGATCCGGATTCGGTGCTGCATCACTACCGGGCGCTGATCGCCTTGCGTCGGCATGAACCGCTGATTCAGCAGGGCGTTTACCGCCAACTGCTGCTCGATCACGCCAAGGTCTGGGCGTATCTGCGCGAAGGCCATGGCGAGCGCCTGCTGGTGCTGAACAACTTCTATGGCCAGCCCTGTGAAATCCAGCTGCCGGACCGCGTGATCAGCGCAGCGAGCGTGCAACGGCTGCTGATCAGTAACTACCCCGACTGCCCGCTGCGTACCGACAGCATCACCCTGCGTCCATACGAGTCTTTTGTGCTGCACCTGACCGACTGACATTCCCCTTTTTGTAGGAGCGAGCTTGCTCGCGAAAAACTTCAAAGCGCCGCGTGCATCCGCAATGCCCACGTCATCGTTGACGATTTTCGCGAGCAAGCTCGCTCCTACAGAATCGCGTTACACACAATAAGAAAAAGGAGCGCTTCATGAAAACAACAATAAAGCTGGGCCTCGCTGCATCCTGTCTGACCCTGCCCCTGGCGGCTCACGCCCTGGAATTCGCAGGCTACCTGCGCAGCGGCGCCGGCACCTCGACCGGCAGCGGCCCGCAACAGTGTTTCCAATTGCCGGGCGCCCAATCCAAGTACCGCCTGGGCAACGAATGCGAACAGTATGCCGAGTTGGAGTTACGCCAGGACCTGTTCACCCTCGACGACGGCTCGGTGCTGAGCGTCGATGCCATGGCCTCGCTGTACAACAAGTACGACCGCGAGCTGAAGTTCCAGGGCGAAAACAATGGTTCGGCACGCATGCCGCAGATGTATGCGCAGTGGTCGAACATGCCCAGCCTCAACGGCGGATCACTGTGGGCCGGTCGGCGCTACTACAAACGAAATGACATCCATATTTCCGACTTCTACTACTGGAACCAGAGCGCCACTGGTGGCGGTATCGAGGACGTGCTGATTGGCGATCTGAAATACAGCTACGCCCTGTCGCGCAAGGACAACCTGTACCAGAAGGAATACGCCACCCGTCACGACTTCAACGTCGCCGGCTTCAAGACCAACCCCGGCGGGGAGCTGGAGTTGGGCCTGAGCTACATCGAACAGGCTGGCGGGCGCGATACCCACAGCGGCTGGGCCCTCACAGCCCAGCATGTGCAGGCGGCCTTCCTCGGTGGCAAGAACAAGTTTGCCCTGCAGTACGGTGAAGGGCCGGGCACGGGCCTTGGCTACACCGGTAATACCGCGCTGGAACGCAGCAGCAAAAGCTACCGCGCGGTGGAGTTTTTTGACTGGCAAGTGACCCCGCGTTTTGGCGGCCAGGTCGAGGCGGTGTACCAGAAAGATGTGCGCCCCGGCAGCCAGGACCAGACTTGGATGTCCATTGGTGTGCGCCCGGCGTATGCCATCAGCGAACAGTTCAAGCTGGTCACCGAACTGGGCCATGACCAAGTGGATGCCAGCGGCGGCACGCGCAAGCTCAGCAAGTTCACATTCGCCCCGACCTGGTCGCCCAAAGGCGCGGATTTCTGGGCGCGGCCGGAAGTGCGGTTGTACTACACCTATGCCACCTGGAACGAAGCGGCCAAGCGTGCGGCCAATGAACTGGCGGCGGGTTCGGCGTTGTCCGACAGCGGCTCCTACGGCAGTGCGCGGCACGGTTCCAACTTCGGTGTGCAGGTCGAATACTGGTGGAAATAAACCTTCGTCACCCCTTTGATTTTTACAGAACAAAACAGCAGGTGAAGTCATGACCACAACTCAACCCCTGGAACTGCTGGCGCCCCTGGCGGGCGTGCTGTTGCCCCTGGACCAGGTGCCAGATCCGGTGTTCTCCAGCCGCCTGATTGGTGACGGCGTGTGTATCGACCCCACCTCGCAGACCCTCTGCGCACCGCTGGCCGGGGTGATCAGCAATATCCAGGACAGTGGTCATGCGGTCAGCGTCACTGACGACCACGGCGTGCAGGTGCTGATGCATATCGGCCTGGACACCGTGAACCTGGCGGGCAAGGGGTTCACCCGGTTGGTCGAGGAGGGCCAGCGGGTGGCGGCAGGGCAGCCGCTGATCGAGTTTGATGCCGACTACGTCGCGCTCCATGCCCGCAGTTTGCTGACCCTGATGCTGGTGGTCAGCGGCGAGCCATTTGCGCTGCTGACGGCGGGCACGGGGCTGGTTGAAGCCGGGCAACCGTTGCTGCATGTGACGCCTGCAATACGTGCTGCCAATGACGAGGAAGAAGAGGGCGACGCCCTGTTTTCCAAGCCCCTGACGCTGCCCAATGCCAACGGCCTGCATGCCCGTCCGGCGGCGGTGCTGGCCCAGGCCGCAAAGGGTTTCAAAGCGAGCATCTGCCTGCACAAGCAAACCCAGAGCGCCAACGCCAAATCACTGGTGGCGATCATGGGCTTGCAGACGGTGCGCGGCGATACCCTGCAAGTGAGTGCGGCGGGGGCGGATGCGGCGGCGGCGATCGAGGCGTTGGTCGCGTTGTTGGCCGATGGCTGCGGCGAAGCGGTGGCGGTGGTGGCTGAAGCCATCGCACCGCTGTCATCGGCAACGGTGTTGCGGGGCGTGTGTGCATCGCCAGGTTCGGCGTTTGGCCATGTGGTGCAGGTCGCCGAGCCTGAGCTGACAGTGACTGAAAAGGGCGCTGGCGAGACGCCAGAACGTGCCGCTCTGACGCGCGGTTTACAGGCTGCAGCCCAAGCACTGCAAGCGCTGCAGGACAAGGCCGGGGGTAGCGCCCAGGCACAGATTTTCGGTGCCCATCAGGAATTGCTCGAAGACCCGACCCTACTGGAACACGCCCACGGGCTGATCGCCCAAGGCAAGAGCGCGGCCTTCGCCTGGAACAGCGCCACACTCGCCACCGCTGCGCTGTTCGAGCAATCCGGCAGTCCACTGCTGGCCGAGCGTGCCGCCGATATGGCGGATGTCGGCCTGCGGGTCCTCAAGCAGATCCTCGGGGTCCAGGACGGCGCCTGGGATTTGCCGGAGCAGGCCATCCTGATTGCCGAGCAATTGACGCCTTCGCAAACCGCCAGCCTCGACCCGGGCAAGGTGTTGGGGTTTATCACCGTTGCCGGAGGGGCCACCAGCCACGTCGCCATTCTTGCTCGCGCCCTGGGCTTGCCGGCGATTTGCGGTGTGCCGGCCCAGGTCCTGGCATTGCCCGATGGCAAGCCAGTGTTGCTGGACGCCGACAAAGGCGAACTGCACCTCGACCCGGACCCGGGAGTGATCGAGACGCTGCGGGCCGCGCGCGAGCAGCAGGTTGTGCGCCACCAGCGCGATCTGCAGCAGGCCGCCTTGGCCGCCACCACCCGCGATGGTCATCATATTGAAGTGACCGCCAATGTCGCTTCGCTGCAAGAAGTGCAGCAAGCCCTGGCGCTGGGGGCCGAGGGGGTCGGGCTGTTGCGCTCGGAGTTTCTCTACCTGGACCGCAACCGCGCGCCGAGCCCCCAGGAACAGGCCCAGACCTACAGCGCGATTGCCGGTGTCCTGGGCACCGAGCGCAATCTGGTGGTGCGCACGCTTGATGTGGGCGGTGACAAACCCTTGGCCTATGTGCCGATGGACAGCGAGACCAACCCCTTTCTTGGCCTGCGCGGAATTCGCCTGTGCCTGGAACGTCCCGAGCTGTTGCGCGAGCAGTTCCGGGCAATCCTGGCCAGCGCCGGCCTGGCGCGGTTGCACATCATGTTGCCGATGGTCAGCCTGCTGTCGGAGCTACGCCAGGCCCGCGAGATCCTGGAGGAGCAAGCGCTGGCCTTGGGGCTTAGCGAGCTGCCGAAGCTGGGGATCATGATCGAGGTGCCATCGGCAGCCTTGATGGCGGATGTGTTCGCGCCCCATGTGGATTTTTTCTCCATTGGCACCAATGACCTGACCCAATACACCCTGGCCATGGACCGCGACCACCCACGCCTGGCCAGTCAGGCCGACAGTTTTCACCCGGCGGTGCTGCGCTTGATCGCCACCACGGTCAAGGCCGCCCATGCCCACGGCAAGTGGGTGGGCGTATGTGGCGCGCTGGCGTCCGAAGCGCTGGCGGTGCCGATGCTGATTGGGCTGGGGGTGGACGAACTGTCCGTCAGCGTGCCGCTGATCCCCAGTATCAAGGCCACCGTGCGTGAGCTGGACCTGGCGGAGTGCCAGATCATCGCCCGCCAGGTACTGGGCCTGGAAGAAGCCGCCCAGGTGCGCGAGGCCCTGCGCCTTTACCACACGGCGACTGTAGAAACTTTACCTGTCGTGGAGCATTGAGCATGTTCGAGAAACTACAGCAAGCGTTCTGGAAAGCCCTGACTCCGGACCTGGTGGCCGAAACGCCGAACGCCGAGCCTGCGGCTGACGCGATGTTGGCGCCGGCGGTGTTGAGTGCGCTGGGTGGGGCGACAAACCTGAAGTCGCAACAGCGAGTGGCTTTGACGCGGATCCGTGTGCAGCTACAAGACCCGACCCTGGTCGATGAAATGGGGCTGAAGGCAGCGGGAATTACTGCCGTGATGATATTGACAGGCGGGGTAGTGCATCTGATCACAGGCCTGAGCTGACCGTACTCGATCAATGTGAGCCAGCCTCCGCGGCAAACGGCCTCCCGTGGCGAGCGGGCTTGCCCCGCGTTGGGCTGCGCAGCGGCCCCAAAACCTGCAATCGGGAGTTATCAGGCAGAAATCCGGTGGTCTTATTGGCTCGGCTTCACAGGCCAGCCCGGGGCAAGCCCGCTCGCCACAGTAAGAGTGGTTTTCACAATAGGCCTGTGGTCTTCAGGGTGTTGGGTTGTGGTGCCAGAGCTTTGGTACATGCCGCGCCCCCTTGTGGCGAGCGGGCTTGCCCCGCGTTGGGCTGCGCAGCGGCCCCAAAACCTGTAATCGGGATTTATCAGGCAGAAATCCGGTGGCCTTATTGGGGCTGCTTCGCAGCCCAGCGCGGGGCAAGCCCGCTCGCCACAGTAAGAGTGGTTTTCACAATAGGCCTGTGGTCTTCAGGGTGTTGGGGTGTGGTGCCAGAGCTTTGGCACATGCCGCGCCCCCTGTGGCGAGCGGGCTTGCCCCGCGTTGGGCTGCGCAGCGGCCCCAAAACCTGCAATCGGGGTTTATCAGGCAGAAATTCAGCGGCCTTATTGGGGCTGCTTCGCAGCCCAGCGCGGGGCAAGCCCGCTCGCCACAAACAAGCCCGCTCTCCAAAAACAAGCCTGTTTGCCACAGCCACAGCAAGCCTGTGGTCTAGAGTTGGGGGCTGTCTTCCGGCGGCTTGGTTTTGTCCACGCCCGGGACGTGCAGGTTGCCTTCCACCACTTGGTTGCCTTCCAGTTGCGGCTGGGTCACCCAGGTCAGGATGTCGTAGTAACGACGGATGTTGGCCACGAAATGTACCGGTTCGCCGCCACGGGCGTAGCCGTAGCGGGTCTTGCTGTACCACTGCTTCTGCGACAGACGCGGCAGCATTTTCTTAACGTCCAGCCATTTGTTCGGGTTCAGGCCTTCTTTTTGTGCCAGTTTGCGTGCGTCATCGAGGTGGCCGCCGCCGACGTTGTAGGCCGCCAGCGCAAACCAAGTGCGATCAGGTTCAAGGATCTTGTCGTCCAGTTCGCTCTTGATCATCGCCAGGTACTTGGCGCCGCCCTTGATGCTTTGCCGGGCGTCGAGGCGGTTGGACACGCCCATGGCCTGGGCGGTGTTCTGGGTCAGCATCATCAGGCCGCGCACGCCGGTCTTGGAGGTGACCGCCGGTTGCCACAGCGATTCCTGGTAGCCAATGGCTGCCAATAGCCGCCAATCGACCTTTTCTTCCTTGGCCGAGGTCTTGAAGAACTTCTCGTACTTGGGCAGGCGCTGCTGCAAATGCTGGGCAAAGGTGTAGGCGCCCACATAGCCCAGTACATCGACATGCCCGTAATAACGATCCTTGAGGCGCTGCAAGGTGCCGTTCTTCTCGACCTTGTCGAGGTAGCTGTTGACCTCGTTGAGCAGGCTGTTGTCTTCACCTGCAGCCACCGCCCAGCTCTGGTTGCTGGCGTTGCCCAGGTCAAAGGCCACCCGTACGTTGGGGAAGTACACCTGGTTCATTGCCACTTCATTGGAGTCGACCAGGGTCAGGTCGATCTGCCCTTCGTCGACCATACGCAGCAGGTCGACCACTTCAACGGCGTCGGACTCTTCGTATTCAATCGCAGGATTCTGCTTTTTCAGCTCGGCCAGTTGCTCTGCGTGGGTGCTGCCCTTGAGCACCATGATCTTCTTGCCCACCAGGTCTGCCGCGTTGGTGGGGCGGGACTGGCCGTTGCGGTAGATGATCTGCGGGGTGACTTCCAGGTACGCATGGGAAAAGCGCACCTGTTGCTTACGCTGTTCGCTGCTGACCAGGCCGGCGGCGGCCAATACCGGGCCGTTGGGTTTGCCCAACTGGCCGAACAGGTCGTCGAGGTTGTCGGCGGTCTCGATTTCAAGCTTCACCCCCAGGTCGTCGGCAAAGCGCTTGACCAGTTCGTATTCGAAACCGGTTTCGCCGTTACGGTCCTGGAAATAGGTGGCCGGGCTGTTTCGGGTAATCACCCGCAATACGCCATCCTCCTTGATTCGCTCGAGCGTGCTGGGTTTATCAACACAGGCGCTGAGCATCAGGAAGAGTCCGGTGGCGAGGAGCCATTTGGCACATCGCGGGCGCAAAGCAGTTGGGGAGAACATCTGCGCAGTATACGCAAACGGCCCACGGCGCCATATCTCGACAGCATGGGCGTTGTCTGCTAGCGCCTGCGAAACTGTGCTGCAGCCCGCAGAAACGTGGCCTGGGGCGCAATTGTGACGGTTAAAAAAACTACAGCGGCGACCCTGGAAAACGCCCCGATACCGTGCAATCGCGGCCAACTGACGTTCGGCAGCGGCCAGCGGTGCCGTTTCGGGTGCCGTTGGCGCAGGTTTACGCTAGAATGCACGGCCTCAAAGCACACCCCCTTCCCGAGGCTGTCCCGAAGATGTTGATCCTGCGCGGCGCTCCTGCCCTTTCTGCCTTTCGCCACAGCAAACTCCTTGAGCAACTGAGCCAGAAGGTTCCAGCTGTCACTGGCTTG
Source organism: Pseudomonas sp. WS 5027 (assembly GCF_012985695.1). Taxonomy (NCBI): domain Bacteria; kingdom Pseudomonadati; phylum Pseudomonadota; class Gammaproteobacteria; order Pseudomonadales; family Pseudomonadaceae; genus Pseudomonas; species Pseudomonas sp. WS 5027. The sequence goes on along the minus strand of NZ_JAAQWU010000007.1, from coordinate 183,286 downwards.
TATGCTGAATTTGCTCACTTCGCCGATGTTAACGGCGTTTTGACCGCCGACGAACAGCAAGTGCTGGCACGCCTTCTGAAGTACGGCCCCAGCGTTCCCGTTCAAGAGCCGACCGGCCGCTTGTTCCTGGTTCTGCCGCGGTTTGGCACCATCTCGCCCTGGTCGAGCAAGGCCAGCGATATCGCCCGCAACTGCGGCCTGGAAAAAATCCAGCGCCTGGAACGCGGGATCGCCTTCTACGTGGCTGGCCAGTTCAGCGATGCCGAAGCCGAGCTGATCGCCAGCAGCCTGCACGACCGCATGACCCAGATCATCGTCAGCCAGCTGGAACAGGCTGCCGGCCTGTTCAGCCACGCCGAGCCCAAGCCGCTCACTGCGATTGACGTGCTGGGCGGTGGCCGCGCCGCCCTCGAGAAGGCCAACACCGAGCTGGGCCTGGCCCTGGCCGAAGACGAGATCGACTACCTGGTCAACGCCTTCAACGGTTTGCAGCGCAACCCCCACGACATCGAACTGATGATGTTCGCCCAGGCCAACTCCGAGCACTGCCGTCACAAGATCTTCAACGCCAGTTGGGATATCGACGGTCAGAGCCAGGAAAAAAGCCTGTTCGGCATGATCAAGAACACCTACGTGATGCACAGCGAAGGCGTTCTGTCGGCTTATAAAGACAACGCTTCGGTGATCGTCGGCAGCATCGCCGGCCGTTTCTTCCCGGACCCTGAAACCCGCCAGTACGGCGCGGTGCAGGAACCGGTGCATATCTTGATGAAGGTCGAGACCCACAACCACCCGACCGCGATTGCCCCGTTCCCGGGCGCAGCCACCGGCTCGGGCGGCGAGATCCGCGACGAAGGTGCAACCGGCCGTGGCGCCAAGCCCAAGGCCGGCCTGACCGGTTTCACCGTGTCCAACCTGCAGATCCCAGGCTTCGAACAGCCGTGGGAAGTGCCGTACGGCAAGCCTGAGCGCATCGTTACCGCACTCGACATCATGATCGAAGGCCCGCTGGGCGGCGCCGCGTTCAACAACGAATTCGGGCGTCCGGCCCTGACCGGTTACTTCCGTACCTTCGAGCAGTCCATCACCACCCCCCGTGGCGATGAAGTGCGCGGCTACCACAAGCCGATCATGTTGGCCGGCGGCATGGGCAACATCCGTGAAGACCACGTGCAGAAGGGCGAGATCCTGGTCGGCTCCAAGCTGATCGTGCTTGGCGGCCCGGCGATGTTGATCGGCCTGGGCGGCGGCGCGGCTTCCTCCATGGCCACCGGCACCAGCTCGGCAGACCTGGATTTTGCTTCCGTACAGCGCGAAAACCCGGAAATGGAGCGTCGCTGCCAGGAAGTCATCGACCGTTGCTGGCAGTTGGGTGACAAGAACCCCATCAGCTTTATCCACGACGTCGGCGCCGGCGGTTTGTCCAACGCCTTCCCGGAGCTGGTCAACGATGGCGACCGTGGCGGCCGTTTCGAGCTGCGCAATATTCCAAACGACGAGCCGGGCATGGCCCCGCACGAAATCTGGAGCAACGAATCCCAGGAACGTTACGTACTGGCCGTTGGCCCGGCGGACTTCGAACGCTTCCAGGCCATCTGCGAGCGCGAGCGCTGCCCGTTTGCCGTGGTCGGCGAAGCCACTGCCGAGCCGCAACTGACGGTTACCGACAGCCACTTCGGCAACAGCCCGGTGGACATGCCCCTTGAAGTGCTACTGGGCAAAGCCCCGCGCATGCACCGTTCGGCGGTACGTGAAGCCGAACTGGGCGATGATTTCGACCCAAGCAAACTGGAATTGGCCGACAGCATCGAACGCGTGCTGCACCACCCGGCCGTAGCAAGCAAAAGCTTCCTGATCACCATTGGCGACCGCACCATCACCGGCTTGGTTGCCCGTGACCAAATGGTCGGCCCGTGGCAGGTTCCAGTGGCTGACGTTGCCGTCACTGCCACCAGCTTCGACGTGTATACCGGTGAAGCCATGGCCATGGGCGAGCGCACGCCGCTGGCCCTGCTGGACGCCCCGGCGTCGGGCCGCATGGCCATTGGTGAAACCCTCACCAACATCGCTGCTTCCCGTATTGGCAAGCTGTCCGACATCAAACTGTCGGCCAACTGGATGTCCGCAGCCGGTCATCCGGGTGAAGATGCGCGCCTGTACGACACCGTCAAGGCAGTCGGCATGGAGCTGTGCCCTGAGTTGGGCATCACCATCCCGGTGGGCAAGGACTCCATGTCCATGGCCACCCGCTGGAACGAAGATGGCAGCGACAAGAGCGTCACTTCGCCGCTGTCGCTGATCGTCACCGGCTTCGCCCCGGTCACCGATATCCGCCAGACCCTGACCCCGCAACTGCGTATGGACAAGGGCACCACCGATCTGATCCTGATCGACCTGGGCCGTGGCCAGAACCGTATGGGCGCCTCGATCCTGGCGCAGACCCACGGCAAACTCGGCAAACACGCGCCGGACGTGGATGATGCGGAAGACCTCAAAGCCTTCTTCGCTGTGATCCAGGGCCTTAATGCCGACGGCCACCTGCTGGCTTACCACGACCGTTCCGACGGCGGCTTGCTGACCAGTGTTGTAGAGATGGCCTTCGCCGGTCACTGCGGCCTGAACATCGTGCTCGACAGCGTTGCCGAGGATGCAGCCGAGATCAACGGCATCCTGTTCAACGAAGAGTTGGGCGCGGTGATCCAGGTGCGCCAGGACGCTACCCCGGATGTACTCGCACAATTCAGCGCCGCTGGCCTGGATGATTGCGTGGCCGTGATCGGCCAGCCGATCAACAACGGCGAAATCAATATCTCGTTCAACGGTGACACCGTGTTCGCCGGCCAGCGCCGCCTGCTGCAACGTCAATGGGCCGAGACCAGCTACCAGATCCAGCGCCTGCGCGACAACGTCGACTGCGCCGAGCAGGAATTCGACGTGATCCTGGAAGAAGACAACCCGGGCCTGAGCACCAAGCTCAGCTTCGACGTCAACCAGGACATCGCCGCGCCTTACATCAAGAAAGGCATCCGCCCACAAGTTGCCGTACTGCGTGAGCAGGGCGTCAATGGCCAGGTGGAAATGGCGGCGGCGTTCGACCGTGCTGGCTTCAATGCGATCGACGTGCACATGAGCGATATCCTCGCCGGTCGCGTTGACCTCAATGAGTTCAAAGGCCTGGTGGCCTGCGGCGGTTTCTCCTACGGCGACGTGCTGGGTGCCGGTGAAGGCTGGGCCAAGTCGGCCCTGTTCAACAGCCGTGCCCGCGATGCGTTCCAGGGGTTCTTCGAGCGTAACGACAGCTTCACCCTGGGTGTGTGCAACGGTTGCCAGATGATGTCCAACCTCAGCGAGCTGATCCCGGGCAGCGAGTTCTGGCCGCACTTTGTGCGCAACCGTTCCGAGCAGTTCGAAGCCCGTGTGGCCATGGTGCAGGTGCAGGAGTCCAACTCGATCTTCCTGCAGGGCATGGCCGGTTCGCGCATGCCGATCGCCATCGCCCACGGTGAAGGCCATGCCGAGTTCGAAAGCGAAGAAGCCCTGCTGGAAGCCGATCTGTCCGGCACCGTGGCCCTGCGTTTTGTCGACAACCACGGCAAGGTTACCGAAAGCTACCCGGCCAACCCGAACGGCTCGCCGCGCGGGATCACCGGCCTTACCAGCCGCGACGGTCGCGTCACCATCATGATGCCGCACCCGGAGCGTGTGTTCCGCGCCGTGCAGAACTCGTGGCGCCCTGAAGAGTGGAACGAAGACGGTGCGTGGATGCGCATGTTCCGTAACGCACGTGTGTGGGTGAACTAAGGCCATGTACAAGCTCAGCTTCTTTGTGCCCGACAGCCATGTGGAGGCGGTGAAAACCGCCCTCTTCGCCGCAGGTGGCGGGCGCATCGGCAACTACGACAACTGCGCCTGGCAGGTATTGGGGCGTGGCCAGTTCCGCCCCCTGGAAGGTAGCCAGCCGTTTATCGGCCAGGTTGGCCAGGTCGAAGTCGTCGAAGAATGGAAGGTTGAGCTGGTGGTGGCGGATGAGTTGATTCAGGCCGTTGTGGCCGCATTGAAGCTCAGTCATCCCTACGAAACACCGGCGTACGAGGTGTGGCAGTTGGCGGATTTCTGATGCGCTGATTGGCAAAAAACAAACCCGCTGGACCGTCTGGGCCAGCGGGTTTCTTTTTGCCTGCCATAACGTTGGCGTGTCAGGCCGTTACGGTGCCGGGGTCAGCTCCATGTTCCTTCGGATGGCAGTAATCAACGTGTCCTGGTGGGGGAAGCGCTGATCCTTCATGCCCCAGCGATCAATGAAAAACAGCCCCTGGTCATCCACCTGGATAGGCGTCGAGACGATTTCTCCGGTCCTGGATTTGTGCAGCAGGTTGGTCTCACTCATCGAGGGGCGTTCAACCAGGAAATGTCCGGACGCCTTCAAGCGCGTTCTATCCAGCGGCACAAAATCATAAGGCGGTGTGCCCGTCACGCCGACCTCCAACGTAAAGTCACTGCGTGACGCTGTCCATTCGGCCGCAAAGCTCGTCTCCCAGCGACCGGGGCGAATGTCGCTCGACAGAGACGATGCGCTATCGCGGATATTCAGGCTGACGGTCCCTTGCAGGTCGGCCAGGCCTGGTATCTGGCGATTGGTGTTGGTATGGGAGGCGTCAACGAAAGCCACCCACTTATGCGGGCCGTTTGCCGCCTGGTCCGCACTGATTACGTGCGAGGCGAAGTAGCTGAACATCCGGTTCCGGGCCTCTGGGCCGGCGTCTTTGGCGTGGTAGCTGGCATTGCAGTCGAGTGCGCGGACCCGGATCCCGTATTTATTGGCTTTTTGAATCACTTCGAAATAGCTGTGGGAGCCACTGTAGGTATCCAGTTTTTTGATGTCGTCCTTGAGGTGGGTAGACATCTTTCTTGAATTGAGGAAAGCGTCCAGATCTGCTTGGTGCTGGTCCGTGAGCAGGCGTTGGATGTAAAGGGTGTCAAACTTCAGGTCCTTGAGTGTTTGCATATGTTCAATGAGGAACGCCTTGCTCGATTGCGCTTTTTTCGTTTCACCGATAACCAATCCGGGCAAGGAGCTTTCGCTTACCGATTGGAGAAACGGCACCGGCTGTGTTTGCGCGCTGAGCGGTGCAAGGTCCGGCCGGGCGGGTAGGGTGTGACTGCTTAAATACTGTTTGGCGTGTTCGTTCAGGCGCTTTTGGGCGTCTTTGAAGGCGTAGTGCGCCTTGCGGTATTTTTCATGAGTGGGTTCATAAATATTGCTCAAGCGGCGGGCCTCGCTTGACTGGACGCGAATGCTTTCGCGCAGTTGTGGGGCAATATCGTAATCACTGTAATGCCCGGGCGCAGCGGGCGCCGTTGTGGTAGAGGGCCCTGGCAGGTCGGCGGTTGTGGTGTGCGTTTGTACCGCCAGTACGTAATCGGCCGATTTTCCATCCGCCACGGTGGCACCGAGGTTGTCGATACGCATCCCGGTCGCCTGGCCGGGACCGACTTCCTCCACTCGCACAGCAATGGCGTTGTGCAGATCGGCCAGGCCAGGTTTTTGATTGACCGTGCTCATGCGCGCCGGATCGACCAGAGCGATCCAGGGTTCGTCGGGCAACGCTTCGCTATCGGCCTCCAGCACCCTGGACGAATAGAAATTGCGCAGCCCTGGCTCTCGGGCAGTGGTGGGCGGCGTATCGCCCAGGACGAGGGCGTCTTCCAAATGGTAGGACGTCGAGGCGTCCAGTGCCTTGATCTTCAGGCCCTTGGCCGAGGCCTTGCGCACCAGCGCAAGATAGGAAAATGGCCCGTTCTCCGCGAAGCCAAACGCTTTGTCGACCACCTTCAGGTGGCGCTCGATATGCTTCCAGGATTTGCCGTTGTTGAGTTTCGCCAGTTTCTGGCGGAACACATCGCCGGGCAGGTATTCCACATACAGGCGCTTGTAACCCTTGGCAGCCAACGCCTCGATGTTATCAATCAGTACTTGCTGACTGGCGATGGAGCTCGGTTCGGCGCCGATAATCAGGTTCGGCGCGCGAGTGTTGGCCGGGGTGCCGACGAGTGCTGCCAGCGAAGTATCTGCCGTGACCGGCGGTAACGCGGCACGCTGCGCTGGCGCTCTGGGGGTGCTGAAAAAAACCTCGGCATCCTTGCGCAGTTGGCTGACCTGTTGCTGGTACACCTGGCGCACCGGCTGCAGATCCTGTGCTGCGATTGCCAGGGTGACATGCGGATTGTCGTAAACCCAATCCCCTTGCTTGCGCAGTTGGGCCTTGAGTTCCGGGTTCAGAACGTGCTCCACCTTGTCCATGTACTTGGCCGGCATCTCGTAGTTTTTCAGGCTGTCGGGGGTCTCCGGGACTTTTTCATATTTCGGCGCGCCGCCGGTCACGCCGGTACGCCTCCACACGCCCTGGGCATCGGGCGCGGCCAGGCGGGTGGTCGAGACCAGCTTGCCGGTGACCGGGTCCAGGCGGTACAGCAAATAGCGACCGATGGGGTCCGGGGTCAGCGGCGCCCAAAGAAATTCGCCATTGAACAGCACCGATTGCATGCCCGCAGGCTTCGCCGGCGTGGGTTCCAGAGGGGCTATCAGTTTCAGCGCCGGGCTTTGCGCGATGCGCCGTGGCGCCTGGCGCACCACAGGGCGGACGAATTGCTGCAGGGTGCCGAGGGCGGGCCGCAGATCGGTGAACAAGCCACCCGCGCTGTTGAGCAGATAGCCGATGAAGTGTTCCAGGGCCTGGGCGTTATCACCCTGATGGTAAGCATGCAGGGCGAGCATGCCGTCCTTGAACGCCAACGCCAGGCCGACGCTCAGGCTCAGGACCGGGAAGGGCGCGGTGGCGATGGCGGCGACCCATTCCACGCAGGTCCAGAAAATGCCACTGATCATTTGAGTGCGGTTGACGGTGGTCGCTTGCACATCGTCAATCGTGCGCTGCAACCTCAAGTCGTACAGCTCGCGCCGCAGGTCCTGCACTTGGGTCTGGGAGCGGATCGGGTCATGGCGTGCCGGGCTGCTGCTGGTTTTATCCAGATCCTCGGGCAACTGGCGCCTGGCCTCTTCCAGGAACGTACGCACCCGCGCCTTGGATTGAACCGCAACCCGCTCCAGCAGATAGCCCAGCATGCCAGGGAGTTTTTTCAGCAGATAATTGAATAGCCGGGCTTCGCGCAGGCTGATGCCGTCCGGCGCATTTGGGGTGTAGAGCAACGTCGGGTGATTGTCGTGGCTGAACAGGTAGCAACCGATCACCCATTCACCGTCGATGACCAGGCGATGGATGGCGTGCTCGCCACGGATCTGGGGTGACGTCTGGTCCATGCTCGAAATAGTGCGCTCCAGCCATTTCAGATCGAGCGAGGCGATGTGCCCTTGCAAGCGACATTCAAGGGCCGCGTTGCGCAGTTGCATCTGGGTCAGGGCGAGGGTGGCATTGCGGCGCATTTCGTAGTCGGGTTGGCCGACATTCAGCAGGCGGCTCTTGACCTCATCGATATAGCGCTGGCCTATCCACACGCCGGTGACCGAGCGGGCAACCTTTTCAGCGGTCAGCGGGCTCAGGTCCACGCCTTCGGGGCCTTTGAAGCGGGCCGAGCGCGAGAACTTCTCCTCCAGAAAACCAATGCCGTCGGCATAGCCATCGCGATACAGCTGGGTATAGCTGATGGGGGCGGGCGTCGAGGTGCGGATCAGGGCGGTGGGCGAATAGGCCCAGACGGTGTCGGGATCCACATCGTTGCCTGCGCGTCCCAGCAGTTGATTCAGGCGCTTGCGGGCTTGCTCATGCAGATAGGCCGCGAAACTGGGCATCTGCGCCTCGGACAATGAAAACGCGTTGTAGAAACGCAAGCCCTCGTCGCTGTCGTCCGCCCGCTTCATCAGGGTGCGGCGCGTGTCCGCCGGGGCCGAGCGATACCAGTCGGGGGTGTTGAATACATCGTCATCAGTGCGCGTGGCCAACACATGGCTGGCCATGGCCTTGAGGCATTCGGCGTGGCTGTGGGCAGGGCCGAAGGTGATTTCCTGGTGTTCCTGAGCATGGGACTTGTAGCTCAGGCCACTGAGCACCTGGTTCATTTTGGCGCGAAAGCGCAGGGCGACCCGGCCGAGCAGGTAGTCGGTCAGGCTGCCTTGCGGTGGCGTGCCGCCGTTGTCCAGGGCCCAGCCGAGGATATGGTTCTGGCACGCGATTTCACTGTCGAACGCTTGGAACTGCTGTTCGCGGGGGGCCTGCGGGGTACACAGCAACACACGGTCGACCACGCCATGGGTGTTGCGCTGGCGTAGCACCCAGAGGTCTTGCAGTTGTGCCTCGTGCAGGGCCAGGGTCGAAGCGCTCAGCTGTGGATCGCTGCCTTGGCGCAGGCGCTGTATGCGCTCGAAATCGTCTTCGCGCAAATGCCCCTGCAGCATTGCGGCGTAGGCCAGGGCGTTGATTCTGTGGTCGAACAGGGTTTCGATGGCCTGGCGCAGCTCGGTCTTGGCGTGCAGGTGCTTTTGCAACTCGCCAAAGTCGATGCGCGGCTGCAACGTGCTCAGTTGTTCTACGAGCCAGGCAGGCGTCAGCTCGGCATAGGTGTTGGGCAGCGCCGCGCCGGCGTAGTGCAGGGTGGTCTTTTTGAGGAACTCGGAGCCGGGTTGTTCATCGCCCGGATGCAGGCCGCGCAGGGCCAGTTCGATCAGGTTGCGCTCGTGGGTATATTCGCCGACGGCGCTGACAAAGCGCCGGGTACTGACCTGCAGCTGTTCGGGGGCCAGATCGTGGATCTCCAGGTCATCGCTCAGACGCTCCAGCCACTGATGCCGCGCCAGGGCGTGCGGTGTGGCCAGGGGGCCGAGCAACTGCTCCAGATTCTGCCGGGCCTCGTTGTAGCGATGCAGGTACTCCGCCAGCAGGGCACGCCGCGCATCACTGGCGCTGCGGTACCAATCGGGTGCGCTGTGGCGCAGCCAGCGGTCCAGCAGGGCCTGGGCGCGCCATTGCAAGCGCGCCGTGAGGTCGGGCAGGGCGCCACGGATCGCCTGTTCCAGGGCATCGATCAACGCTTGGCTGTCGTTGCCCGGGTTGTCCACCAGGCTCAGTGCGCGATCAATGTCCTCGCTGCGTTTGGCGATCAGCGCGTTGTCGAGATGCTCGTACAGCGGTCTATCCTGGATCGGTGTCAACGCCAGTGGCCAGATGGCACTCGGTGTCAGTGCGTGATAGCTGCGGGCAAGCAGGTCCATGAAGTGGCGGCGTTCTTCGGGGCTGGCCAGGCGCTGGAACAACTGGCTGTCGAGGCTGGCCAACGAGTCGAAAAACTCGATCCCTCGTGAGGGCGTGAACAACCCTACGCGGCCCACCGGCGTGACAGACGTCAGGTCGGTGACGACCGGGCCCGACTGCTCGGTGAGGACAAACGCACCGGCCAGCTCCACGGTGTGCCCCTGGTATTGCAGGGTCAATGCGTACAGGCCGGGACGCAGAGTCGCCCCCAGCGGTATGCGATCGAGGATCGCCCGTTCTTGCGGATGCAGCAGGCGATCTGTCGCGCCGAGCGCCGCTTCCCTGGCCTGTGCGGTGAAGCCCGCTTCAAAGGTCATGAAGGATTTGCGCGCCTTGCCGTCAATCTGCTCGCGTCGGTCCAACTCCAGCAGTTGTGTGTTCAGGGTGGTCTTGAGGGTGGCCAGCAGGGTCTGGCCTTCAGTGCTTTGCAGATCGTGTTGGGCCAGGCCCTGGTACAGCGCGCGGCTCTTGTCCAGGAACTGTTGACGGTACTGCTTGAGAAGCGTGTTCAAGCGCTCCAGATAAGCCAGGTCTGCCGACGGGGTTTGCGCAGGCAGCAACGGGCTATCGACATCGAGTAGATGGTGGCCGATCAGGTTGAGTGAGCTTTTGATCTCGTCAAAGCTCAGGGGGGGATTGGAAGTGCTCACAGGCACAGGCTCCATGCTGAAGGATTAGAGCCGTCAGCATGGGCAGGGGCGCCCCGGGCGGGGCGGTAGATAGGTAGGTCAGACGCCCGCGCGCACTGGGTTGCGGTGGGCCAGGGCCTTGAGGGCGTCGCTCAAACCCTGGGCCTGGTCGCCGACCAGCAAATGCCACACGCCGTCTTCAAGCCGACTGACACCCTGGCACCCGAGGCTGTTGAGCTGCGCTTGCGACAGGCCTTTTTCATCGGCCAGTTGCAGGCGGATACGGGTCATGGCGATGCAGTCCTGTTGCAGCACATTGTCCTGCCCGCCCAATGCATCCAGCCATTGCTGGGCCTGGGTCGTGGTGACGGTGGCGACGCTGGCCGCTGGCGTTGGCAGGGCGGCGCCGGGCACCGGCACGTTAGCGGACGTGGGCATGGCCAGGCGGATTTCGTCGGCAATGCTGTCGGCCATCGGCCCGACCACCACCTGCAGGCTGCCACCGTTGCCGGGACGGACCACGGCCATGGCGCCGAGGGCTTTCAACTCGGCATCCACCGCCTTGTTGCGGTCCACCATGTCCAGGCGCAGGCGCGTGGTGCAGGCGCCGACGCTCAACAGGTTCGCGGCACCGCCCAATGCACGCAGGTACCCATGGGCGCGCTGGTTATCGGTCATGACTTCGGCCTGGGCCACCTGAATGTCTTCGCGCCCCGGTGTCTTGAGGTTGAAGCGGCGGATGCAGTAGTTGAACACGCTGTAGTAGATCAGCGCATAGGCCAGGCCCACGGGCACCACCAGCCAGCCATTGGTGGATTTGCCCCAGCCCAGGACCATGTCGATGAACCCGCCGGAAAAGGTAAAGCCCAGGTGAATGTCCAGCAGGTTGGTGACGGCCATCGACAGGCCCGTCAGCAGTGCATGCAGCAGATACAGGAACGGCGCGAGGAACATGAACGCGAACTCGATCGGCTCGGTCACCCCGGTGAGGAACGAGGTCAGGGCCATCGACAGGAATATCCCGCCCATGATCTTGCGCCGCTCCGGCAGGGCATTGCGGTACATCGCCAGGCACGCCGCCGGCAGGCCGAAGAGCATTACCGGGAACATGCCGGTCATGAACTGGCCGCCATTGGGGTCGCCGGCAAAGTAGCGGGTCAGGTCGCCGGTCACCACCGCGCCGGTCGCCGGGTCGGTGAAGCTGCCGAACACAAACCAGGCCATGTTGTTGAGGATATGGTGCAGGCCGGTGACGATCAGCAGGCGATTGAACACGCCAAACACAAACGCCCCCAGGCTGCCGCTTTCCATCAGCAAGACGCCGAAGCCGTTGATGGCGTGCTGCACCGGTGGCCAGATCAGGCCGAACACCACGCCAAGGCCCACGGCCGAGAACCCGGTGACGATCGGCACGAAGCGTCGCCCACCGAAAAAGGCCAGGTACTCCGGCAGCTTGATGTCCTTGAAGCGGTTGTACAGGGCGCCGGCCATCAACCCGCTGACGATCCCGGCAAGCATGCCCATGTTGATGGTCGAGTCCAGCACCTTGAGGGTCGAGATCATCACCAGGTACCCGATGGCACCCGCCAGCCCGGCGGTGCCGTTGTTGTCCCGGGCAAAACCCACGGCGATACCGATGGCGAAAATCAGGGCCAGGTTGGCAAAGATCGCTTGCCCGGCGTCGTGCATCACCGCGATGTTCAACAGGTCGGTATCACCCAGGCGCAGCAACAGGCCGGCAATCGGCAGGATGGCGATGGGGAGCATCAGCGCGCGGCCCAGGCGTTGCAGGCCTTCGATAAAGTGTTGGTACATGGCGAGTCTCCTTTTTCTTGTTGTTGTCAGCTCAACGGCCAGTGTTGGTTACAGGCTTGGCGTACGGCCCCGGCGCTGCTCAGGTTGAGCAGGCCCTGGCTCAGTTGCCGGCATTGCGCGGCGTCGAGGTGGCGTACACGGTCTTTGATTTCAGCAATCTGCGGCGGGCTGACGGACAGCTCGCGCACCCCCAGGCCCACCAGCACAGGGGTGGCCAGCGGGTCGGAGGCCAGGGCGCCGCACACGCCGACCCAACGCCCATGTTTCGCCGCGCCGGCGCAGGTCTGGGCGATCAGGCGCAACAGCGCCGGGTGCAATGCATCGACCCGGGCCGCCAGGCCCGCATGGTCGCGGTCCATGGCCAGGGTGTACTGGGACAGGTCATTGGTGCCGATCGACAAAAAGTCCGCATGCTCGGCCAGTTGCTCGGCCATCAACGCGGCGGCCGGCACTTCGATCATCACTCCCAGTTCCGGGCGCTGGGTCAACTCCAGTTCGGCGCACAGTTCATCGAGGCGCTGGCGAATGTGCAGCAACTCGTCCACTTCACTGACCATCGGCAACAGGATCCGACAGCGCTGCAACGGGCTGACCTGCAGCAGGGCACGCAATTGCTGGTCCAGCAGTTCCGGGCGCACCTGGGCCATGCGAATGCCGCGCAGGCCCAGCACCGGGTTGGCCTCGGCCGGCAGTGGCAGGTAATCGAGCTGTTTGTCGCCGCCCACATCGATGGTGCGAATGATCACCGGTTTGTCGCCCATGGCGTCCAGCACCGCCTGATAGGCCTGGCGCTGCTCTTGCTCGTCGGGCGCGGTGCGGCGGTCGACAAACAGAAATTCGGTGCGCAACAGGCCAACGCCATCTGCACCGTTTTCATAGGCCGTCTGCGCCTCGCTGCTGGAGGCGACATTGGCCGCCACCTCAACGCCCACGCCATCGAGGGTGCTGGCCGCTGCCTGGGCCTGGGCCTGTTGCTGTTGGCGCCGCAGTTTTTGCGCGTCGCGGATCTGGTGCACTTCGGCGTGGCGTGCATCATCCGGCGTCAGCTCCAGGCGGCCGTTGGCGGCGTCCAGCACCACCCGCTGGCCTTGGGGCACGTCGAGCACTGCACTGCCCAGGGCGACCACACAGGGCAACCCTTTGCCCCGGGCCAGGATCGCCACATGGGAGGTGGCGCCCCCTTCGGCCATGCACAGGCCAGCGGCGTTCTGCGCGCTCAACTGCAGCAGGTCCGAGGGGGTCAATTCATGGGCGACGACGATTGCGCCGGCCGGCAACTCGAACTGCCAGGCTTCGCCCAGCAGCGCCCGCAGGACCCGTTGCTGCAAGTCCCGCAGGTCGTTGGCGCGCTCGGCGAACAACGGCTTGCCCAACCCCAGCAGCACGGCGCATTGGGCCTGGATTGCATCGCGCCAGGCGTGGGTGGCGGCGCTGCCTTGCTCGATGGCAGCGGTGGCGGCCTCCAGCAGGGCGGGGTCTTCCAGCAGGGCCAGGTGGGCGGCGAAGATCTCCTCTTCGTCCACGTCCTTGTGCCGACGGGCGTGCTCCAGGGTGCGGCGGATTTCCCCGCGCACCTGCTCCAGGGCGGCGTCCAGTTGCTGCAACTGTTCATCGGCGACGTGGGTCCGTGGGTCTGCAGGCAACTCGATGCTGCTCATGCGCCACAAAGGCCCGCAGACCAGGCCAGGTGCGGCGCAGACACCTTGCAAAACAACGGCTTCGGCGGGCGCGCGCTGCGCAGCGACGGTGGCCGGGGCCGGGGCTGTGTGGGGAACCGCCAGGGACAACGCCGCAAGCAGGGCTTGCAAGGCGGCTTCGCTGTCTTCGCCTTGGCAACTGACGCGCACCTCATCCTGCTCGCCAATCCCCAGGCCCAGCAGGCCGATCAGGCTGTCGCACGGCGCAGATTTGCCGGCGAAATGCAGGTGCGATTGGCTGCTGAAACCTTGGGCGGTCTTGCGGATCAGTGCAGCGGGGCGTGCATGCAGGCCACCTTTGTGGGTGGTGCGAATGCTGGCGCTGCTTGCGCTGGCGGTGTGCGTGCCAGCAACTGTGCGGGTGGCCGAGGTAGGGCGCGGGCAGACCTGCATCAGCGGTTGGCCCACGGTCGCCATTTGCATGCTGAACGGGCGCAGCTCGAACTGATCGCTGTTGGTGAGGATGATCAGGCTGATCAGGCTTTTGCACTGGCGGGCGATGCGGTCCAGGTCCAGGCGCACCAAAGCCTGGCCGCTGCTTACGCGGGCGCCTTCCTTGACCAGCAGGGCAAAGCCTTCACCTTTGAGCTCGACGGTGTCGATGCCCACGTGCAACAGGATTTCTGCACCGTTGTCGGCACGCAGGGTCAGCGCATGTCCGGTGCGGGCGAGGTGAATCACCACGCCATCGCATGGCGCATACAGGCAATCGTTGAGCGGGTCGATGGCCAGGCCATCGCCCATGGCGCCGCTGGCGAACACCTCGTCTGGCACGTTGCCCAGGGTCCGCACCGGCCCGGTCAAGGGCGCGTTGAGGGTCAGGTCATTGTTATTGTTGGTCATGGGCACGGTACTCATCAGGAAAACGCTGCACACCACTTCAGTGGGTGCGGGTGACTTTGCTCAGGTGGCGCGGCTGGTCCGGGTCCATGCCCCGGGCCTGGGCCAGGCCGGCGGCCATCACGTAAAAGCTCTGGATCGCCAGGATCGGGTCCAGGGCCGGGTGTTCGGCGCGGCTCAGGGTCAGGTCACGCTCGGCGATATCCTCGGGCGCAGCCAGCAGCACGCGGGCGCCGCGTTGGCGCATTTCCGTGGCCAGGGTCAGCAAGCCCGGCTGTTCGGCGCCGCGCGGGGCGAACACCAGCAACGGGTAGTTGGCGTCGATCAAGGCCATCGGCCCGTGGCGCACTTCGGCGCTGCTGAAGGCTTCGGCCTGGATCGCCGAGGTTTCCTTGAGTTTGAGCGCAGCTTCCTGGGCGATGGCAAATCCGGCGCCACGGCCAATGACCATCAGGCGCTGGCAATCGCGCAGGGCGTCGATGGCCAGGCTCCAGTCTTGGGTCGCCGCTGCGCGTAGGCCGGCGGGCAAGGCGTGGCAGGCTTCGAGCAGGCCATCTTCCTGGTTCCAGTGGCCGACCAACTGGGCGCTGGCGCTCAAGGTGGCGATAAAGCTCTTGGTCGCGGCCACACTGCGTTCGGGGCCGGCGCACAGTGGCACATGGAATTCGCATGCTGCCTCCAGGGGCGAGTCTTCGGCATTGACCATCGACACGCTCAAGGCCCCGCGCTTGCGCAACAGACGCAGGCTGTTGACCAGGTCCGGGCTTTGCCCCGACTGGGAAAAACCGAAGGCTACCTGACCGCTGACTTTCAGCGGCGCCTGCGCCAGCGTCACCACCGACATCGGCAGCGACGCCACCGGCACGCCCACGTGCTGCATGGTCAAGTAGGCGAAGTAGCTGGCGGCGTGGTCCGAACTGCCACGGGCGACGGTCATCGCCACTTGCGGCGGCTGGCGGCGCAGGCGGCCTGCGACCTCGGCCAGCAGGGGGGCGAGGCATTGTAATTGGGCCGCGACGGCCTCACTGGAGGACAGGGCCTCTTCAAGCATTTTTGAAGTCAATGGTTTCTCCTTCGACCATTACGTCGGTGAGGTGCAGGGAGCGGTCCAGGCGCACGCAGTCGGCAAAACTGCCGGGTTGCAGGCGACCGCGTTGTTCCAGGCCCAGATAGTCCGCAGGAAACTGCGACAGGCGCTGTGAGGCTTCGCTGATGGGCAGGCCAATCTTCACCAGGTTGCGCAGTGCCTGATCCATGGTCAGGGTGCTGCCGGCCAGGGTGCCGTCGGCCAGGCGTACGCCGCCCAGGCATTTGGTCACGGTGTGGCTGCCCAGCTTGTATTCGCCGTCGGGCATGCCCGCGGCAGCGGTGGAATCGGTGACGCAGTACAGGCAGGGGATCGAGCGCAGGGCCACACGCATGGCGCCGGGGTGTACATGCAGCAGGTCCGGGATCAGTTCTGCGTATTGGGCATGGGCCAGTGCGGCGCCGACGATACCCGGCTCGCGGTGATGCAACGGGCTCATGGCGTTGTACAGGTGGGTAAAGCTGGTGGCGCCGGCGGCCAGGGCTGCGACGCCTTCTTCATAGCTGCCCAGGGTATGACCGATCTGCATGCGCACGCCGCGTTGGCTGAGGGTGCGGATCAGGCCGTCATGCCCGGCGATTTCCGGGGCAATGGTGATCACCCGGATGGGCGCCAGGCGCAGGTATTGCTCAACCTCGGCCATCAAGGCGGTGTGGGCGAAGTTGGGTTGTGCGCCGAGTTTTCCCGGATTGATGTAGGGGCCCTCCAGGTGCACCCCCAGCACCCGGGCGCTGCCGGCCGGGCGCTGTTCGCAGAACTGGCCGAGTTCGCCGAGCACCCGGGAGATTTCCTCGACCGGCGCAGTCATGGTGGTGGCCAGCAGCGAAGTGGTGCCGAAACGCACATGGGTGCGGGTGATGGTCTCGAAGGCGCTGCTGCCTTCCATGATGTCCTTGCCGCCGCCGCCATGCACATGCAGGTCGATAAAACCCGGCAGCAGGTAGGGCAGGTCGTTGTCGGCCGGGTCGCAAGGCACGCCTTCGACGGCGCTGACCTTGCCTTCGTGGTGCGCCAGGCGGCCGCGAATCCAGCCGTGGGGCGTGAGGATATTGTCTTCGGACATGGGCAGTTCTCTAGGGCCGCAGTTCAGCGGCAAAGTCATAGCGCCGCAGCTCGGCGACGAAGTCGTAGTAGTCGTTGCGGCAGTAGGTGTCGGTGATCTCGATTGGCGTGTTATCAGCGGTGTAGCCGACCCGGGTCATCAGCAGCATGGCGGTGCCGGGGGCGATGCCCACCAGGGCGGCGAACTCATCCGAGGCGTTGATGGCCTGGATGTGTTGCAGGGCCCGCACCACCGGTTTGCCGATGCCTTCCAGGTATTCGTAGAGCGAGCTGCCAATGGCCTGGGGCTTTGGAATGATCGAGGCGGGCAGGGCGCTCATCTCGATCGCCATGACGGTGTCATCGGCTTTGCGCAGGCGCTTGAGGCGCGCCACTTTGTCGGTGGGCGACAGGCACAGGCGAATCAGTTCCTCATGGGTCGGCGGGGTGATTTCCCGCTCCAGCCACTGGGAGCCGGGGACAAAGCCCTTGAGCCGCAGCATCTCGCTGAACCCCGACAGGCGCGACAGTGGCTGTTCCAGGCGTGGCGTAATAAACGTGCCAGAGCCCTGGCTACGGCGGATCAGGCCTTGGGCAAACAACACTTCCAGGGCTTTACGGGCGGTGACTCGGGAAATACTCAACTGCTCGCTGAGCACGCGCTCCGAAGGCAAGGCCTGCTCGGATTTCCACTGGCCAGCATGGATGGCGGCTTCGAGGTTGCGGGCCAGTTGCAGATACAGCGGCGTGGATTGTCGGTCGTCAGGACGCAGGGTCTGGATGGGATTCATCTGTAGGGTTTCCGATGCGTTATTGGAGTGTTGTCGCCCGGTAATGGCCGGAAATTAATACCACTTAAATACCATGTCAATGCCGCCAAAAGCGTGCGCATGGCTGTTTACAGGCACCTTAAAGGTGCCTGGCATCAAGTGGTATTAGAGAGGTCTTTATGGCGCGCAGAAAGACGCAGCCCCTGGCAGTGAAATGGTATTCACCGGCAGGGGCTGTGGGGGAGACAGGTTTTTTTTTGAATTATTTTACGAACGGTACAGGTTACGGACGGATCTCGATCATCGTGCCGTCCTTGACCAGGTTCCACACTTCGCGCATGTCGACATTGCGCATGCCGATGCAGCCGTCGGTCCAGTCCAGGGTGTGGAACCACTGTTCGGGGTATTCCTCACTGTCTGGCGTGCCGTGGATCATGATCATGCTGCCGGGCTTGACCCCTTCGCGGCGCGCGCGGGCGGCGTCGCTGATATTGGGGTAGGAGATGTGCATGGACAGGTTGAAGCGGTCGCTGGTCTTGCGCCAGTCGATCCAGTAGAAGCCTTCCGGCGTGCGGCGGTCGCCTTCGATCAGCTTGTGGCCCTTGGGGTTCTTGCCCAGGGAAATCCGGTAGGTCTTCAGCGGCTTGCCGTCGTTGATCAATTGCAACTGGTGCGCGGATTTGAGCACCAGGATTTTCTCTACGGTTTTACCGCCCAGGGTTTGCAGGGTGGTGGCTGACGACAGCGTAGCGAACGACAGGCAGAGCAGGGCAAGCAACCAACGCATTGAAACGATATCCGTATAAAGGCTTATTGCGCCGGTTGAGTCAGGGGTGGCACCGATTCGCTGCGCACGGGGAACACCTGTTGCCGACGGTCAGCGAAAAAGCATTCTAAGGTACGCCTGACCGTGCGGAAAGCCAGCTCGGACCAAGGGATATCGGCTTCGTCGAACAGCCTGACTTCCAGGCTCTCGGGGCCGGCGGCAAAGTCCAGGTCGATCAGTTCGGCGCGGTAGAAGATATGCACCTGGCTGATGTGCGGTACATCGATCAACGTGTAGATGCTCAGGTTGCGCACCCTGGCGCAGGCTTCCTCGAGGGTTTCGCGCACGGCGCCCTGTTCGACGGTCTCGCCGTTTTCCATAAAGCCTGCAGGCAGGGTCCAGAAGCCCAGGCGCGGCTCGATGGCCCGTCGGCACAGCAGCACCTGGTTGCCCCAGACGGGCAGGGTGCCGGCGACGATATTGGGATTTTGGTAGTGAATGGTCTGACAGTGGTCACACACATAACGCAGGCGTGCATCGCCTTCGGGAATGCGCTGGGTGACCGGTTTACCGCACTGGCTGCAGAAATTCATGCTTGGGTTCCTGGGGACTGCGCCTATCTTGGCGTGCAGGGCAGTGGCCTGCAAGTTGTCGTTTAGCGACACCGCCGGGGTTTTGGGGTTGGGCGCCCGTACGCTTTGGTGCATGATGCAAGGTAGTCAACAGATCGAGATGACTCATGCTGGACGAGCTACTTCGCCGGGTAAGCAATCACACGCCACGCACGCTGGAAACTGACGCACGTTTCCCCGAGGCCGCCGTGCTGGTGCCGATTACCCGTAGTGACGAACCCGAGCTGATCCTGACCCTGCGTGCCAGCGGGCTATCGACCCATGGCGGTGAAGTGGCCTTTCCGGGTGGGCGCCGCGACCCGGAAGACCCGGACCTGGTGTTCACCGCCCTGCGCGAGGCCGAAGAAGAAATCGGCCTGCCGCCGGGCCTGGTGGAAGTGATCGGCCCCTTGAGCCCACTGATCTCCCTGCACGGCATCCGCGTGACGCCGTATGTGGGGGTGATTCCCGATTATGTCGAGTACCTGGCCAACGATGCCGAGATTGCTGCGGTATTCAGCGTGCCCCTGGAGTTTTTCCGCCAGGACCCGCGCGAGCACACCCATCGCATTGATTACCAGGGCCGCAGTTGGTATGTGCCCAGCTATCGGTTTGGTGAATACAAGATCTGGGGGCTGACGGCGATCATGATCGTCGAGTTGATCAACCTGCTCTATGACGATGCCGACATCAGCCTGCACCGTCCGCCGAAAAGCTTCATCAATACCTAAGCCATCGTTTGAATGGCAAGCTGTGAGGGAAGACCATGAAATACCGCCTGGGCGATGCCCGCGTCGAGACCCATCCACACAGCTGGGTGGCGCCCAATGCCACGCTGGTGGGTAAGGTCAAGCTGGAAGAGGGGGCCAACGTCTGGTTCAACGCGGTGTTGCGTGGCGACAACGAACTGATCCTGATCGGCAAGAACAGCAACGTGCAGGACGGCAGCGTGATGCACACCGACATGGGCTACCCCCTGACCCTGGGCACCGGTGTGACGGTTGGGCATAACGCCATGCTGCATGGCTGCACCGTCGGCGACTACAGCCTGATTGGCATCAATGCGGTGATCCTCAACGGTGCCAAGATCGGCCGGCATTGCATCATCGGCGCCAACTCGTTGATCGGCGAGGGCAAGGAAATCCCCGATGGCTCGCTGGTGATGGGCTCGCCCGGCAAAGTCGTGCGGGAGCTGACCGAGCAGCAGAAAAGAATGCTGGAGGCCAGTGCTGCGCACTATGTGCATAACTCCCAGCGCTATGCCCGCGATCTGGTCGAGCAGTCAGAATGAGCCCGGTTGAACGCCCAGTAGCCTCGCCCTGTGTGAGTATTTGTGCGCTGGATGACGACGATATCTGCACGGGTTGCCAGCGCAATGTCGATGAAATCACGCGTTGGAGCCGCATGGACAATGCCGAGCGCCGGGTGGTGCTAGGGCTGTGTCATGAGCGGGCGAAGGCCAGTGGGGTGTTGTGGATGATTCCCGGTAAATCCGGCACCTGATGGTTTTCTGTGGCGAGCGAGCTTGCCCGCGCTGGGCTGCGCAGCAGCCCCAATAGGACTTCCATGGACTTTCAGGTAAACCGCGGCGCCTGTTTTAGGGCTGCTACGCAGCCCAGCGCGGGCGATGCGGCGTTCCGACAAGCCCGCTCGCCACAATAGGTCCAGTGGTCACAACAGGCCCGCTCGCCACAGGGTTTCTGGTGCAGTACCCTGTGCGCATTGCCCACAGGTCCCTCGCCCCATGCTCTTCCTGATCGCCTATATCAGCAGCGTCGTGCTGATCAACTTCGCCTTTTCCACCGCTCCGCACCTGGATGTCATCTGGTCCGCCTGGGGTGGCCTGGTGTTTATCCTGCGCGACATGGTGCAAACCCGCTTCGGCCACGGGGCGATCATCGCCATGCTCGCGGCGCTGGTGCTGTCCTATATCACCTCCGATCCTTCTATCGCCTTGGCCAGCGCCACGGCGTTCGCGGTGTCCGAGTGTATCGACTGGCTGGTCTTCAGTATCACCAAGCGCCCGTTGCACGACCGGCTGTGGATCAGTTCGGCGCTGAGTATTCCCCTCGATACCTTTATCTTTTTTGGCCTGATCGGCGCGTTGACGCCCGCGGTGGTCGGCACCGCCCTGGCCTCGAAATTTGCCGGGGTCACCGTGGTGTGGCTGGCCATGGCCTGGCGTTTGCGTCGCCAGCGTGTCGCCAACTGAGGCCAATGCCGGCCGTTCATGTAAAATGCCGGCCTTTCTCCCCCCTGATCCGCTCCCCTGAGGACCTGAGATGACCCGAATCGGAACTCCATTGTCGCCAACCGCGACCCGCGTATTGATGTGTGGCTGCGGTGAGCTGGGCAAGGAAGTGGTAATCGAGCTGCAACGCCTGGGCGTTGAAGTGATTGCCGTGGATCGCTACGCCAACGCGCCGGCGATGCAGGTGGCGCATCGCAGCCATGTGATCAACATGCTCGACGGCGCGGCCCTGCGTGCGGTGATCGAAGCGGAAAAGCCGCATTTCATCGTCCCGGAAATCGAAGCCATCGCCACCGGCACCCTGGTGGAGCTGGAAGCTGAAGGCTTCACCGTGATCCCCACCGCCCGTGCGGCGCTGCTGACCATGAACCGCGAGGGCATCCGCCGCCTGGCCGCTGAAGAGCTGGACCTGCCGACCTCGCCGTATCACTTTGCCGACACCGTCGAAGACTACCGCAAGGCCGTCGAAGATCTTGGCTTCCCATGTGTGGTCAAGCCGGTGATGAGTTCGTCAGGCAAGGGCCAGAGCCTGTTGCGCAGTGCCGATGATGTGCAAAAAGCCTGGGACTACGCCCAGGAAGGCGGTCGCGCCGGTAAGGGCCGGGTGATCATCGAAGGCTTTATCGACTTTGATTACGAAATCACCCTGCTGACCGTGCGTCACGTCGGTGGCACCACCTTCTGCGCGCCAGTGGGCCACCGTCAGGAGAAGGGCGACTACCAGGAGTCCTGGCAGCCACAGGCCATGAGCCCGGCGGCCCTGGCTGAATCCGAACGCGTCGCCAAAGCCGTGACCGAGGCCCTGGGTGGTCGTGGCCTGTTTGGTGTCGAGCTGTTTATCAAGGGCGATCAGGTGTGGTTCAGCGAAGTCTCGCCGCGCCCCCACGACACTGGTCTGGTGACCTTGATTTCCCAGGACTTGTCGCAGTTTGCCCTGCATGCACGGGCGATTCTGGGCTTGCCGATTCCGTTGATCCGTCAGTTCGGGCCATCGGCGTCGTCGGTGATCCTGGTGGAAGGGCAGTCGACCCAGACTGCGTTTGCCAACCTCGGTGCAGCCCTCAGCGAGCCGGATACCGCGCTGCGTCTGTTCGGCAAGCCAGAAGTGAATGGCCAGCGCCGTATGGGCGTGGCGTTGGCGCGGGATGAGTCGATCGAGGCTGCCCGGGCCAAGGCGACCCGTGCCTCGCAGGCGGTGGTTGTAGAGCTGTAAAAGCATCGCGGGCAAGCCCGCTCCCACATTTGGAATACATTCCCAATGTGGGAGCGGGCTTGCCCGCGATAGCTGTCTATCAGGCGACGCGATTCAAATCGTTGTCCCGTGTCTCTTTCAGGCACAGCACCGCAATCAAACTCAGCAACGCTGCCGCCGACACATACCCGCCGACATAACTCAGCCCACCCATCGCCACCAGCTTGGTCGCAAAGAACGGTGCGGCCGAAGCCCCGACGATCCCGCCCAGGTTATACGCCGCCGAAGCCCCGGTATAACGCACGCGGGTCGGAAACAATTCTGGCAACAATGCCCCCATCGGCGCAAAGGTCACGCCCATCAGGAACAGCTCCAGGCACAGGAACAACGCCACTGCCCAGGTCGAGCCATGGGTCAGCAACGGTTCCATGGTGAAGCCCGAGAGAATTGCCAGCACCGCACCGACGATCAGCACCGGCTTGCGCCCATAACGGTCACTGGCCAGGGCTGCCAGCGGCGTGGCTGCACCCATGAACAGCACGGCAAAGCACAGCAGGGCGAGGAAGGTTTCGCGGCTGTAGCCCAGGGTGCTCACACCGTAACTCAGGGAAAATGCCGTGGTGATATAGAACAGCGCATAGCACACCACCATCGCTGCGGCGCCCAGCAGTACCTGCAGCCAATGCTGGCTGAACAGCTCCACCAGCGGCACTTTCACCGGTTTTTCCTTGGCCACGGCGTTGGCGAATACCGGGGTTTCGTGCAGTTTCAGGCGTGCATACAGGCCCACCATCACCAGCGCGGCGCTGAGCAGGAACGGAATGCGCCAGCCCCAGCTGCGAAATTGCTCATCGTCCAGGTTCATCGCCAGGATCAGGAACAGCCCATTGGCCGCCAGGAAGCCAATGGAAGGCCCCAACTGCGGGAACATGCCGAACCAGGCGCGCTTGCCCTTGGGGGCGTTCTCGGTGGCCAGCAGGGCGGCGCCGCCCCATTCCCCGCCCAGGCCCAGGCCCTGGCCGAAACGCAGCACACACAACAGGATCGGTGCCCAGGCGCCGATGGTGTCGTAGCCCGGCAGCAAGCCGATCAAGGTGGTGCACACGCCCATCAGCAGCAACGAGGCCACTAGCGTCGATTTACGCCCGATGCGGTCACCGAAATGGCCGAACAGCGCCGAGCCCAATGGCCGGGCGATAAACGCGATGCCGAAGGTCAGGAACGCCGCCAACATCTGTGCGGTGCCGGAGCTCTGCGGGAAAAACACCGGGCCGATCACCAGCGCGGCGGCCGTGGCGTAGATATAGAAGTCGTAGAACTCGATGGCCGTGCCGATGATGCTCGCGGTCGCGACGCGGCTGGTCGAGTTGGTCGGGGCGGCGGGAGCGGCCTCGTTATAGGTGGTACTCATTGAGGTATCCCTGATGGTCATTGCGCCTTTGGCGCGGATTATTATTGGTCTTGCACCCATGGATCAGGGCAGTGCGCGGAGTCGACTCGGGATGGGAGCGAGTACCGGTCAGACACGATAAAGCGGTGCCTGGACACGCTCAGTGCGGATAGCACGCGGTCGGGCGGGGCTTGGGTAAGCGGGATCGATTATAGGAAGGCGCGCGCGGATACAACAAGAGGTGCGAATGCAGGAGATCAAATGTGGGAACGGGCTTGCCCGTGATGCGGGCGCCTTGGTGTATCAGTGATACCGAGGTGATGCTATCGCGAGCAAGCCCGCTCCCACACAAGCCCATCCACGGTGAGTCAGGTGGCAATCGGCGCCGAGCCGATATGCCAGATCAATACCTTGCTCACCCGGTTGTCCTCGGTTTCGAGGATTTCCAGGCGATAACGGCCGATCTTCACGCAAACTGCGCAATCGGGAATGGTCTCCAGCGCTTCGGTCACCAGGCCATTGAGAGTCTTGGGGCCATCGCTGGGCAGGTGCCAGCCCAGGTATTTGTTGAGTTCGCGAATCGACACCGCGCCGTCGATCACATAGCGGCCATCTGGCTGCGGCTGGATCAGGGGGTTGTCCAGGCTCTGTTCGCTTTCGAATTCGCCGACGATCTCTTCCAGGATGTCTTCCAGGGTGACGATGCCCAGCACTTCGCCATATTCGTCCACGACCATGCCCAGGCGCCGTTGCTGCTTGTGGAAGTTCAGCAACTGCAACTGCAGCGGTGTGCTTTCCGGGACGAAGTACGGCTCATGGCAGGCCGCGAGCAGGGCATCCTTGGTCAGGCTGGCATCGGGCAGCAGATGCTGGATCTGCCGGGTGTTGAGCACCGCCTCGACCTGGTTGATATCGCTGTGGAACACCGGCAGGCGGGTGCGCCGGGAGATGCGTAGTTGTTCGATGATCTGCTCGATAGGGTCATCGAGGTTGATGCCATCCACTTCACTGCGTGGCACCAGGATGTCATTGACGGTGATGTTGTCCAGGGCGTGGATGCCCGGCATGGTCGGCGTACGGTCGTCGCCCGCGTCCGCAGCCTGTTCGTCTGGGTGCTCGGGCTGTGGTTCGTCGCTTTTTTTCACCACCCCGGACTTGCGTGCGAAAGGGCGCAGCAACAGCAGGCTGGCGGCATTGAGCACCCAGGCCAGGGGAAAGAGGATCTTCAGCGGCACCCCCAGCAGCGTATTGCCAAACCCCAACACCGCTTGCGGATGGCGGGTGGCCAGGGTGCGGGGCAGGTAGTCGGCCAGTACCAGCAACAGCGCGCTGGAGATCAGCCAGCCGAGCCAGGGACCGTTTTCTGCCCAGGCATGGATCGCCAGCAGGGTGCAGAGAATCACTACCACCGCGCGGCACAGGGTGTTGCACAGGATCAGGCTGTTGCGCGGGAAGCTGAGGCGGGCAGCGGCCTTGTCGCCCTGGCGTGTACCAGGGCGCAGGGCCAGCAAATGGTGCTGGGCGGCTTCGATGGCGGTAAACAGCGCCGACCACAACACCAGCAGCGCGACTACCGCGAGCATTGGCTCAAGGGGCAAGTTGTCCATGATCGTTGCCCGTCAGATATGCAGGATGAATTCGCGAACCAGCTTGCTGCCGAAATACGCCAGCATCAGCAGGCAGAAACCGGCAAGGGTCCAGCGGATCGCCTTGTGCCCACGCCAGCCCAGGCGATTACGGCCCCACAGCAGGACGCTGAACACCACCCAGGCCAGGCACGCCAGCAGGGTCTTGTGGACCAGGTGCTGGGCGAACAGGTTTTCGACGAACAGCCAACCGGAAATCAGCGACAGCGACAGCAGCGTCCAGCCGGCCCAGAGGAAGCCGAACAACAGGCTTTCCATGGTCTGCAGCGGCGGGAAGTTCTTGATCAGCCCGGAAGGGTGCTTGTGCTTGAGCTGGTGATCTTGCAGGAGCAGCAGCAAAGCCTGGAACACGGCGATGGTAAACATGCCGTAGGCGAGGATCGACAACAGGATATGGGCAAGGATGCCCGGCTCCTCATCGATCACCTGCACGGTGCCGGTGGGGGCGAATTGCGCCAGCAGCACCGTCAACATCCCCAGGGGGAAGAGCAGCAGCAGCAGGTTTTCCACCGGGATCCGCGCGCAGGCCAGCAGCGTCAAGGCAATGACCGCAGCGGCAATCAGACTGGCGGCGCTGAAAAAGTCCAAGCCCAGGCCCACCGGCGTCATCAGGTGGGTGAACAGGCTGGCAGCGTGGGCCAGCAAGGCGAACACGCCGAGGCCGGCCAGCAGGCGTTTGTCCGCCTTGGCGCGTTGGGCCAGGCGGGTGCCCTGATAGAGGGTCGCAGCGGCATACAACAGTGCGGCGGCGAGACTGGGTAGCAAACTGGGTGACAAAGGGAGCATAAATCCTGTTAGGCAAGCCCGAAAGCCGATGAGTTTGGCACACACCTGCGTTCCACGAAAGACCACCGGGCCAGACAGCGGGTGTGCATGGCGGCAGTCTTCGCTATAATCCGCGACCTGCCCACGCCGCAGGCTCGCCAAGCGCTGTTTTTAATAGCGATTTATCACAGCCTGGGCCGCCATTACCTCGGTCTACCAATGCATTTCGATGAATAGGGCCTGAAAGGATCGCGCATGTTTGAAAATCTGACTGACCGTCTCTCGCAGACGCTGCGCCATGTCACCGGCAAGGCCAAGCTGACCGAGGACAATATTAAAGACACCCTGCGCGAAGTGCGCATGGCGTTGCTGGAAGCCGACGTTGCCTTGCCTGTGGTCAAGGATTTCGTCAACTCGGTCAAAGAGCGGGCGGTCGGCACTGAAGTGTCCCGCAGCCTGACGCCGGGCCAGGCCTTTGTGAAGGTCGTCCAGGCCGAACTCGAAAGCCTGATGGGCGCGGCCAACGAAGACCTGAACCTCAGCGCCGTGCCACCGGCCGTTGTGCTGATGGCCGGTTTGCAGGGTGCGGGTAAGACCACCACCGCTGCCAAACTGGCGCGCTTCCTTAAAGAGCGCAAGAAAAAGTCCGTGATGGTGGTATCGGCCGACGTATACCGTCCGGCCGCGATCAAGCAGCTGGAAATGCTCGCCGGTGAAGTCGGCGTGACATTCTTCCCGTCCGACCTGAGCCAGAAGCCGGTCGACATCGCCAACGCTGCCATTAAAGAAGCCAAGCTCAAGTTCATCGACGTGGTGATCGTCGATACCGCCGGTCGCCTGCACATCGATGAAGAGATGATGGGCGAGATCAAGGCGCTGCATGCCGCGATCAATCCGGTCGAAACGCTGTTTGTGGTCGACGCCATGACCGGCCAGGATGCGGCCAACACCGCCAAGGCCTTTGGTGATGCACTGCCGCTGACCGGCGTGATCCTGACCAAGGTCGACGGTGATGCTCGTGGCGGTGCCGCACTGTCGGTACGCGCAATCACCGGCAAACCGATCAAGTTCATCGGTATGGGCGAGAAGACCGAAGCGCTCGAGCCGTTCCACCCTGAGCGTATCGCCTCGCGTATCCTTGGCATGGGCGACGTGCTCAGCCTGATCGAACAGGCCGAACAGACCCTCGACAAGGACAAGGCCGACAAACTGGCCAAGAAGCTGAAGAAGGGCAAGGGCTTCGACCTCGAAGACTTCCGCGACCAGCTGCAACAGATGAAGAACATGGGCGGCCTCGGCGGCCTGATGGACAAACTGCCGAACATCGGCGGTGTGAACCTGGCGCAAATGGGCAATGCCCAGGGCGCGGCAGAGAAGCAGTTCAAGCAGATGGAAGCCATCATCAACTCCATGACCCCGGCCGAGCGCCGCGACCCTGAGCTGATCAGCGGTTCGCGCAAGCGTCGGATCGCCATGGGTTCCGGCACCCAGGTGCAGGACATCGGTCGCTTGATCAAGCAGCACAAGCAGATGCAAAAGATGATGAAGAAATTCTCGGCCAAAGGCGGCATGGCCAAAATGATGCGCGGTATGGGCGGTATGATGCCCGGTCGTGGCATGCCGAAGATGTAAAGAATTCGCGCAAGAGTTCGCTCTTGTGCAGACCCACACGGACGTGGGATCTCCAGCAAACCCGCCGTTGGCGGGAGCTGACTCGCCGTTTTAACCGACGGCTCTATAGCAGATCTGAATGGCACGCGGTCAGGCGCCGGAAAAAGACATTTGCAAAAGTCCGGATATTCCTTAGAATATGCGGCCTTTCGGGCACCCATGCCCGCTGTGCATTTAGATTTGCAGCACCGACTACAGGAACGATGTTCACATGCTAACAATCCGTCTTGCCCTTGGCGGCTCCAAAAAGCGCCCGTTTTACCACTTGACCGTAACCGACAGCCGCAACCCGCGTGACGGTTCGCACAAGGAACAGGTTGGTTTCTTCAACCCTGTTGCTCGTGGTCAAGAAGTTCGTCTGTCCGTGAACCAAGAGCGCGTAGCCTACTGGCTGAGCGTTGGTGCACAGCCTTCCGAGCGTGTTGCCAAGTTGTTGAAGGACTCGGCTAAGGCCGCAGCCTGAGCAATATGAACGCGACGCCAGCTGTTGCTGATGATTTGATCGTTATCGGCAAGATTTACTCTGTTCATGGCGTTCGCGGCGAAGTGAAGGTGTATTCCTTTACTGATCCGACTGAAAACCTGTTGCAGTACAAGACCTGGACGCTCAAGCGCGAAGGTAGTGTGAAACAGGTCGAGCTGGTCAGTGGACGCGGGAACGACAAGTTCCTGGTCGCAAAGCTCAAGGGTCTCGATGATCGTGAAGAAGCGCGTCTTCTGGCCGGTTATGAGATCTGCGTGCCGCGCAACCTGTTCCCTGAATTGACCGACGGCGAGTACTACTGGTACCAGCTGGAAGGTCTGAAGGTTATTGATCAACTCGGGCAATTGCTTGGGAAAATCGATCATCTTCTGGAAACCGGCGCCAATGATGTAATGGTGGTCAAGCCTTGCGCTGGCAGCCTGGATGATCGCGAACGCCTGTTGCCCTATACCGAGCAATGTGTGTTGGCCGTCGACCTGGCAGCGGGCGAGATGAAGGTGGAATGGGATGCGGACTTCTAAGCGTGGCTAATTTGCGCATTGAAGTGATCAGTTTGTTTCCCGAGATGTTTTCCGCCATCAGCGAGTACGGCATCACCAGTCGGGCGGTGAAACAAGGGCTCTTGCAGCTCACTTGTTGGAACCCGCGAGACTACACGACGGATCGACATCACACTGTGGACGATCGCCCATTTGGCGGTGGCCCGGGCATGGTGATGAAGATCAAGCCCCTGGAAGACGCCCTGGTTCAGGCCAAGGCAGCAGCAGGGGAGAAGGCGAAGGTAATTTACCTGTCCCCTCAAGGCCGCCAGCTGAAACAGGCTGCGGTACGCGAACTGGCGAATGAGGAAAGCTTGATCCTGATTGCCGGTCGCTATGAAGGCATTGACGAGCGTTTTATTGATGCTCATGTCGATGAAGAGTGGTCGATTGGGGACTATGTCCTGTCTGGCGGTGAGCTGCCGGCGATGGTCCTGATAGATGCGGTTACACGACTGCTGCCTGGAGCTTTAGGGCATGCGGACTCCGCGGAGGAAGATTCCTTCACGGATGGTTTGCTGGATTGCCCGCACTACACCCGACCGGAGGTGTATGCGGATCAGCGTGTTCCCGACGTATTGCTAAGTGGCAATCACGCACACATCCGGCGTTGGCGTTTACAGCAGTCCCTTGGTCGGACCTATGAACGACGCGCCGATCTTCTGGAAAGCCGCTCGCTTTCTGGAGAAGAGAAGAAGCTGCTCGAGGAATACATCCTCGCGCGGGACGATAGTTAACAACGTATCGATGGTAGATCCGACGATTTACCTTAGGAGCACAGCATGACTAACAAAATCATCCTTGCACTCGAAGCAGAGCAGATGACCAAAGAGATCCCTACCTTTGCCCCGGGCGACACTATTGTCGTTCAGGTGAAAGTGAAGGAAGGCGACCGTTCGCGTCTGCAAGCGTTCGAAGGCGTAGTAATCGCCAAGCGTAACCGTGGTGTGAACAGTGCTTTCACTGTTCGTAAAATCTCCAACGGTGTTGGCGTAGAGCGTACTTTCCAGACCTACAGCCCGCAAATCGACAGCATGGCCGTTAAGCGTCGCGGTGACGTACGTAAAGCCAAGCTGTACTACCTGCGTGACCTGTCCGGTAAAGCAGCTCGCATCAAGGAAAAACTGGCTTAAGTCCAGCTTCCCGATGCAGAAAAAAGCAGCCTACGGGCTGCTTTTTTGTGCCTGAAATTTGTCTATCTGCCGGTATCCAGTCATGACCACCCGCCTTGAAGAAATCCAGCGCCGCACCGACCTGTCCGTTACCCACGTGACCAAGGCCGTGTTCCCACCGACCACCAACCACCACAACACCTTGTTCGGCGGCACAGCGTTGGCGTGGATGGACGAAGTGTCGTTCATCACCGCCACACGTTTCTGCCGCTTGCCGTTGGTGACGGTGTCTACCGACCGTATCGACTTCAACCACGCGATTGCGGCCGGTTCCATCGTTGAGTTGATCGGTCGCGTGATCAAGGTCGGCAACACCAGCCTCAAGGTTGAAGTGGAGGTGTTTGTCGAGAGCATGAGTGCCGATGGTCGTGAAAAGGCGATCCAGGGCGTGTTCAGCTTTGTTGCGATCGATGCCGACAAGCGACCGGTGCCGGTGCTGCCAGGGTTTGTAGACTGACCTGAGACCGAGTCGCCGCTCTCGCAGGCAAGCCAGCTCCCGCATTAGGCATGCATTTCCCTGTGGGAGCTGGCTTGCCTGCGATAGGATCTACCAGACACTGACGTAATCAGCCTGAGTCCCCATGCCCGCCATTGACCATCCCCTGATCGACCGCTTCCTCGACGCCCTCTGGCTGGAAAAAGGCCTGTCGGACAATACGCGCCAGTCCTACCGCAGCGACCTGGCGCTGTTCAATGGCTGGCTATTGGAGAGAAACCTCGAGTTGAGCCATGCCGGGCGCGAGTTGATCCTCGATCACCTGGCCTGGCGCCTTGAACAGAACTACAAGCCGCGCTCCACTGCAAGATTCCTCTCGGGAGTGCGTGGGTTCTATCGCTATTTGCTGCGGGAAAAGCTGATTGCTGTCGACCCGACCCTGCAAGTCGATATGCCGCAACTCGGCAGGCCATTGCCCAAATCCCTGTCGGAAGCCGACGTTGACGCCCTGCTGGCCGCGCCCGACCTGAGCGAGGCCATCGGCCAGCGTGACCGCGCCATGCTGGAGGTCTTGTATGCCTGTGGCCTGCGCGTCACCGAGCTGATCAGCCTGACCCTGGAGCAAGTCAACCTGCGCCAGGGGGTGTTGCGGGTGATGGGCAAGGGCAGCAAGGAGCGCCTCGTGCCCATGGGCGAAGAGGCGATTGTGTGGGTCGAGCGCTACATGCGCGATGCCCGCAGCGAACTGCTGGGCGGGCGCCCCAGTGACGTGCTGTTCCCCAGCCTGCGCGGCGAGCAGATGACCCGCCAGACCTTCTGGCATCGCATCAAGCATCAGGCCCAGGTAGCCGGGATCGGCAAGTCGCTGTCCCCCCACACCCTGCGCCATGCGTTCGCCACTCATCTGCTCAACCATGGCGCGGATTTGCGGGTGGTGCAGATGTTGCTGGGCCATAGCGATCTGTCGACCACACAGATTTACACCCATGTGGCGCGCGCTAGGTTGCAGGACCTGCACGCCAAACATCACCCAAGGGGCTGACAGGCCCCAATTTGGCCGCTGGCGTCTGCCCTGGCGCCCAATTGTGGTAGGCTTTGCCGGTTTGCAACGGGGACGGCCCCGAGCCGTGTTTCCAGATCGGCGTCCTGGCCATCGTCCCTGCATCTGCCTTCAGGAGTTCCCATGCGCTTGACCCAGATTTTTGCCGCCGCAGCCATTGCGTTGGTCTCAACCTTTGCCGTCGCCGATGACGCCGCCGAGAAGACAATCCGTAAGAGTCTGGAAAGCCTCCAACTCGAAACCCCGGTAGAAAGCATCAGTGCCAGCCCCATGGCCGGCCTGTATGAAGTCAAGCTCAAGGGCAGCCGCGTGCTTTACGCCAGCGCCGACGGCCAGTACATCGTCCAGGGCTACCTGTTCCAGTTGAAAGACGGCAAGCCGGTCAACCTCACCGAGAAGGCCGAGCGCCTGGGCGTGTCCAAGCTGATCAACGCCATTCCGGTTGCCGAAACCGTGGTGTACCCGGCCATTGGCGAGACCAAGACCCACATCACCGTGTTCACCGACACCACCTGCCCGTACTGCCACAAATTGCACGCCGAAGTGCCTGAGTTGAACAAGATGGGCGTTGAAGTGCGCTACGTCGCGTTCCCGCGCCAGGGCCTGGGTTCGCCGGGCGACAAGCAGTTGCAAGCGGTCTGGTGTTCGGCTGACAAGAAAGCCGCCATGGACAAGATGGTCGACGGCAAGGACATCAAGGCTGCTGCCTGTGCCAACCCGGTGTCCAAGCAATTCAACCTGGGCCAGTCGATCGGCGTGAACGGTACGCCGGCCATCGTTTTGGCGGACGGCCAGGTCATTCCGGGCTACCAGCCTGCACCACAAATCGCCAAACTGGCGCTGGGTGCCAAATAAACAGTATCGTCGAGCCTTTGACGGTCAGACCCGCCGAGCAGTCGACGGGTCATTAATAGCGAGCCGCAGTTGTGCGGCTGTTTTTCACGGCCGACCTTGAGTCGGCCGTTTCATGGGGAGTTCTTCAGTGAAACCGGTCAAAGTAGGCATCTGTGGGTTAGGGACCGTCGGTGGCGGCACCTTGAACGTACTTCAGCGTAACGCTGAGGAAATTTCCCGCCGTGCAGGGCGTGGGATTGAAGTGGCACAAATTGCCATGCGTACGCCAAAGCCTCAGTACCAAACGACCGGTATTGCGATTACCAACGATGTCTTCGACGTGGCCACCAACCCTGAAATCGATATCGTCATCGAGCTGGTGGGCGGCTACACCGTCGCCCGTGAGCTGGTGCTCAAGGCCATCGAAAACGGCAAGCACGTGGTCACCGCCAACAAGGCGCTGATTGCCGTACACGGCAATGAAATCTTCGCCAAGGCCCGCGAGAAGGGCGTGATTGTTGCGTTCGAAGCGGCGGTGGCCGGCGGTATCCCGGTGATCAAGGCGATCCGTGAAGGCCTGTCGGCCAACCGCATCAACTGGGTAGCCGGCATCATCAACGGCACCGGTAACTTCATCCTTACCGAAATGCGCGAGAAGGGCCGTACCTTCGAAGACGTGCTGGCCGAAGCCCAGGCCCTGGGTTACGCCGAAGCTGACCCGACGTTTGACGTCGAGGGCATCGACGCGGCGCACAAGCTGACCATCCTGGCGTCCATTGCCTTTGGTATTCCGCTGCAGTTCGACAAGGCCTACACCGAAGGCATCACCAAGCTGACCACCGCCGACGTGAACTACGCCGAAGCCCTGGGCTACCGCATCAAGCACCTGGGCGTGGCGCGCAGCACCGCGGCCGGTATCGAATTGCGCGTACACCCGACCCTGATTCCGGCCGATCGCCTGATCGCCAACGTCAATGGCGTGATGAACGCGGTAATGGTCAACGGTGACGCCGCCGGTTCGACCCTGTTCTACGGCGCCGGCGCCGGCATGGAGCCGACCGCTTCGTCGGTGATTGCCGACCTGGTGGACGTGGTCCGTGCCATGACCAGCGACCCGGAAAAGCGCGTGCCGCACCTGGCCTTCCAACCAGACTCGCTGTCGGCGCACCCGATCCTGCCGATCGAAGCCTGCGAAAGCTCCTATTACCTGCGGATCCAGGCCAAGGATCATCCGGGCGTGTTGGCCCAGGTGGCCAGCATCCTCTCGGAACGCGGTATCAACATTGAGTCGATCATGCAGAAGGAAGTCGAAGAACACGACGGCCTGGTGCCCATGATCCTGCTGACCCACCGTGTGCTGGAACAGCACATGAACGATGCCATCGCCGCCCTGGAAGCCTTGCAAGGCGTGGTCGGGCCGGTGGTTCGGATCCGCGTCGAACACCTGAACTAACGATAGGTTGCAGAGGCCCCGCAGGTTCGGCGGCCTCTGTTCAAGAATGTAGTAGAGGAGCCAGTCATGCGTTACATCAGCACCCGCGGCCAGGCACCGGCCCTGAATTTCGAAGACGTCCTGCTCGCAGGCCTCGCCACTGACGGCGGCCTGTACGTACCGGAAAACCTGCCACGCTTCACCCAGGAAGAAATCGCCTCCTGGGCTGGCCTGCCGTATCACGAACTGGCGTTCCGGGTCATGCGCCCGTTCGTCACCGGCAGCATCCCCGATGCCGACTTCAAGAAAATCCTCGAAGAAACCTACGGCGTGTTCTCCCACAGCGCCATTGCCCCGTTGCGCCAACTGAACGGCAACGAATGGGTGCTGGAGCTGTTCCACGGCCCGACCCTGGCGTTCAAGGATTTCGCCCTGCAACTGCTCGGCCGCCTGCTGGACTATGTGCTGGAGAAACGCGGCGAGCGTGTGGTGATCATCGGCGCTACCTCCGGCGATACCGGCTCGGCGGCCATCGAAGGCTGCAAGCACTGCGAAAACGTCGACATTTTCATCCTGCATCCGCACAACCGGGTCTCGGAAGTGCAGCGCCGGCAGATGACCACCATCTTCGGCGAGAACATCCATAACATCGCGGTCGAAGGCAACTTCGATGACTGCCAGGAAATGGTCAAGGCCAGCTTCGCCGACCAGAGCTTCCTCAAGGGCACGCGCCTGGTGGCGGTGAACTCGATCAACTGGGCGCGGATCATGGCCCAGATCGTCTACTACTTCCACGCCTCGCTGCAGCTGGGCGGGCCGGCGCGTTCGGTGTCGTTCTCGGTGCCCACCGGCAACTTCGGCGATATCTTCGCCGGCTACCTGGCGCGCAACATGGGCCTGCCGATCAACCAATTGATCGTCGCCACCAACCGCAACGACATCCTGCACCGCTTCATGAGTGGCAACCAGTACGTCAAGGAAACCCTGCACGCCACACTGTCGCCGTCGATGGACATCATGGTCTCGTCGAACTTCGAGCGTTTGCTGTTCGACATGCACGGTCGCAACGGCGCAGCCCTGGCCGGCCTGATGGACAGCTTCAAGCAGGGTGGCGGTTTCAGCGTCGAACAGGATCGCTGGACCGAAACCCGCAAGCTGTTCGACTCTCTGGCCGTGGACGATGCCCAGACCTGCGAGACCATCGCCGAAGTCTATGCCCAGACCGGCGAACTGCTGGACCCGCACACCGCCATTGGCGTCAAGGCCGCACGCGAATGCCGGCGCAGCCTGGATATCCCGATGGTCATTCTCGGCACGGCCCACCCGGTGAAATTTCCCGAAGCCGTGCAGAAGGCCGGTGTCGGCAAAGCCCTGGAACTGCCACCGCACCTGGCTGACCTGTTCGAGCGGGAAGAGCGTTGCACGGTGCTGCCTAACGACCTGAAAGCCATCCAGGCGTTTGTCAGCCAGCATGGCAATCGTGGGAAGCCGCTCTGAGTCCTGGGGTGCTGCTTGCTTGATAAAAACGGCGCTTGCCCAGAGATGGGGAAGCGCCGTTTTTATTGGGTGGGAATACAGCCACAGGTGGGAGTTGATCCTTGCGCCGTACACTCAATAACAACCAACAAGGAAACCCCACGGTGCGGTTCACGACCCGATGGCGCCAGTGTCTACTGAGCCTGCTTCTGCTCGGCCAACTGCCCGTCAGCCTGGCCGCCGTCAGCCTGCCGTTCAATCTGGTGCCGGCGTTTATCACCCTGCCGCCCATGAACCTGGCGCCAGCCGAACGGCAGTGGCTGGCACAGCATCGCACCTTGAAAGTGGGGATCTCCATCGATGATTACCAACCCATCGATATCACCCGTGATCACAATCGCTACTAGGGCATCAGCGCCGACTACTTGAGCCTGGTGGGTGCGCGCCTCGGCGTGCCCATGCAAGTGATGGGCTTTGCCGAGCGGGCCCAGGCGGTGGAGGCGTTGCGCAGCGGGGCTATTGATATCCTCACCAGTGCCAACGGCTACGAGCGGGATGTGCCCGGCCTGGCCTTTACCCCGGACTATATGCCGGATCGTTCCGTGGTGGTGGTGCGTACTGACGACGCCATGCAAGACGACCTCAAGGACAAGAAAGTCGTGTTGCTTGATGGCTATGCCAACGTCAAGAACGTGCATGCGGCGTACCCGCAAAGCCACATCATGCTCGCCCCCAACCTCTACAGCGGCCTGGAAGCCTTGGCCCAGGGCGATGTGGATGCGTTTATCGGCAATGAAGTGATCGTGCGCGCCTACAAGTCCCTGCGACCTTACCTGAGGATGCAGATCAAGGAGCAGAGCCGCCTGGCGCCGATTGGCTTTGCCTTCGCCACGCGCCAGGCCGACCCCTTGTTGGGCCGGATGATGGACCGCGCACTGCACAGCATCGATGACTCGGTACGCCGCGAAATCCTTGCCCGCTGGACCACCGGGCTGGGAGTGGACGTTGACGGTGAACGTATCCCCCTGACCGCCGTCGAACAGGCCTGGATGCTGCGCCATCCCCAGGTGGTGGTAGCGGCCCAGCAATATTCGCCGTATGTATTCAAGGACAAGGACGGTCGCTGGGTAGGGCTGAATATCGATCTGCTTAATCGCCTGTCGCGCATGACCGGTGTGCAATTTGTTCTCAAGGAAGTGTTTTCCACCGCGCAAACCCTGGAGCTCCTGGAAACCCACGATGCGGATATGAGTACCACCCTGGTGGAAAATACCGAGCGCCGGCGCTTTCTCGATTTCAGCCATGGGTTCGGCGGCGCCGGCTGGGTGTTTGTCGAACGGGTCGATGCGCCGCCGGTGATCAGCCTGAGCCACCTCTCGGGCAGGGTCTTGGCGTTGCCCGCGCGGCATGTGCTGGAGTCCTATATCCGCCGCGAATACCCAGAGGTCCGCCTGCGCCTGGCGCCCAACTACACCGAGGCCCGCGCCCTGGTCGCCCGGGGAGACGCCGACGCGACCATCCAGAGTGAAGTGGAGGTGCAAAGTTACCCGACCGATGAGTTGCGGGTCGGTCGCAGTGTCGATGGCAAGTGGTCCAGTGACAGCCTGGCAGTGCGCAAGGACCATCCCGAGTTGCTGAGTATTTTGAACAAGGCCCTGGAGGCCTTGCCGGTGGCCGAACTGAGCGCCCTGCGCTTGCGCTGGATGGGCGCGGTGGCAGTCCCGGTGCCTGCCTGGCAGCGGGTGCCGTCGTGGGCCTACTGGACGGTAGCCACGGCGCTGCTGCTGGTGCTGATGTCGCTGGTCTGGAACAGCCGGCTCAAGCGCCAGATCCGCCAGCGGGTCGAGGCCGAGCGGCGGCTCAATGACCAGTTGGCCTTCAAGCGGGCCTTGCTCGACGGTATCCCCAACCCGGTGTTCGTGCGCGACCTCGCTGGCCGCCTGGTCACCTGCAACAAAAGCTATGAGCAGCAGATGGCTACCCGGCTTGAACAGATTCGCGGCCTGACCCTGCCGCAGAGCGCAATCCTGCCAGCCGCCACGGCCATGCGCCTGCACACCGGGCATATGGAGCAACTGGCCACGCAACAGTCACTGTTTGTCGACCGCCAGTTGGAGTTCAACGGCGGCATCGCCCACATTTATCAATGGACCGTGCCGTTCTATGACGCCCAGGGTCAGTTGCAAGGCTTGCTCGGCGGTTGGGTGGATATCAACGAGCGCAAGGTCCTGGAAACCCAGCTGATGGACGCACGGCGCGCCGCTGATGCAGCGAACTACGCCAAGAGCGCCTTTGTGTCGAACCTCAGCCATGAGATTCGTACACCGATGACGGCGATTATCGGCCTGCTCGAACTGGAGCAGGAGCGCGCCCTGGCCTTGGGCGTGCCCGTCTCCGAGGCGCTGCAGGTGGCCCATCGTTCGGCACGGGAGTTGATTGCCTTGATGGGCGATAGCCTGGACCTGGCGAAGATCGAAGCCGGCCATCTGCAACTGGCGCCACAGACCACCGACCTGAAAGGTTTCTTTGAAGGCATCCAGCGGCTGTTTGAAGCCACCGCACAAAAAAAGGGTTTGCACCTGACCTTGGCTTTCGATCCCCAGGCGCAAGGCTTTTACTGGTTCGACCCGCTGCGCCTGCGCCAGGTCATGCATAACCTGCTGGGCAACGCGCTGAAGTTCACGGAGCACGGGGAGGTGCGCCTGCGCGTGGCCTGCCAGGCCGATGGTGACGGTCACGAATACCTGCACTTGTGCGTCGAAGACACCGGCCCCGGTATCAGCGTTGAACAGCAGGCCCGGGTGTTCAAGCCGTTTATCCAGGGCAGCCCGCTGACAGCCGCCGAACATGGCGGCACCGGGCTAGGCTTGAGCATCTGCCAGCAACTGGTGGACTTGATGGGTGGGCAAATCAGCCTGCACAGCGTCCTGGGCGAAGGCACCACCGTGTGCATCGACCTGCGCCTGGACCGGGTTGGCAGTGACGACGTGCCCGCGCCAGCCGTCGTTGTGCCGGTGCTGGCGGCGAGCCGGGCATTGTCGGTGCTGATTGTCGACGACCTGCCGGCCAACCGCCTGGTGCTGGCCCAGCAGCTGCAATTCCTCGGGCATCAGGTGGTGGCCCTCAATAGTGCCGAGGCGGCATTGCAACGTTGGCGCAGCGAGGCGTTCGACGTGCTGGTGACCGATTGTCATATGCCGGGTATGTCCGGTTATGCCTTGGCCGAGGCCATTCGCCTAATTGAAGCCCAGGAGCAGCGCCCGCGTTGCGCGTTGGTCGGTTGCACCGCCGATGCTCAGGAAGACGAGGGGCAACGCGGCCGGCAGGCGGGTATGGATGTGCTGCTGGTCAAGCCGGTGACCCTGGAGCAATGGACCCAGGTGCTGGCCCGGGTCACGGCCGTGCCTGCCTTCGACCTGCAGGCCCTGCGCAAGATGACCCAGGCCGACGGGCCGATCCTGCAAAGCATGTTGCAGGAACTGGCGAACAACCTTGAGCACGAGCACGGCCTGTTGGGCTGCGCCGTGGCCGAGCACGACCTGGCGCAGTTGCGGGCCAGCCTGCATCGTCTCAAGGGCATCTGTTGCCTGGTGGATGCATTGCCATTGGCCAAGGCCTGCGTCGCCCTTGAAACCAGTGCCCGGGAGCACCGTGACGATGAACTGGCGCAGTGCTGGCAAGCCGTGTCCGTAGCCATGGGGGTGTTGCAGGAGGAAATCCGGCCTTATCTGAAGACGCAAGAATAGGACGCGTCCTATGGGGTCTTGTGCGGGTTTTGGCTAATGTGACCCCTCTTGCACGCAGCCCCAGAGTTTTCCATGCGCTCACTCAACGTCCTGATTCTCGAAGACCATCCGTTCCAGCTCATGGCCCTGCACCAGATGCTCAATGCCAACGGCGTGTTCAACGTACTCACGGCCGACAGCGTCGAGGTCGCCCGCCAGTCGCTGGCGAGCAAGGGCCCGGTGGATATCGCCATCTGCGATTTGTACCTGGAGCATGGCGACTCACTGGGGCTGATCCGCGAAATGGCCGAACAAGGCCAGGCCCAGGTGCTGGTCCTGTTGAGCGACGCCGACCCCGATGTACTGGATGGCGTGGCAAACATGGCGCGCCAGGCGGGGCTCAACGTGCTGGGGTGCATGCCCAAGCCGGCTTCCGCCACTGCCATCGGGCAAATGCTCGACGCGTGCCAGCAACGCTTGCGGCCTAGCCCGCAGGCTTTGTCCTGGGACCGCGTGCGCCAGATGTTGGGGGTGAGTGAGTTCGCAACCGAGCAACTGTGTGCCGAGGCCGGCGAGGCGGCCATCGAGCGTTACGCCAGTGTCTGCTACCAGCCCATCGTCAGTCAGACCGGTGATCTGCAAGGGGTGGAGGCGTTGGCACGCTGGCAAGACCCCGAGCAGGGTCAGTTGATGCCCAGTGAGTTTCTGCCGCTGCTGGAGTTGGCGGGGCTGGAACAGGCTTTTACCTGGTACGTGCTGGAGCAGGTGTTGCGGCTTTGCGCCCAGGTGACCCGGGACACGGGTCGGGAGCTGCCAGTATCGGTCAACATTCCCGGGCGGCTGCTGGAGCAGGAGCACTTCGCGCTCACGCTGCAAGGGCTGTTGCAACGTTTTGCGGTACCCGCGCGCACCCTGACCCTGGAACTGGTGGAAACCTCGCGCCTGAAGACCGACAGCGCCCATGTCACCGGGTTGCTGCGCCTGCGGATGATCGGTTGCAAGCTGTCCATTGGTGACTTCGGCATCGGCGGTACCAGCCTGCAACGTTTGCTGGAGTTGCCCTTCACCGAGTTGAAGATTCCCCCGGCGTTTGCCAGCGGGATGGCCGGTGACGAGCGCAAATGCGCGGTGGTTGCCGGCGCCATGAGCATGGCCCGGCACCTGGGTGTTGGCGTGGTGGTGACCGGGATCGAAACCCCCGCCGACCGTGACGCAGTGCGTGCGCTGGGGTCGGCGTGGCTGCAGGGTTGCCTGATTGCCCATCCGATGAGTGGCCAGGTGCTGCAACACTGGCTGGCGCAATCTGCGGCGATTGCCTTGTAGCCCCTGGCATGCCGGCGATGCAGGGTGTCAGGTAACCCGCCTATCGCTAGGCCAGCCCGTGTTCCTGCACGTAGATGAACAACGCGGCATCACTGATCAGCCCCAGTTTGCGCATGGCACTGACCTTCTGTGCGCTGACGGTCTGCTTGCTGCGATTGAGGTGCGCGGCAATCTCACCTACCGTCTTGCCACTCGCCAGCAGGCGGATCACTTCCAGTTCCCGTGGGGACAGTTGGTGCTGCGAGTGCAGGCGGTCAGCCCCCACAGCGCCCGCCAGGGCCAGCGCCTGTTCAATGGTGCGCGCCACATAGGGCCGCTGCTGGCGCACTTGCTCGATGGCCTCGGGCAGTTCGTCGGCCAGACTGGCCTTGCTCAACAGCCCCATGACCCCCAGTTCCAGGATCGAGTGAAACAGGCCGGCATTATTGAGCATGGTCACCACCACCAGCGGCAGGTCGGGGTAATGCCGGCGCAGGTGCTCGATCAGGCGCAGGCCGTCGGCCTGGGGTTCGGCGGGCATCATGAAGTCGGTGACCAGGACATCGCAGGGGCAGCGTTGCAGGAGGGCGGCAAGGGCCTGGGGCGAGTTGGCCTCTCCGACGATGCGTACCTGCTCATCGCGCTCCAGCACTGCGCGCAAACCGATCAGGAAAATCGGATGATCGTCGGCGATGACTATGCGCAAGGGCTGTTCAGACGCGTCTCTCACGGTGGGCTCCGGCAATAATCAGGGGATTCTAGCCTGTCGGCGGCTGTTTTCTCTCTGTCATATTTGCCATGCATGCTCGATTGACTCAGCTCAAAGCCGAACTTTGTGCTTTGGACGACGGTCATTTACCTGTGGGAGCGAGCTTGTGTCCGGGCGGCGTTCCTACAGTGGTTATTTCTTTTTCTCATGATTGAGTGGTGATCGAGATGGAAAGTATCAGCCTATTGCTCGGTGAAGCGCTGAGCCCTTATCAGGTCACGCTGACTACCTCGGGTGTACACGGCGAGTGCCTGGTGACGGTGAAGAGCCCGACGGGCGCTATCGTGGTTGAACGCGAAGTGGATCGTGGACAATTGACCGACAAGCGCGCCTTGGTGGACGTGGTGGATTGCCTGCACCGCGACCTGAAAATCGCTGAAGGGCGCCTGGAGCCCTCGGTGGTCGCGGCCTTGCGCAACGCCGCCCAGACACGCATCACCGCCCAGGCATGAAGAAAGTTTTATCTTTGGAACCTTCCTACAAGATGGCGAGTCAGACGTTGTAACAGCAGGATCAAGCATTGTGCTCCGGTGCTTGTAGCTTGTTGTACTGGTCTTTGTAGGCCACGTTTAACCCCGAGTTGTCTCCCCACTGCTCGGGGTTTCTTTTTGCCCGGGATTTATCAAGGCAGCGGCGCGTCGCTGAAAAACCTCGGGTTGTCCTTGAGGTATTGCTCGCGCGTCAGCGGGTCCAGCCTGTTGGCATAGGACTCAAGTAGCGTCTCCTGGGGGATATTCTGCAACGCGCGGTTGATATGGCTGATGGCCTGGCGTCCCAGCGGGGTGTTCGAGCAACCGATATGGATCCGCTGATAGTGCGTCGTGCCCTTGATCGGATAGAACAACAGGTCTTGCGGATCAATACCCTGTTGCGCTGCCTGGTAGCGGATTTCCGTCCAGTAGCCCAACACGGCTTCCAACCGCCCCAGGCGCTGCATCTGCAGCAAACTGCCCAGTGCGTCGTTGCCGTAGTGTGGGGCCAGTTCGAGTGGATCGGCCTGGATCAACTGTTCGTCAATCCCGGGGCCGTAGCTACGCTCGGCGACGATCCCAAGACGTGTCTGTTGCGCATCAAGAAACCGCGCCAGATCGAACTTGCCGTCAACTACATAGCTTGCCAGGGCGTCCTGTCGGTTACGGCGAATCGCGATGCCATTACTCAGCACGGCAAATGCAGGTGTGGAAAAGACAATGCTCTTGGCCCGCGCGGGTGTCCATACCAGCGATGGATCGCAAGTGAAGGAGGGCGCCTGGAGCATTTGCATGCCTCGGGCTCGATTGACGTGCAGGATCTGGTGGCGATACTGCGGCAGGCGCTCGATCAACAGCGGCAGCAGTTTATCGACGCTGCCCTGGCCCTTTTGCGGGCCATCGAAAATGGTCATTGGCGGCAGGTCGCGCACCAGCCAGGTCAACGTTTCCTGTGCCTGGCTCGAGAGCGGCAGCGCCGCGAGCAGCGGGGCGATGAACCATAGGCGCCGCAGCGCCCTGATGAAACGGCCGGCCATTATCTTGAGCGTGCTCCGCGCAGCATCAGATCGCGCCATCCTTGCGTAAACGGGCCACGGCGTCGCTGTCGTAGCCTAGGGATTGCAGAACCACGGCATTGTGCTCGCCCAACTCCGGCCCGACCCACTCACAACTGCCAGGGGTGTCCGAAAGCTTGGGCACGATGCCGGGCATCTTGAAATCCTTGCCGTCGGGCAGTTGTGCCTTAAGGAACATTTCCCGGGCCAGGTATTGCGGGTCGCCAAGCATATCTTCGGCGCTGTAGATCCTGCTGGCAGGCACTTGGGCCAGGTTCAACTGCTCCACCACCTGCTCCAGTGACAAGCTGTTGACCCAGCGGTCGATCACGCCGTAAAGCTCGTCGCGCCGGCTATCGCGGCCATCGTTGCTGGCCAGTTGTGGGTCATTGGCCAGGTCCTCACGACCGACCGTCAGCATGAAGCGCTTGAAGATCGCATCGCCATTGGCGCCAATCTGCACGTGCTTGCCATCGGCGGTGGTATGGATCGATGACGGGGTAATGCCCGGCATGATGTTGCCGGTGCGCTCGCGGATAAACCCGAACACATCGAACTCCGGGATCATGCTTTCCATCATCGCGAAGATCGCTTCATACAACGCCACGTCCACCACCTGGCCGAGGCCGCCGTTGACCTCGCGATGCCGCAAAGCCATCAGTGCGCCAATCACCGCCCACAGCGCGGCGATGGAGTCACCGATGGAAATCCCGGTGCGCACCGGCGGGCGGTCCTCGAAACCGGTGATGTAGCGCAGCCCGCCCATGGACTCACCGACCGCGCCGAAGCCCGGTTGATCCTTCATCGGCCCGGTCTGGCCAAAGCCCGAGAGCCGGACCATCACCAACTTGGGGTTCAGGGCGTGCAGGGTGTCCCAGTCCAGGCCGAGTTTTTCGAGGACGCCGGGGCGGAAGTTCTCGATCAGGATGTCGGCGTCTGCCAGCAGTTGCTTGAGGATCGCCAAGCCGTCCGGGTGCTTGAGGTTCAGGGTC
Organism: Pseudomonas sp. WS 5027; assembly: GCF_012985695.1. Lineage (NCBI taxonomy): Bacteria > Pseudomonadati > Pseudomonadota > Gammaproteobacteria > Pseudomonadales > Pseudomonadaceae > Pseudomonas > Pseudomonas sp. WS 5027. Next base: position 140,106 of record NZ_JAAQWU010000007.1, on the reverse strand, counting down.
AGGGACTTTTTATTGCGCGCCTGCACAAACCACCACAGCGACGTGCCTTCATACAGCTTGCGCCATTTGCGCAGCGGGTCGCCGCCGTCAGGGGATTCGACCTTGATCACCTCGGCCCCGAACTCGGCGCAGATGCGCGAGGCGAAAGGGCCGGCGATCAGGGTGCCCAGTTCGATGACTTTCAGGCCGGCAAGCGGTTTGGCGGTAAACGACATGAGGATCCTTACTAGTGCAGGAAGGTGTGTATTGCCTTTTAACATAGGCGAGCGGTGCAGGGATAAGGATGATGCAGCGCAGGATTCGTTGAATGACCCCGCCATCGGTTAGACTGGCCGCCTTTTCCTGTCTCTAGAAGTCCGTTCATGGCCCAGCCGTCCACGACCTACAAGTTTGAACTCAACCTGACCGACCTCGATCGTTCGGTGTACGAGAGCGTCAAGCAAACCATCGCCCGTCACCCGTCGGAAACCGAAGAGCGCATGACCGTGCGGTTGCTGGCCTACGCCCTTTGGTACAACGAGCACTTGTCGTTTGGTCGCGGACTGTCAGATGTAGACGAACCAGCCCTGTGGGAAAAAAGCCTGGATGATCGGGTTCTGCACTGGATCGAAGTCGGCCAGCCCGATGCCGACCGCCTGACCTGGTGTTCGCGCCGTACCGAGCGTACCAGTCTGCTGGCCTACGGCAGCCTGCGGGTGTGGGAAGGCAAGGTGGTGCCGGTGGCCAACAACCTGAAAAACGTACACATCGCTGCCGTGCCCCAGGAAGTCCTGGAAACCCTGGCCAAGGACATGCCACGGGTGATCAAGTGGGATGTGATGATCAGCGAAGGCACGATCTTCGTCACCGATGACCGCGGCCAGCACGAAGTGCAACTGCAGTGGCTGGTCGGCGAACGCGGCTAGAACCCAACACCGCCCTCTGTAGGAGCGAGCTTGCTCGCGAAGGGCGTCAACGATAACGCGGGCATCCAGAATGAATACGATGCCTTTGCGTTCTTCGCGAGCAAGCTCGCTCCTACAGGGTGAGCATTTTTATCTACAGCCAGAGAAGCCCCCGTCACCCCATGCGTATCGATCCCCGCCCATTGCCCGCCGTCCTGCCGTTCCTCGGTGAATTGCCACCGTTGCTGACCCGTCTTTACGCCGCCCGTGGCGTGACCTCGCAGGATGAGCTGGATAAGAGCCTGGCGCGTCTGATTCCCTATCAGCAGCTCAAAGGGATTGATGCCGCCGTGGACTTGCTGGTGACGGCCCTGGAACAGCGCCAGCGGATCCTGATCGTCGGCGACTTCGATGCCGATGGCGCCACCGCCAGTACCGTGGGTACCCTCGGCCTGCGCCTGCTCGGGGCCGCCCATGTCGATTACCTAGTGCCCAACCGCTTCGAATACGGCTACGGTCTGACCCCGGAAATCGTTGCCGTGGCCTTGCAACGCGAGCCGCAGTTGCTGATCACCGTGGACAACGGCATCTCCAGTGTCGAAGGCGTGGCGGCGGCGAAGGCTGCGGGGCTCAAGGTGCTGGTCACCGACCACCACTTGCCCGGCGATGAACTGCCGGCGGCCGATGCCATCGTCAACCCGAACCAGCCCGGTTGCGAGTTCCCCAGCAAGGCCCTGGCGGGCGTGGGAGTGATCTTCTACGTACTGATGGCGTTGCGCGCGCGCTTGCGCAGCCTGGGCTGGTACGACAACCAGCCGCAACCCAATATCGGCGAGTTGCTCGACCTGGTGGCCCTGGGCAGTGTGGCCGACGTGGTGCCCCTGGATGCCAATAACCGCATCCTGGTCTACCAGGGCCTGGAGCGGATTCGCGCCGGCCGTGCGCGGCCGGGCATCAAGGCTATCCTCGAAGTGGCCAAGCGTGACCACGCGCGTATCACCTCCACTGACCTGGGTTTTATTCTCGGCCCGCGGCTCAACGCGGCCGGGCGCCTGGATGATATGAGCCTGGGCATCGAATGCCTGCTCACCAGCGACTTCGCCCAGGCCCGGGAAATGGCCGCGCAACTGGATGGCATGAACCAGGACCGCAAGACCATCGAGCAGGGCATGCAGCGCGAAGCCCTGGCCCAGCTCAAGGACTTGCCGGTGGAGTCGATGCCATTCGGCCTGTGCCTGTTCGACCCTGAGTGGCACCAGGGTGTCATCGGCATCCTTGCTTCGCGTATGAAAGAGCGTTATTTCCGCCCGACCATTGCCTTTGCCGATGCCGGTGATGGCCTGCTCAAGGGCTCCGGGCGTTCAGTGCCGGGGTTCCATATCCGCGATGCCCTGGCCGTGGTGGCCAGCCAGCATCCGAACCTGATCGCCAAGTACGGCGGCCACGCCATGGCGGCGGGCTTGACCTTGCCTGAGGCGAACTTCCCGCTGTTCGCCGAAGCCTTCGACGCCGAAGTGCGCCGCCAACTGCGTGAAGAAGACCTCACCGGGCGCCTGCTGTCCGATGGCACCTTGGCGGTGGAAGAGTTCCACCTGGAACTGGCCCGCGCCCTGCGCAATGCCGGGCCCTGGGGCCAGCACTTTCCCGAACCGCTGTTTCACGGGGTGTTTCAGCTGGTGGAGCAACGGGTGGTGGGCGAGCGTCACCTCAAGGTGGTGCTCAAGAGTGAGTGCGGCGCGGTGAAACTCGATGGCATTGCCTTTGGCATCGACCGCGAAGTGTGGCCCAACCCGACCATTCGCTGGGTGGAGCTGGCCTACAAGCTGGACGTCAACGAATTCCGTGGCCAGGAAACCGTGCAATTGATGATTGCCCACATCGAACCGCGCTGAACCCTGTGCAATCCCCGGTTGTCGACTAGTCTCTAAGCACTGTGTGATTGGTCTTGTGACCTTGTCTGTTTTTTAGCCCGAAGGGGACGGGCCTTTCATCTTTTCGTCACGCGCACCGGTCAGACAGAACCCTGGAGCCAATGCCCACCGGATACGAGAAGAGGTGCCCCATGAGTCTGTTGCTTGAACCCTATACCCTGCGCCAATTGACCCTGCTCAACCGCATCGCCGTATCGCCGATGTGCCAGTACTCCGCCGTCGATGGCCTGGCCAATGACTGGCACCTGGTGCACCTGGGCAGCCGCGCCGTCGGCGGCGCTGGCCTGATTTTCAGTGAAGCCACCGCCGTCACCGCGGATGGCCGCATCACCGCCCAGGATCTGGGCCTGTGGAACGATGCCCAGATTGAACCGTTGCAGCGCATCACCCGCTTTATCAGCGCCCAAGGGGCGGTGGCAGGTATTCAACTGGCTCATGCCGGGCGCAAGGCCAGCACCCACCGACCGTGGATCGGCAAGCACGGCAGCGTCAAGCCCGCGGACGGCGGCTGGGTGCCGGTAGGTCCGTCGCCCATCGCCTTCGACCCGCAGCACACCGCGCCCCGGCAATTGGACGAAGGGCAAATCCAGCAGGTGATCGCCGACTTTGTGGCCGCCGCCAAACGCGCCCTGACTGCCGGTTTCAAAGTGGTGGAGATCCATGCCGCCCATGGTTATCTGCTGCATCAGTTTCTTTCGCCCCTGAGCAATCAGCGCCAGGATCAATATGGCGGCTCCTTTGAAAACCGTATTCGCCTGGTATTGCAAGTCACCGAAGCGGTGCGTGAGGTGTGGCCGCAAGAGCTGCCGTTGTTTGTGCGCGTCTCAGCCACCGACTGGGTGGAAGACGGCTGGAACCCGGATGAAACCGTGGAACTGGCGCGCCGCCTCAAAGACCTGGGCGTGGACCTGATCGACGTATCCTCCGGTGGCACTGCGGCCAATGCAGAAATCCCTATCGGGCCCGGTTACCAAACGCGCTTTGCCGAGCGTGTGCGCAAGGAGTCCGGCATGGCCACCGGCACGGTGGGCATGATTACCGAGCCGGCCCAGGCCGAGCATATTCTGCGGACCTGCCAGGCCGATATCATCTTCCTCGCCCGGGAACTGCTGCGTGATCCGTACTGGCCGCTGCACGCCGATGACGACCTGGGCGGGCGCAAGGCGACCTGGCCGGCGCAATACCAGCGGGCGACCCACCGCGACCAGCCGATTCATGAGTCTGACTTGCGCGACTGATTTTTACATTTATCACCCAGACCCACCGCTGATCACGGTGGGTTTTTTCTTGCCTGTGGCCGGGGAGTGGCGATTTTGATGTTTATTCGCTGCGCCGCCAGTTCGGCCAGGCCAGTAACGTCGCGGCGCGCAACAACCACTCGAACGGCCCATAGGGATGGCGGCGAAGCCAGTGGGTGCTCAGCCACATTTGCAGGATAAAAATCGCGGCAGCCATGGGTAAAAGCAACCATGGCTCGACCTGATTGATCCAGCCAGCGCCGTAGCCGGTGAACAACAGCCCGAGCACGATCGATTGCATGAGGTAATTGCTCAAGGCCATCTTGCCCAGCGGCGCCAGGTACGCGCACAGCCTTGCACCGCTGGTGGTGTTGAACAGCGCCAACATCAATAGACAATAGGCGGCTGTCAGCAGTGGTGCCGTCAGTTGGCCGAGGCCGAAGGCAAAGGTTTCCAGGCCGCCGCCTGGTCTGTAAGCGGCGGTAAGGGCGTAGAGCAACGCACCCAGCAGGCCCAGTGGGGCGGTCATTAGCAGCAGGCGTCGGGTGCGGGGTTCCCAGGTCTGTGGCGACGCCAGCCACTGCTGGCGCCCGGCGGCGTAACCGAACAGGAACATCGCCAGGGCGCTGGGTCCTTGCAATAGCCATAACGCCGGCACCGTGGTCCACACCTCCCGGCTATGAAACTGCAAGGTTTGCAGGGCCCCGGCGGAAAATGCCGTGAGTTTTGCCTGGGCCTCGCCCTGGCCAGTGCCGACCCATTCACCCGCCAGCCCCTGCAAGACTCCCAACGCCATCCACAGTGAACAGGCGACCACCACCAGACCGACTGCCCACCGCTGGGCGCGGGCCGCTGACAGGTTACGGGCGGCCAGCAGCACCAGGCCCAGGAGGGCATAAGTGGAGAGAATCTCCCCGTAGTACAACAGGGCACCATGGAGCAGGCCCAATACCAACAGTGCCAGTTGCCGGCGCAGCATGCGTGGGACGAACGCGGCCTCGGCACGCTCGGCGGCGGCCATTTGCAGGGTGAAGCTGTAGCCGAACAGGAAGGAAAACAGCAGGTAGAACTTGGTCTCGAACAACCATGCCACCAGCAGCCGCACCCCGTGATCGAGCGCGCTGGCGTAGGCCGGATTGCTGGAGGTCGAGGCATAAAAGGGATCGGCAAAGGCCCAGATATTCACGCTGAGAATGCCGAGCAAGGCAAACCCGCGCAGCGCATCGACCTGGACCAGGCGCGCATTGGTCGTTGCTGGCATGTTCAACGCCCCTGTAGCAGGTGAACCACCAGGGCCCGTAGGACCGTGGTCTGCTGCTCGGGGTGAAAGTCCGGGTCGACAGCCACGCGGGCGAACATGCCATCGATCAAGGCGGCCAGCCAGTTGGCCGCGTCGGGCACGCTCAACGCGGTGTGTAATTGCCCGGCCTGGTCGGCCGCCTTTACCAGGGCTTCCAAGCCATCACGCAATGAGCGGTCATTGGCCTTCACCAGCCGCGCCACGGCTTCGTCGCGATAACCCAGGGCCGAGATCTCCAGCGCCAGGCCGGCGTAGTGGCGGTCGCAGGCCAATTGGCAGACCTGATCGAGGAAAGCCAGCAACTGCGCCATCGGATCGGCCGTCTTGGCCAACGGCGCCATGGCCTGTTGGATCTCTGCGCCTTCGCGTGCCACCAGCGCCAGCAAGACCTCGTGCTTGCTGGCGAAATAGTGGAACAGATTGCCCGCGCTCATACCGGCCCGGGCACAGATATCCGCGGTGCGCGTGGCGACAAAACCGGCCTCGGCGAAACACTGGGACGCGGCATCCAACAGGGCCATGCGTTTGCTTTCGCGTTGTTGGGGATCAATGGTGCGCATGCCTGTCTCATTAATTAATTGAGTGGTCAGTCAATTTATGAGGCGTAAGAGTTTTCTGCAAGCTTTTTGCTTCGAGAGAAATATTTAAGTGAATACTCTAAAAAAATCTCACAGGCGCCAGGATAGTTTCTACGCTTGAAGTAAGGCGGCTTCTGGCCCAGGAAGTCAGTCTGTTTGCTCGCTGAGGCATTGCACTTCGCGGACAGGGTTATGGGCATTAGGAGTTGTTGTTTATTACACGGAGAAACATTCCATGGCCAAGTCCATTGGTGTAACAGAGGTTCTGACGCTTTTTTTCAGCCGCAGGCTGTCATTGCATGGCCGCCGATTGAGCTCGGATGAGACTCAACTGCTGGAGCAGTACCGCGCCTTGACCGAAAACGATCAAGTTGCAATGCGCTATCTGATTGGCGCGATGAAGAGCATTTCACGCTTTTGACCCGGCCAGGGCGTTCCCACGCTACTCAGCGCGTGGGAACGTTTGGCATCAGCTGTACTTGCGCTTGTCCGGTGCGGGCGGGAAGTACTGGTACAACCAGGTTTCACTCAAGGTCCGGTCATTGGTGCGAATGAACAGGCGCATTTCCACCGGTTCTACGCTATCGCTGGTCGGGTACCAGTCGAAGAGGATGCGATAGCCCTTGATGTCATCGAGCACCAGCACGCTGAAATCTTTCACTTCGCCATGGGAGCACGTGACCACCGGCTCGATCCCGGTGCCTTCGGGCAGACGGTCGAGGCCGCCGCCCTTGAAGTCCACGGCAAACCGGCGCGCCCAGACCGGCGGGTAATGCTCACCCGGTGCCCAGCCTTCGGTGAAACCGCCCATGCCGGAACGGGTCGCGTTGACCTGCGCCAGCGGCGTGCTGACCGGGGGCAGGGCGCTCCAGTAGAGCTTGTAGCCAAAGTTCAGGGAGTCGCCGGCGGCCACCGGTTTCTTTGGGGTCCAGAAGGCGACGATGTTGTCCATGGTCTCGCCGGTGGTAGGAATTTCCAGCAGGTCGACAGAGCCTTCGCCCCACGCGGTGGTCGGTTCTACCCACAGGCTCGGGCGCTTGCTGTACCAGTCGACGGTGTCCTGGTAGCTGGCGAACTCATGGTCGGTCTGCACCAGGCCGAAACCTTTTGGGTCTTTATCGGCGAAGGCATTGAATTGCAGCTTTGCCGGGTTGTTCAGCGGGCGGCAGATCCACTCGCCGTTGCCGCGCCACATCGCCAGGCGATCGGAATCGTGGATCTGTGGGTGAATGGTGTCGCACATGCGCCGCTCATGGGTGCCGCAACTGAACATGCTGGTCATGGGCGCGATGCCCATCTGCTGGATCGCGGTCCGCGCGTTGATATGGGCGTCGATGGCCATCACCACCTGGGTGGCCTGGCAATCGATGTCGAAGCGGTAGGCGCCGGTGGCGCTCGGTGAGTCGAGCAGGGCGTAGACCACGAAGCGGGTGCTGTCCTTGTCCGGCGTCTCGAACCAGAACTGGGTGAAGTCGGGGAATTCTTCGCGTTTGCTGGCGTAGGTATCGATGGCCAGGCCGCGCGCCGAAAGGCCGTATTGGCCGGTGTTATCCACCGCTCGGAAATAGCTGGCGCCGAGAAAAGACACCACATCGTGGCGGTCCAGTTCCGGGGCCTTGAACAGCTTGAACCCGGAAAAGCCCAGGTCGCCCTTGAGCTGCTGGGTATCGACCGTGGTTTTTTCATAGTTGAACAGCGATGGACGGAAATGCACCTCCCGCGCCTGACGGGTCTTGGGGTCGACACTGTGCATGCGCACCGGGGTCTTGAAGCCCATGCCGACGTGAAAAAACTGCACGTCCAGTTGGCCTTTGAGGTCTTTCCACAGCGAATGATTGCCGTCGTAGCCAATGGCATTGAAATTCTGCGGGGTCATGGTCGCCAGGGTCGGCGGCAGTACCTGGCGGGTGTCCTGATACTGTTTGCCGGCCAATTGCTTGGCTTGCAGCTTGAGCCAGTCGAAGTCGAACGCCTTGGCGTCGCCATCGGCTGCACGATTCCCGGCCCAGGCTTGAGCGGCCAGCAGGCCACTGGCCGACAGTCCGGTATAGGCCGCGATGGCCATGGACGCTTTGAGCAAATTCCTGCGGTGCATAAATACAACCTGTGGTGAGCAATCCCGTGCCGTTCCTGGCGCGTGCTGGATCAGAAATAACGGTTCGGACATGCCTTCGGCCAAACGCAACGGACATTAAACAGATGCCGAATAGCTTAAGGGGTTCGGTGGGGAAGGAAAATTGATTGATAGCGGGATGATGGCGTTGCATGTGAAACAAGACGTGTCTGCAGGGGGGTGTTGTGTACATATCCGTTGCTGCGGTCACGGCGGCTATGGGTTCCGCCCTTACGGCGGGTCACTTTGGAAAAGCCCCAAAGTAACCAAAGGGCTCTTGCCCCACCACTCGGTGCCTCGCCTAGGCTCGGCATGCCCGCAGTCAGGCATTGCTCCGTGGGCCCGCCGCGATCGGCCATCCATGGCCGTGTCGCGGCTACCCCGGCATCCTGCCGGGGTGCCCACTGCGCAATACCTGCCTGCGGCCATCGTGGTTTAACGGGGCGCCCAAGATCAAAAGCCAGATCAAAAGCAGAGCAACAGTGCGAAGCTGCTTTCCCCTGTGGGAGCGGGCTTGCTCGCGAATGCGGAGTGTCAGTCAATGCATTTATCAACTGACAGACTGCATTCGCGAGCAAGCCCGCTCCCACAAGGATACGCGCACGCTTCGACGATCAGGTCGGCTGTCAGGCCGCCTCGTTTTGCTTGTGATTTTGATCTTAGGCGCCCCGTTAAACCACGCTGGCCGTAATCCGATATTGGTTTGGGGGGTAAACCGGCAGGACGCCGGTTTAGCCGCGCTGGGCCATGGATGGCCCATCGCGGCGGCCCCCCAAATCAATGTCGGATTACGGGCATGCCGAGCCTAAGCGAGGCACCGAGTGGTGGGGCAAGAGCCCTTTGGTTACTTTGGGGCTTTTCCAAAGTGACCCGCCGTCAGGGCGGAACCCTAAGTGGCCGTTACCGCAGCAACGGATATGTACCCAACCCCAACCCCAACCCCAGTTGAGTTACATCTGGAAGCACTCTATATCCAGGATTATTGGCACTTAGTTTTACGCTGACAGCCTATTAAACCTATGAACCCAAGTTTCTGGAGGCTATGAATGAATACCCGTGGATTGCTTGATCAGTTGCTCAAGTCCGGCCAGGACATGCTGCAAAACAAGGCGGGCGGTCAACGTAAAGGCGATGACAAAGGCGCACTGGGCGGTCTGCTCGGCGGTGGCGGGCTCGGCAGCCTGTTGGGCGGCGCGGGAGGCGGGGCATTGGCTGCCGGGGCCATGGGCTTGCTGCTGGGCAACAAAAAAGCCCGCAATTTTGGCGGTAAAGCCCTCACCTATGGCGGTCTTGCAGCATTAGGCGTCATTGCCTACAAGGCCTACGGCAACTGGCAAGCACAACAGGCCGGTGCGCCTAAAGGCGAGCCACAGACCCTCGACCGCCTGCCGCCAGCCCAGGTCGAGCTGCATAGCCAGGCCATTCTCAAGGCCCTGGTGGCCGCCGCCAAGGCCGATGGCCATGTGGACGAGCGCGAGCGCGCCTTGATCGAAGGTGAATTCGTCAAGCTGGACAACGACCAGGAGCTGCAACGCTGGCTGCATGCCGAGCTCAACAAACCCCTGGACCCCGCCGATGTAGCCCGCGCCGCCAGCACCCCGGAAATGGCTGCCGAAATGTACATCGCCAGCGTCATGCTGGTGGACGAGGAAAACTTCATGGAGAAGTCCTACCTCGACGAACTGGCCCGCCAGCTCAAGTTGGAACCGGGTCTGAAGAGTGAACTGGAAAAACAGGTACGCCAAGCCACGCTCTGACCCACCCCGCACAAAAAAACACCCCGCCGCCGGACAGGTTGCGGGGTGTTTTTGTATTCCTTGAGACTTGGGCCACAACCCATTGATAAATGATGGCACGGCCTCAGCTATACTCCCCGGCATTTGATCGGCCCTCGAGGAAATACTGTGAAGAACTGGACCTTGCGCCAACGCATATTGGCGAGCTTTGCGGTCATTATCGCCATCATGCTGCTGATGGTTGTGGTCTCGTATTCACGGTTGCTGAAGATCGAAGCGAGCGAAAACTCGGTGCGCGACGACGCCGTGCCGGGGGTGTTTTTCAGCTCGATGATCCGCAGCGCCTGGGTCGACAGCTACCTGCAGACCCAGGAATTGATCGGTTTGCGCGAGCATCAGGGCATTTCCGATGCTGACCGACAGGATTACAAGTCGTTCGAAGCACGCCTTGAGCAGCACATGGCCAGTTATGCCAATACGATCAATATCGACCAGGATCGTAGCGAGTTCGACGCCTTCGAAGCCCTGCACCAGAAGTACAACCGAGTGCTGGCCCAGGTCCTGGAATTGCACCAGGCCAATAAGGAAGCCGAGGCCGTCAAGATGTTCGACGAGCAACTGACTCCGGCCTGGATTGCAGGGCGCATGAAGCTCAACGACATCATCAATGAGAACAAACAGGTCGCAGACAGGGCCACTGCCGCCATCGATGACGCCGTAGCTGCCGCAAAAATCAGCATGGGCGTGTCGCTGCTCCTCGCGATCCTCGCCGCCGGCCTGTGCGGGCTGCTGCTGATGCGCGCGATCATGGCGCCGATGAAGCGTATCGTCGATATCCTCGAAACCATGCGCACTGGTGATTTGAGCAAGCGCCTGAACCTGGAGCGCAAGGACGAGTTCGGTGCCGTCGAAACCGGCTTCAACGACATGATGACCGAGCTGACCGCCCTGGTATCCCAGGCCCAGCGGTCGTCGGTGCAGGTCACCACGTCGGTGACCGAGATTGCCGCCACCTCCAAGCAGCAGCAGGCCACCGCCACTGAAACCGCCGCCACGACCACCGAAATCGGCGCCACTTCGCGGGAAATCGCTGCCACGTCCAAGGACCTGGTGCGCACCATGACCGAGGTGTCCACCGCCGCCGACCAGGCCTCGGTGGCCGCCGGCTCTGGCCAGCAAGGCCTGGCTCGCATGGAAGAAACCATGCATTCGGTGATGGGCGCCGCCGATCTGGTGAACGCCAAGTTGGCGATCCTCAACGAGAAGGCCGGCAACATCAACCAGGTGGTGGTGACGATCGTCAAGGTGGCCGACCAGACCAACTTGCTGTCCCTCAATGCCGCCATCGAGGCCGAGAAAGCCGGTGAATACGGACGCGGCTTTGCCGTGGTGGCCACCGAAGTACGACGCTTGGCTGACCAGACCGCCGTGGCCACCTACGATATCGAGCAGATGGTGCGCGAGATCCAGTCAGCTGTATCGGCCGGGGTGATGGGCATGGATAAGTTCTCCGAAGAGGTCCGTCGCGGCATGTTCGAGGTGCAGCAAGTGGGCGAGCAACTGTCACAGATCATCCACCAGGTCCAGGCCTTGGCGCCGCGGGTGCTGATGGTCAACGAGGGCATGCAGGCCCAGGCCACGGGTGCCGAGCAGATCAACCATGCCTTGGTACAGTTGGGCGATGCCAGCAGCCAGACCGTGGAATCCCTGCGCCAGGCCAGCTTTGCCATTGATGAATTGAGCCAGGTTGCGGTGGGTCTGCGCAGCGGCGTGTCGCGTTTCAAAGTCTGATGAGTGATCCGGCGGCGAAACGCGGCGTGGTGACGGCAGCCAGAAAAGCCTTGTTCCTGGTGTTTCATATCGGCAGCGAGCGCTATGCCCTCAAGGCCACGGAAGTGGCCGAGGTGTTGCCGCGCCTGCCGCTCAAGCCCATCGCCCACGCGCCGGTGTGGGTCGCCGGAATCTTTGCCCATCGCGGCAATATGGTGCCGGTGATCGACCTCAGTGCCCTGACCTTTGGTACGCCGGCCCAGGCCCGCACCAGTACACGGCTGGTACTGGTCAACTATCGGCCAGAGGCTTGGCTGGAATCGCGCTGGCTGGGGCTGATCCTCGAACAGGCGACTGATACCCTGCGCTGCGATCCGGCGGACTTTCAACCCTATGGCCTGGACAATCGCCAAGCGCCGTATCTGGGCCCGGTGCGCGAAGACGAGCAAGGCCTGACACAGTGGATCGGCGTTGCCGACCTGCTCACCGCCGAGGTCCGTGCCTTGCTGTTTGCCCCCGACCCGACAGTTGGGGAGGTGTGATGAGCAATGATCAACGCTTTTTCGACTTCCTCAAGGAACGAATCGGCCTGGATGTCGCCTCGGTGGGCGAAGCGATTATCGAGCGCGCCGTGCGTCAGCGCAGCCAGGCGCTGCAGGGGCTGAATGCCGATCAATACTGGCAGCGCCTGCAAACCAGCAGCGAGGAACAACGGGCGCTGATCGAAGCGGTCATCGTCCCCGAAACCTGGTTTTTCCGTTATCCCGAATCCTTTGCCACCCTGGCGCGGCTGGCTGTGACGCGGCTGGGCGAGATCAAGCATATGCGCGCCCTGCGCATCCTCAGCCTGCCATGCTCCACCGGTGAGGAGCCTTACTCCATCGCCATGGCCTTGATCGATGCGGGCCTTTTGCCTCACCAGTTCAAGGTGCAAGGCATGGACGTCAGTCCATTGTCGGTGGAGCGGGCGCGGCGCGGGGTGTATGGCAAAAATTCCTTCCGTGGCCAGGACATTGCGTTTCGTGAGCGGCATTTCAGCGCCGAAAATGATGGCTACCGCGTCTGCGACCGGGTGCGTGAACAGGTGCGTCTGCAAGTGGGCAACCTGCTCGATCCTCAGCTGCTGGCCAACGAGCCGACCTATGATTTTGTGTTTTGCCGCAACCTGCTGATTTACTTCGACCAGCCGACCCAGAAGCAGGTATTTGAAGTGCTCAAGGGTCTGACCCATGTCGACGGCGTGCTGTTTATCGGCCCGGCCGAAGGCAGCCTGCTGGGACGCCTGGGCATGCGCTCGATTGGTGTGCCGCAGTCATTTGCCTTCAGTCGGCATGCCGAACCCATTCCCGAGCCGGTCCATGCCCCAATACCGCCTCCGGTGCCCCAGCGCAGCGCAGCGCCGATTCCGAGCAAGCCCCGGCCATTCAGTGCGTTCGCGGCGCCGGTGGTGCCGATCAAGCCTGCGCCCGTGCACTCGGATGCTGCGCAGCTGCTCGGTCAGATCGCGACCCTGGCCAATGAAGGTAAAAGCCTTGAGGCCCGCGCTGCCTGCGAGCGTTACCTGCAAAACCATCCACCGGCGGCCCAGGTGTTCTACTGGCTGGGCTTGCTCAGTGACGTGGCGGGTAGCGCCCTCGAAGCCCAGGGGTATTATCGAAAAGCCTTGTACCTGGAACCCCAGCATCCGCAGGCCTTGATGCACCTGGCCGCGCTGCTGGAATCCCAGGGCGATACGGCGGGGGCGCGGCGCTTGCAAGCCCGTGCTGCCCGCAGCGAGCGAGCCGCTGACAGTGAGCGTAAACGATGAGTAGCTCTGCATCCCCGGACACCGACCTGGACCTGACGGTCGCCGATACCCAGGCTATCGATGATTGCTGGAACCGCATTGGCATCCACGGCGATAAATCCTGCCCGTTGCTGGCCGAGCATATCCACTGCCGCAATTGCGCGGTGTATTCCACAGCCGCCACCCGCCTGCTGGATCGTTATGCCTTGGCCCAGGAAGACCATCGTCATGACGCCGCCGCGCAGGCCGATGATGAGGTCGCCACCCGTTCATTGCTGATGTTCCGCCTGGGCGAGGAGTGGCTGGGCATCGCCACCCGTTGCCTGGTGGAAGTCGCGCCCCTGCAACCGATCCATTCCTTGCCCCACCAGCGTTCCCGGGCGCTGCTCGGGGTGGCCAATGTGCGCGGTGCGCTGGTGGCCTGCCTGTCTCTGGTGGAACTGCTGGGGCTCGACAGCAGCACCGGCGGCCCCAGCGGCGGGCGGATCATGCCGCGCATGTTGATCATCGCCGCGCAGGATGGCCCGGTGGTGGTGCCGGTGGATGAAGTGGATGGCATTCACGCCATCGATGAGCGCACCCTCAAGGCGGCATCTGCCTCCGGCACCCAGGCCAGTGCGCGCTACACCCAAGGTGTGTTGCAGTTCAAGGGCCGCAGCCTGCGCTGGCTGGACGAGGCGCAACTGTTGTCTGCCGTGACCCGGAGCCTGTCATGACCCCCGATCAGATGCGCGACGCCTCGCTGCTGGAACTGTTCAGCCTGGAAGCCGATGCCCAGACCCAGGTGCTTAGCGCCGGCTTGCTGGCCCTGGAGCGCAACCCGACCCAGGCCGACCAGCTTGAAGCCTGCATGCGCGCGGCGCATTCGCTCAAGGGCGCGGCGCGGATTGTCGGGGTCGACGCTGGCGTCAGCGTCGCCCACGTGATGGAAGATTGCCTGGTCAGCGCCCAGGAAAGCCGGCTGTACCTGCAACCTGAGCATATCGACGCGTTGTTGCAGGGCACTGACCTGCTGATGCGCATCGCCACGCCGGGCAACACCGTGGGCCCGGCCAATATCGAGGGGTATGTGGCGCTGATGGAGCGCTTGCTGGACCCCTCGCAACCCACGGCCAAGGTGGTTGCACCGCCGCCGGTGCCCGAGCCGCTTGCGCCGCCGCTGCCGTCCCTTGAAGAGTCGCTGCTATTGCCCCCGGAACCAGAGGCCGCGCCGCCCCTGGGCAGTGAAGCGCCGCGTCAGAACAAACGCATGACCGAAGGCGGCGAACGCGTCCTGCGGGTCACGGCCGAGCGCTTGAACAGCCTGTTGGACCTGTCCAGCAAGTCCCTGGTGGAAACTCAGCGGCTCAAGCCATACCTGTCCAGCCTGCAACGCCTCAAGCGCATTCAAAGTAACGGCGCCCGGGCCTTGGACAACCTCGATGGCCAGCTCAAGACCGTCGACCTGAGCCTCGAAGCCCAGGAAGCCCTGGGCGATGCCCGCCGCCTGCTGGGCGAAGCGCAGTTACTGCTGGCAGAAAAGACCGCCGAGCTCGATGAATTCGGCTGGCAAGCCGGCCAGCGTGCCCAGGTGCTGTATGACACGGCGCTGGCGTGTCGCATGCGCCCGTTTGCCGATGTGCTGGCGGGGCAGGCGCGCATGGTGCGTGACCTGGGCCGCAGCCTGGGCAAGCAGGTACGCCTGGAAATCGAAGGCGAAAAGACCCAGGTTGACCGCGATGTGCTGGAAAAGCTTGAAGCGCCGTTGACCCATTTGCTGCGCAATGCCGTCGATCACGGCATCGAAATGCCCGAGCAGCGTCTGCTGGCGGGCAAGCCGGCCGAGGGCCTGATCCGCCTGCGCGCCTCGCACCAGGCTGGCTTGCTGGTGCTGGAGTTGAGCGATGACGGTAACGGCGTTGATCTGGAGCGCCTGCGCGCCAGTATTGTCGAGCGCAATCTGTCTCCGCTGGAAACCGCGTTACGCCTGAGCGAAGAGGAACTGCTGACCTTCCTGTTCCTGCCGGGCTTCAGCCTGCGCGACAAGGTGACCGAAGTCTCCGGGCGCGGCGTAGGCTTGGATGCAGTGCAACACATGGTCCGCCAATTGCGCGGCGCGGTGGTGCTGGAACAGACGGCGGGGCAGGGCAGCCGCTTTCATCTGGAAGTGCCGCTGACCCTGTCGGTGGTGCGCAGCCTGGTGGTGGAAGTCGGCGAAGAAGCCTACGCCTTCCCCTTGGCCCATATCGAACGCATGTGCGACCTTTCGCCCGACGAAATCGTGCAACTGGAAGGCCGCCAGCATTTCTGGCACGAGGGCCGGCATGTCGGCCTGGTCGCGGCCAGCCAGCTGTTGCAGCGCCCGCCCGGGCAGACCAGCCAGGACACCCTCAAGGTTGTGGTGATCCGTGAGCGCGAAGCGGTGTACGGGATTGCCGTGGAACGCTTTATCGGCGAGCGCACCCTGGTGGTGTTGCCGCTCGATGATCGTCTGGGCAAGGTGCAGGACATTTCTGCCGGCGCGCTGCTCGATGATGGTTCGGTGGTGCTGATCGTCGATGTCGAGGACATGCTGCGCTCGGTGGACAAGTTGCTCAACACCGGCCGCCTGGAGCGCATTGCCCGGCGCGCCCAGCAAACCGTCGAGGCCGCGCGCAAGCGCATCCTGGTGGTGGATGACTCACTTACCGTGCGCGAACTGCAACGCAAGCTATTACTTAATCGTGGATATGACGTGGCGGTCGCCGTTGATGGCATGGACGGCTGGAATGCTCTGCGCTCCGAAGATTTCGACCTGCTGATCACTGACATTGATATGCCTCGCATGGACGGTATTGAATTGGTCACA
The DNA here is from genome assembly GCF_012985695.1 of Pseudomonas sp. WS 5027. NCBI lineage: Bacteria > Pseudomonadati > Pseudomonadota > Gammaproteobacteria > Pseudomonadales > Pseudomonadaceae > Pseudomonas > Pseudomonas sp. WS 5027. The sequence goes on along the minus strand of NZ_JAAQWU010000007.1, from coordinate 123,943 downwards.
CTTTTGCGCCGTGACACTCGCCTGCAGTCGCTGCCGGTGATGGTGGTGTCCTACAAGGATCGCGAAGAAGACCGGCGTCGTGGCCTGGATGCCGGCGCGGACTATTACCTGGCCAAGGCCAGTTTCCATGACGACGCCCTGCTCGATGCAGTGGTGGAACTGATTGGAGGGGCCCGGGCATGAAGATCGCCATCGTCAATGACATGCCCCTGGCAGTCGAGGCATTGCGCCGGGCCTTGAGCCTCGAGCCGGCCCATGAGGTGGTGTGGGTCGCCACCAATGGCCTGGAAGCCGTGCAGCGCTGCGCCGAGCGGACCCCGGATCTGATTCTGATGGACCTGATCATGCCGGTGATGGATGGCGTCGAGGCGACCCGGCAAATCATGGCCGAGACGCCCTGCGCTATCGTTATTGTTACCGTCGATCGCCAGCAAAATGTCAGCCGCGTCTTCGAAGCCATGGGCCATGGCGCCCTGGATGTGGTGGATACCCCGGCTTTGGGGGTGGGCGATGCCAAGGAGGCGGCCGCGCCCTTGTTGCGCAAGATCCTCAATATTGGCTGGCTGATCGGCCAGCGCGGCAGCCGGGTACGGGCTGAACCGGTGCACGCGCGGGGTACGGGCAAGCGCCTGAATCTGGTGGCGATCGGCTCTTCGGCAGGCGGTCCGGCGGCGCTGGAAATCCTGCTCAAGGGCTTGCCTCGGGACTTTGCGGCAGCCATTGTGCTGGTACAGCATGTGGACCAGGTCTTCGCCGCCGGCATGGCCGAGTGGCTGAGCAGCGCCTCGGGCCTGCCGGTGCGCCTGGCGCGTGAGGGCGAGCCACCGCAAAGTGGCGTGGTATTGCTGGCCGGCACCAATCATCATATCCGGCTGCTGAAAAACGGTACGCTGGCCTACACGGCGGAGCCCGTGAACGAGATTTATCGGCCGTCCATCGACGTGTTTTTCGAGAGCGTCGCCAGCCATTGGAACGGCGATGCCGTCGGCGTCTTGCTGACCGGCATGGGGCGCGACGGAGCCCAGGGACTCAAGTTGATGCGTGACCAGGGCTATCTGACCATCGCTCAGGATCAGCAGAGCTGTGCGGTTTACGGCATGCCCAAAGCGGCAGCGGCGATTGATGCCGCTGTTGAGATTCGCCCATTGGACAGAATTGCGCCACGATTGCTGGAGGTATTCGCAAAATGACCGATATAACTCGCTGTCCTGGCCTGCACGTAGTAATTCAGGTGACCGCAAATGAATGATTTACAGCTCGACGACTTCAAGACCGACGAAAACGCCGCCATGGTGTTGCTGGTGGACGACCAGGCGATGATCGGCGAAGCCGTGCGACGCGGTCTGGCCCATGAGGAAAATATCGACTTCCACTTTTGTGCCGATCCCCACCAGGCCATCTCCCAGGCTATCCGAATCAAGCCGACGGTGATTCTCCAGGACCTAGTCATGCCCGGGCTGGACGGCCTGACCCTGGTACGCGAATACCGTAACCACCCGGCGACCCAGAACATTCCGATCATCGTGCTCTCCACCAAGGAAGACCCGCTGATCAAGAGTGCCGCGTTTGCCGCCGGGGCCAATGACTACCTGGTCAAACTGCCGGACAACATCGAACTGGTGGCGCGTATCCGCTACCACTCACGTTCCTATATGACCCTGCTGCAACGGGACGCGGCCTACCGTGCGCTGCGCGTCAGCCAGCAACAGTTGCTGGACACCAATCTGGTCCTGCAACGCTTGATGAACTCTGATGGTTTGACCGGGCTGTCCAATCGCCGGCACTTCGATGAGTACCTGGAACTGGAGTGGCGGCGTGCCATGCGTGACCAGACCCAGTTGTCGTTGCTGATGATCGACGTGGATTTCTTCAAGACCTACAACGACAGCTTTGGCCACCTGGAAGGTGATGAAGCATTGCGCAAGGTGGCGGCGACTATTCGCGATGCCAGCAGCCGTCCTTCGGACCTGCCGGCGCGCTACGGCGGCGAGGAATTTGCCCTGGTGCTGCCCAATACTTCGCCGGGTGGTGCGCGGTTGGTGGCCGAGAAACTGCGCCAGGCCGTTGCCGCGCTGAAGATCCCGCACATCGCACCTTCTGAAGGGGCGAGCCTGACGATCAGCATTGGCCTGGCGACCATGACGCCACTGCTGGGGACCGATTGCCGGCAGTTGATCTCGGCGGCGGACAAGGGGTTGTACCTGGCCAAGCATAACGGGCGCAACCAGGTCGGGATTGAATAACCCACGGAACACTGCCAAGCCAATGTAGGCGCTGGCTTGCCTGCCGCAACGCCCAAATCCAGGCAGATAGCGCAGTTGTGGCGAGCGGGCTTGTCGGAACGCCGCATCGCCCGCGCTGGGCTGCGAAGCAGCCCTAAACCCGGCCATCGCGGTTTATCTGAAGAAACGCGGCGGGCTTTTTGGGGCTGCTTCGCAGCCCAGCGCGGGGCAAGCCCGCTCGCCACGGGGCGTCAGTTTCTGAAAGCTGTGTAGATACTTATGCTGCGATGGCGTCTCCTCGGTCTACTTGATACACCGAGGCGTCTGCATCGCAGGCAAGCCAGCTCCTGCATTTGATATTTATCGGTCTGTAGATATCACACAAACCCAGCCTTTTCGGCCAAGCGGACTGCCGTTTCCGGCCTTTTGCCGTTATACTCGCCGGCTTTCAAAAGTTCGCCAACGAGTGCTGCCCGCCATGGAAATCAACCCGATCCTTAACACCATCAAGGACCTGTCCGAGCGCTCCGAAACTATTCGGGGGTATCTTTGACTACGATCAAAAGCATGAGCGTCTGACCGAAGTCAATCGCGAGCTTGAAGATCCGGCTGTCTGGAACAAACCTGAATACGCCCAGGAACTGGGCCGCGAGCGCGCTGCGCTGGCGCAGATCGTCGATACCCTCGACGAATTGAACACCGGTCTGGGCGACTGCCGCGACCTGCTGGACATGGCCGTCGAAGAAAACGACGAAGGCGCAGTGGGCGATGTCGTCGCCGAGCTGGCCCGTCTCGAGGAAAACCTCGCCAAACTCGAATTCCGCCGCATGTTCAGCCATGAAATGGACCCGAACAACGCTTACCTGGATATCCAGGCCGGTTCCGGCGGCACCGAAGCCCAGGACTGGGCCAACATCCTGCTGCGCATGTACCTGCGCTGGGCTGACAAACGCGGTTTCGAAGCCACCATCATGGAACTGTCCGCCGGTGAAGTCGCCGGTATCAAGGGCGCGACCGTGCATATCAAGGGCGAATACGCCTTTGGCTGGCTGCGGACCGAGATCGGCGTACACCGTCTCGTGCGCAAGAGTCCGTTTGACTCCGGCAACCGCCGTCATACCTCGTTCTCTGCGGTGTTCGTCTCGCCAGAGATCGACGACAAAGTCGAAATCGAGATCAACCCGGCCGACCTGCGCATCGACACCTACCGCTCCTCCGGTGCCGGTGGCCAGCACGTAAACACCACTGACTCGGCCGTACGTATCACCCACGTACCGACCAACACCGTGGTCAGTTGCCAGAACGAACGTTCCCAGCACGCGAACAAGGACACCGCCATGAAAATGCTGCGGGCCAAGTTGTACGAGCAGGAAATGCAGAAGCGCAACGCCGCTTCCCAGGCGCTGGAAGATACCAAGTCGGATATCGGCTGGGGTCACCAGATCCGTTCGTATGTGCTCGATGCGTCGCGGATCAAGGATCTGCGCACTAACATCGAACGCAGCGACTGCGACAAGGTGCTCGACGGTGATATCGACGAATACCTGGAAGCCAGCCTGAAATCAGGCCTGTAATACGCTGACGAACCGCGATCCCTGTAGGAGCCGGCTTGCCGGCGATCCCCGGCCTGAGCCTGGGACAACGAACCCGATGGAATATTTAAAGACATGAGCGACCAACAACTCGACCAGGCCCTGCAACAGGAAGAAAACTCCCTGATCGCCCTGCGCAAGGAAAAGCTTGCTGCCGAGCGCGCCAAGGGTAATGCCTTCCCCAACGACTTCCGCCGCGAAAACTACTGCGATGCCTTGCAGAAGCAGTACGCGGACAAGACCAAGGAAGAGCTGGCAGAAGCGGCGATCCCGGTCAAGGTGGCAGGTCGCATCATGCTCAACCGTGGCTCGTTCATGGTGATCCAGGACATGACCGGGCGTATCCAGGTCTACGTCAACCGCAAGACGCTCTCGGAAGAAACCCTGGCCTCGGTGAAAACCTGGGACATGGGCGACATCATTGCCGCCGAAGGCACCCTGGCCCGTTCGGGCAAGGGCGACCTCTACGTCGAAATGACCAACGTGCGCCTGCTGACCAAGTCGCTGCGCCCGCTGCCAGACAAGCACCACGGCCTGACCGACACCGAGCAGCGTTATCGCCAGCGCTACGTCGACCTGATCGTCAACGAAGAAGTGCGCCAGACTTTCCGTGTGCGCTCGCAAGTGATCGCGCACATCCGCAGCTTCCTGATGGCGCGTGACTTCCTCGAAGTCGAGACGCCGATGTTGCAGACCATTCCGGGCGGCGCGGCAGCCAAGCCTTTCGAAACCCACCACAATGCCCTGGACATGGAAATGTTCCTGCGTATCGCGCCGGAGCTGTACCTCAAGCGCCTGGTGGTGGGCGGCTTTGAAAAGGTGTTCGAGATCAACCGCAACTTCCGTAACGAAGGTGTCTCGACCCGTCACAACCCAGAATTCACCATGTTGGAGTTCTACCAGGCCTACGCCGACTACGAAGACAACATGGACCTGACCGAAGAACTGTTCCGCGAACTGGCGCAGTTGGTCCTGGGCAGCACCGACGTGCCGTACGGCGACAAGGTGTTCCACTTCGGCGAGCCGTTCGTGCGTCTGTCGGTGTTCGATTCGATCCTCAAGTACAACCCTGAGCTGACCGCTGACGACCTGAACGACATCGACAAGGCCCGCGCCATTGCCAAGAAAGCCGGGGCCAAGGTCCTGGGCTTCGAAGGCCTGGGCAAGCTGCAGGTGATGATTTTCGAGGAGCTGGTGGAGCACAAGCTGGAACAGCCGCACTTCATTACCCAGTACCCGTTCGAAGTGTCGCCGCTGGCCCGTCGCAACGATGACAACCCGAACGTCACCGACCGTTTCGAGCTGTTCATCGGTGGTCGCGAAATCGCCAACGCCTACTCCGAGTTGAATGACGCAGAAGACCAGGCCGAGCGTTTCATGGCCCAGGTGGCCGATAAGGACGCCGGTGACGACGAGGCCATGCACTACGACGCCGATTTCGTGCGGGCGCTGGAGTACGGCATGCCACCAACGGCTGGCGAAGGTATCGGTATCGACCGGCTGGTGATGTTGTTGACCAACTCACCGTCGATCCGCGATGTGATCTTGTTCCCGCACATGCGGCCACAAGCGTAACCTTAGCGAATCCAGAAGCCGCCTTTAATAAGGCGGCTTTTTTGTGTGGCCTGTACTAACGTCAAGCGTACGGCGCCAGACTTTTGTTGAGTAAGAGGACGATCTTTCGTGAAGCGCGTAATGGCTCAAGAGGGCGCCGCTGGCATCGCCGCCGCCGTGGCAGAAAGTGTTCAGTACCAGGGCCGCAAGGCCAGTCGCCAGGGCAGCGAGCAGCGTCGCCAGGATATCCTTGATGCGGCCATGCGCATTGTCGTGCGCGATGGTGTGCGGGCCGTGCGCCATCGTGCGGTGGCGGCAGAGGCCGGTGTGCCACTGTCGGCCACCACCTATTATTTCAAGGATATCGACGACCTGCTCACCGACACCTTTGCCCAATATGTGGAGCGCAGTGCAGCGTTCATGGGCAAGTTGTGGGTGCGCAACGAGGGCTTGTTGCGGGAAATGGTGGCCTACGGTGATGGCAGTGCCGAGTCACGCTCGCAACTGGCCGATGATATTGCGCGCCTGACCGCCGATTACGTGCTGCGCCAACTGCTGAACCGGCGCGAATACTTGATGGCCGAACAGGCGTTTCGCCAGGAGGCCTTGTTGAACCCGCGCCTGGGCGAGTTGGTCCGTTCGCACCAGCAGATTTTGTTGCAGGGCACTTGCCAGTTTTTCCAGGTGCTGGGCTCCCGTGAGCCGCAACAGGATGCCAAAGTGTTGACGGCTATTATCAGTCGGATGGAATATCAGGGCCTGCTGTTCGAGCCCGAGGCGCTGACCGGTGAAGAAATGCTCGAGATTCTCAAGCGTTACATGCACCTGGTCCTGGCCTCGGTCTAAGGTTTTAGCAGCACTATGGCCCCCCCATGTAGGAGCGAGCTTGCTCGCGAAGGGCGTTAACGATAACGCGGGGAACCTGACTCCCCGCGTTGCCCTCAGGCTTTTCGCGAGCAAGCTCGCTCCTACAGAAGATCGCTCATTGCTGGAGTATCCGATGAAAGCTTGGCGTGTAATGGTGATCGCAATGTCGTTCCTGCTTCTGGGCGGCTGCCTGGTGACCTTCAAGGAGCCTTTGCCGGCCAATGAGGCAGCGCCGGATGCGCTGTTGGGCAAGTGGGCCAGCAAGAATGCCTGGGGCGAACCGCTCAACCTGCAGATCAGCCGCGCTGGCAATCATCGCTACAAGGCGGTGAGCACCTCGCAGACCAAACCGGTCAAGCGCGACGAATACCTGTTCAGCGTGTCCCGCCACGGCAACCGCTGGTACCTGTCGGCGCCGCTGCCGGACAAGCTCGGCGGGCACTTTATCCTCGCCGGCTTCGAATTCAATGATGCCCGCGAACTGGTGGTCTATAACCTCGATCCCGAGGCGATCAACCAGGCCATCGCGCAGAAAATCCTGCAGGGCAGCAGTGTGGAAACAGTCGAGGGCGACGGGACATTGATCGACAGCCCCATCAATCAGGTCCTGGCTTACCTGGATGATCCGGCCAACGCCGATGTGTTTGTCGAAGCCGTGCGCTATCAGCGTGTGGGCAAATAACGTTTAAAGAGGAAGCACCGGGTGGACGATTACCAGCAGACGATACGCACCTTGTCCGATCGCATTGTGCTGGCGCAAACACCGATTCGCGTCCTCGACGCCGTGAAGTGGGACGACAACATTCGCAAGGGCTTCCTTCAGGGCAAGGGCAAGCACATGCCGGCGGTGGACCGCGACTATTACCTGAACCGGCCACTGTCGTTCGATTCCAGCAAGGTGAAGCTGGAGTTCCAGAACATCGAGCGTGATATCACCCGCCAGTTGGGGCAATTCAACCCGGTCGGGCAGATCATGCGGCGCATGTGCAAGGAATACCGCATGGTGGTGCGCATGCTCGAGGCCCGTGGCACCGAGGATTTCGGCCTGATTTCCCAGGAACTCTACGGCGCCGCCTCCGATGCATTCCATGCCGGCGACCCGACCCTGGCCGACCTGGGCCTGATGCTTTCCGACTACCTGAACAACATCGACGGGCGTGGCGACCTCAAGGACGAAGCCAAGACCTTGACCGCCAAGGACGCCGTGAGCCTGCTGCAAAGCCGGCTGAACAAGGTGTTTGGCGAGGCTGAGGAAACCATCCGCGTATTTGAGTCCGACGGCATTGTGGCCGACGCCGCGGCGGGTGCCGACTACATCAAGATCCGCGCCGATGCGATGTTCAACGAGCGTGATGTGCGGGCCCTGGAAGTCCATGAAGGGCTGGTCCACGTGGGCACCACCCTTAATGGTCAGAACCAGCCGATCTGCACCTTCCTGTCCAAGGGGCCACCGTCGTCGACCGTGACCCAGGAAGGTCTGGCGATCCTCATGGAGATCATCACCTTCGCCTCCTACCCCAGCCGCCTGCGCAAGCTGACCAACCGCACCCGCGCGATCCATATGGTGGAAGAGGGCGCCGATTTCCTTCAGGTGTTCGAGTTCTTCCGCGAGCAAGGCTTTGAAATGGCCGAGAGCTACGGCAACGCCAGCCGGGTGTTCCGTGGCTCGACGCCGACGGGCCTGCCGTTTACCAAGGATTTGTCCTATCTCAAGGGCTTTATCATGGTCTACAACTACATCCAGCTGGCCGTGCGCAAAGGCAAGCTGGAGCAGGTGCCGCTGTTGTTCTGCGGCAAGACCACCCTGGAAGACATGCGCACCTTGCGCCAATTGGTGGACGAAGGCCTGGTGGTCCCGCCTAAATACCTGCCGGACCAGTTCCGCGATATGAACGCGTTGTCGGCGTGGATGTGTTTCTCCAACTTCCTCAACCACCTGAGCCTGGATCGGATCGAGGCGGATTACTCCAATATCCTCTGACCCACCCCCATCAACTGTGGGAGCTGGCTTGCCTGCGATCGCGACCTGTCAGGCACTGGTGGAGTAGCTGACAGCCCGCTATCGCAGGCAAGCCAGCTCCTATAGTTAATCTTCAGGGCTGTATGGTCAGCCCATTTGCGAGGTTTCAACGGATGAGACTCCTCGGCATTCTATGCCTGCTTCTGACCCTCAATGGCTGCAGCTCGCTCTTGTTCTATCCCGAGCCCGGCCTGCCATTTACCCCGCAACAGGCGCGCCTGGAATACCGTGACGTCACCCTGACCACCGCCGATGGCTTGAAGCTGCGTGCCTGGTGGTTGCCGGCCAAGCCTGGCGTGCCGCTCAAGGGCACGGTGCTGCACCTGCACGGCAACGGGGGCAACCTGTCCGGGCATCTCGGGGGCAGTTGGTGGTTGCCAGCCCAGGGTTATCAAGTGCTGATGCTGGACTACCGCGGCTATGGCGTATCGCAAGGCAAACCTGCGTTGCCGGCCATCTACCAGGACCTGGATGCCGCTTTCCAGTGGCTCGACCAGGCGCCCGAAACCCAGGGCCAGCCGCTGGTCGTCCTTGGCCAGAGCCTGGGCGGGGCGTTGGCGGTGCATTATCTGGCGGCTCACCCCGCGCGCCAGCCCCGGCTCAAGGCGCTGGTGTTGGATGGGGTGCCCGCCAGTTATCGTGATGTAGGGCAATTCGCCCTGAGTACTTCCTGGCTAACATGGCCGTTTCAGGTGCCGTTGTCGTGGCTGGTGCCGGACAGCGACAGCGCGATCCATGGCATGCCGCAGCTGACCGGCGTGCCGAAACTGCTGTTCCATAGTCTGGATGATCCGATCGTGCCGCTTTCCAACGGCATCCGTCTGTATCAAGCTGCGCCGCCGCCCAGGGTGCTGCAACTGACCCGGGGTGGGCATGTGCAGACCTTTGCCGACAAGACCTGGCAAACCGTGATGCTGCGCTATCTTGACGACCCGCAGCATTTCAATGGCCTGCGCCGCCTGGGGGAAATCCCCAATTACCCGGCGGCCGCCAATCCTAAAGTTGAATCATCAGAGAGCCCGCAATGAGCGAAGAACGCAACATGATCCCCCTGATCTTCACCGGCATCGGCACCATCATCGGCACTGTTGGCTGCCTGTGGTACTACGGTTACCTGCACTTCGCCAAGCCCGAGGATGCGTTGCTGCTCAGCGACTACACCATGCTCAAGACCGTGCCTGGCGAGGACTATAAAGTCTCCCTGACCCCGGCACCCCAGGTGGCGCAATGCGTGGATGGCGTGCTGGTGCTGTTCGACACCGAGCAAAAGGGGTTGACGGGCGTGCTGGTAAACAGCAAGAAGCAGGCAGTGCGCTGCATGGGCCAGGAAACACCGCAGTTGCAACAGTGACCAAACCGGTAATTTTTGGAACCACATTCCGTATGAAGCCACTGATTGGGGGGTCAGCACCGCTGACAAGCAACCCTTCAACTATGTGGAGCATCGCGATGAGTATTGGTGGAATAGGTGGTTTTAGCGGGTTTGGTAACTTCGGCGGCGCCGGCCTTGGTGATTCCGGCAACATGGTCGGCAAGGACGTGGGCGGCGCTCAGCAGCAGGGCAAAACTGACCCTGAAGCCTTGAAAAAGCTCCTGGAGATGCTGTTGGCCGGTGCCGGTGGTGCAGGCGGCTCTCAGGGCGCTGGCGGCAGTGGCGCCGGCGAAGGGGATGAGCAAGACCTGCTGCGCAAACAGATCAATAGCGAAAAACAGCAGGGTATGCAGAACATGATGCCCCAGGAGAACAACAACCCGGTCAAGTTCGGCTAACCGGAAGAAACCTGCAGGCAGGTGTTTTTTTTTGCAAAAAAAAGCCCTGCCTGGAACTCAGGCAGGGCTTTCAGACCGGTAGACGTCAGTCGGTTATTGCACCGAAGAACGTGGCTTGACCGGCTGGTTGTCGTTGGAGATGGTCACTTCAACGCGGCGGTTCATGGCACGGCCCGAAACGCTGGCGTTATCGGCAATCGGGTATTCCTTGCCATAGCCTGCGGTCACGATGCGGCTTGGGTTAACGCCCATCTTGATCAGCGCAACCTGTACCGAAGTGGCACGGCGCTCAGACAGGGTCTGGTTGTAGGCCGCGCTGCCAGTGCTGTCGGTGTAGCCTTCAACGATGACTTTGCGATCCGGGTTTTCCTGGAGGAATTGCGCCAGTTTGTTGATGTTCATCAGACCGCTGGATTTCAGGTCGGCCTTGTTGGTGGCGAACAGCACATCACCGAAAGTCACCAAGGTACCGCGCTCGGTCTGCTTGGCATTCAAGCTGTTTTGCAGCTGCTTGATCTGCGCGTCGCGGGCTTCGAGCAGGGCGCGGGCACGTTCGTCGCCGGCGTTTTTCAGCTTGGCTTCGGACTCGCGCAGGGCAATGGTGTCCTTGGCGACTTCAACACGCTGATTGGTCAGGTAGGCCAGTTGGTCGACCTTCTTCTCGTCTTCCTTGTCGCGATAGGCCTTGTCGGCCTTGTCCAGCCATTCGCTGGCGTCCTTGGTTTCCAGGGCGGCGATTTTGGTCGCTTGTGGGTTGGCTTGCAGGGCCGAGAAGTTGGTCCGTGCGTTTTCCAGGTTCGCGTTAGGCGGGGTGGAGCAGGCCGCCAGTGCAACGCTCATCGCCAGCAGGGCAGGGATCATCAATTGTTTACGCATAATGGTGTCGTCCTTTCAATTCGATTTCGGATGCGATGCAAACAAGGGCGTTGCTTACTTCTGCTGGATCACAGCAGGGCGCATGCCTTCGTTACGCAGCTCCTGAACAGCCTTCTGGGAGTCCTTGAGCGCCAGATCAGCCTTGGCAGCCTGGGCCTTGCGCTCTGCAACGCGAGCGTCCCACTCAGCCTGTTCGGCCAGACGACGGGCTTCGTCGTACTTCTTGTCATGCATGGCCAACTCGGCTTGCTTGAGCTTGTCCTGGGCAGCTTTCATTTCCACGGCAGCGTACTCGGTACCGCCAGCGCTTACGGCGCTGTTCACGGCCGATTGGGTCACCGCGTACTGCTCGGTCGGCGGGTTGCCGGCGCAGCCCGCGAGGACGAAGCTGGTGCCGATTGCCAACGCGGCCAATTTAAGCCCGCGCAGGTGGTTAAACGAGGATTTGGCAGTGCTGGTCTTCATCGTCTTCAACTCCATTGGATAACTCCTGAAAAACATCAAATCCATCTACGGTGTTCAGCGTCTGCGTTTTGGCGGTGAAGCTCAGTTTGCCTTTTCAAACGCCTGTTCCAAGTGATGGCTTACTGGCTGTGACCCGAGGCTTTTTTGAATAGTTCAGCCAAAGATGGCGATTTGCCCGAAAAAAAATCTAAACAAATCTGACTGAAGGGTCAGCGTTTAAAAATTGGAACTTTTGCCACGTGCAGCGGTATGCCGGGCCTATAAAAGGCCCGGTGCGCAGGGGGATGGAGTTTTTTCGCGGATGTTTATCAGTGTTTCTGATCGTCAGGCATGGCCGACAGATCGTGCAGGTAGCGCCGTGAAAGCGACAGGAAGCGTGGCGTCGGGCCGATATCCTCATACAGCGGATCACCCTCTTCATCGGTTGCAACCACATGCTGGCCCTGGATATAGGGAAAGCTGGCTTCCAGCTCTTCGAGGGCGGCGCCGATCAGTTCGCCGAGCAATTCCTCGGTGCTGCGCTTGGGGTACATCTCGCGGATGGCCGCCAGCCGTGCGGCGGCCTCTACATCCAGGTGGATGGCATATTCGGTCCGGGTCAGGCGACCCTTGGCGGTTTCTTCCCATTGCTGGGCCAGTTCTCGGATTTTCATGGCAACCTCAGTTATGCCCAGGGTAGCGGGCGGTGATGAGTGACCGGTCGCGGCGTGGATAACGCGACGACGTACCTTTGAGACTAGCTGCAACCGCCAAGGTTTAAAGTTCCTTGTAAGACCGCGCCTTGATCGGCACTCTTGAAGGTCAAAGCGTCCCGGATTCTGGCTGGAGATTGGCTGATGAGCGATATCGATGCACGTTTGCGTGAAGATGTTCACCTGCTGGGTGAACTGCTGGGCAACACGATTCGAGAGCAGTACGGTGATGAGTTCCTCGCCAAGATCGAGCAGATCCGCAAAGGCGCAAAGGCCGATCGCCGTGGTGGCGCCACGGAGGCGGCGGCCGGCGAAGAACTCAGTGCCAGCCTCAACCAATTGCAGGAAGACGAGCTGCTGCCGGTGGCGCGTGCGTTCAACCAGTTCCTTAACCTGGCCAATATCGCCGAACAGTACCAACTGATTCACCGGCGTGATGAATCACAGCCGGCCCCATTCGAATCGCGAGTGCTCCCCGAGTTGCTGGCGCGCCTGCAGCGTGAAGGCCATAGCAGCGAATCTTTGGCCCGACAGTTGGCGCGCCTGGAAATCGAACTGGTGCTCACCGCCCACCCGACGGAAGTCGCGCGCCGCACGCTGATCCAGAAATACGACGCTATCGCCGCCCAATTGGCCTTGCAGGATCACCGTGACCTGACCGGTGCTGAGCGCGAGCAGATTCGCCAACGTTTGCAACGGCTGATCGCCGAAGCCTGGCACACCGAAGAAATCCGCCGCACTCGGCCCACTCCGGTGGACGAAGCCAAATGGGGATTTGCGGTAATCGAGCATTCGCTGTGGCACGCCATCCCCAACTATCTGCGCAAAGCCGATCAAGCCTTGCACGCCGCCACCGGCCTGCGCCTGCCCTTGGAGGCGGCACCGATCCGCTTTGCCTCGTGGATGGGCGGTGACCGAGACGGCAACCCCAACGTGACGGCACCCGTGACCCGCGAAGTGCTGTTGCTGGCGCGTTGGATGGCGGCGGATCTGTACTTGCGCGACATCGATCACCTGGCATCGGAGCTGTCGATGCAGCAGGCCAGCCCCGAGTTGCAGGCCAAGGTCGGTGATAGCGTCGAACCTTATCGGGCCTTGCTCAAACAACTGCGCGAACGCCTGCGCGCCACGCGCAATTGGGCGCATGCGGCGTTGACCAGCAGCATCCCGGCGCCGGCCGATGTGCTGCAAAACAATCGCGACCTGCTGGAGCCGCTGGAGCTGTGCTACCAGTCCCTGCACGCCTGCGGCATGGGGGTGATTGCCGACGGCCCGTTGCTTGATTGCCTGCGCCGAGCGGTAACGTTCGGCCTGTTCCTGGTACGCCTGGATGTGCGCCAGGACTCCAGTCGCCATTCGGCGGCGATGACCGAGATCACCGACTATCTGGGCCTGGGCCGCTATGAAGACTGGGACGAAGATGCGCGCATCACCTTCCTGATGAAGGAGTTGGCCAACCGTCGCCCCTTGTTGCCAGGCTACTTCAAGCCTTCGGCCGACACCGCCGAGGTGCTCAATACCTGTAAGGAAATTGCCGCTGCGCCGGCGGCTTCCCTCGGTTCCTACGTCATCTCCATGGCGGGCGCGGCATCCGATGTGTTGGCGGTGCAGTTGTTGCTCAAGGAGTCCGGGGTGCAGCGGCCGATGCGCGTGGTGCCGTTGTTCGAGACCCTGGCCGACCTGGACAACGCCGGCCCGGTGATCGAACGCCTGTTGCTGTTGCCCGGCTACCGTGCGCGGTTGCAAGGCCCGCAGGAAGTGATGATCGGCTATTCGGACTCGGCCAAGGACGCTGGCACCACCGCCGCGGCCTGGGCGCAGTACCGGGCCCAGGAGCGCCTGGTGGATATCTGTCGCGAGCAGCAGGTGGAACTGTTGTTGTTCCATGGGCGCGGCGGCACCGTGGGCCGTGGCGGCGGCCCGGCCCACGCGGCGATTCTGTCGCAGCCGCCGGGTTCGGTCGCCGGGCGTTTTCGCACCACCGAGCAAGGCGAGATGATTCGCTTCAAGTTCGGCTTGCCGGATATCGCCGAGCAGAACCTCAATCTGTACCTGGCTGCGGTGCTGGAGGCGACCTTGTTGCCACCGCCGCCACCAGAGCCGGCCTGGCGGCATTTGATGGATGAGTTGGCGGCCGATGGCGTCAGCGCCTATCGCGCGGTGGTGCGGGAAAATCCGCAGTTCGTCGAGTATTTTCGCCAGTCCACGCCCGAACAGGAACTGGGCCGCTTGCCCCTGGGCAGTCGCCCGGCCAAGCGCCGTGCGGGGGGCATCGAAAGCCTGCGGGCGATCCCGTGGATTTTCGGCTGGACCCAGACCCGCCTGATGCTGCCGGCCTGGCTGGGCTGGGAAGCGGCATTGAGCAAGGCCCTGGAGCGTGGCGAAGGTGAGTTGCTGGGGCAGATGCGCGAACAGTGGCCGTTCTTCCGCACCCGTATCGACATGCTGGAGATGGTCCTGGCCAAGGCCGACGCCGATATCGCCCGCCTGTACGACGAGCGTCTGGTGCAGCCCGACCTGCTGCCGTTGGGTGCGCATTTACGCGACCTATTGTCGCAGGCGTGCGCCGTGGTGCTTGGCTTGACCGGGCAGTCGCAGCTGCTGGCCCACAGTCCTGACACCCTGGAGTTCATCCGCCTGCGCAACACCTACCTCGATCCGTTGCACCTGTTGCAGGCCGAGCTGCTGGCCCGCTCTCGCCAGCAGGAAGCGACACAGGACAGCCCTCTGGAACAGGCGCTGCTGGTGTCCGTGGCTGGTATTGCCGCCGGGCTGCGTAATACCGGCTGACATTTCTGGCGTGTTCTCAAGGGCTTGCACACAAAACCGCCGGCTGACCCGAAAGGGCTCTGTCGGCGGTTTTGTGTCGGGGTTGCACCAAGGGATACCGCGACCAAAAGGCTTGTGTGGTGCGGGTTCTTCCGACTTTTGGCGGCTTGTGTGGTTAGGGCTCGCTGTGTATCTTGATCAGCCTTTGGCCGTTTGGGCGGCCTGGATTCGTATTTTTACGAGCATATTCTACGAGATTGGCCCCACGCGGCGAATCCGAGCGTCATCTCTATAAAAAATTGAGGAGCACATCGATGCGCGTCATTCTGCTGGGAGCTCCCGGGGCCGGTAAAGGTACTCAGGCAAAGTTCATCACTGAAAAGTTCGGCATTCCACAAATCTCCACTGGCGACATGCTGCGCGCTGCCGTCAAGGCCGGCACCGAGCTGGGCCTGATCGCCAAGAGCGTGATGGACAGCGGTGGCCTGGTCTCCGATGACCTGATCATCAACCTGGTCAAGGAACGCATCAGCCAGGAAGACTGCAAGAACGGTTTCCTGTTCGACGGTTTCCCACGCACCATCCCCCAGGCTGAAGCCCTGGTGAAGGCGGGCGTCGAGTTGGACGCCGTGGTCGAAATCGCCGTTGAAGATGAAGAGATCGTCCAGCGTATCGCCGGTCGCCGCGTTCACGAAGCGTCGGGCCGCGTCTACCACATCGTCTACAACCCGCCAAAAGTGGCTGGCAAGGATGATGTAACCGGTGACGACCTGGTGCAGCGTAAAGACGACACTGAAGAAACCGTGCGTCATCGCCTGTCGGTCTACCACTCCCAGACCAAGCCGCTGGTGGCGTTCTACCAGAACCTGTCGACTGCCCAGGGCAAGCCGAAGTACAGCCACATCCCGGGCGTAGGCTCGGTTGAAGCCATCACCGCCAAGGTGCTGCAAGCGCTGAGCTGATCTGACGATCGGCTTGACGTTCAACGGCCCGCTTGCGGGCCGTTGTTGTTTATACTGGCGCACTTTTTTTCGATTTGGACACCCACACCGATGAGCACCCTGCTGGCCCTGGACACCGCGACTGAAGCTTGCTCCGTTGCCCTGCTGCATAACGGCAAGGTCACGAGCCACTATGAGGTGATCCCGCGCCTGCACGCGCAAAAGCTGCTGCCGATGATCAAGCAGTTGTTGCTCGATGCCGGCACCACGTTGTCGGCGGTGGACGCCATCGCCTTTGGCCGTGGCCCGGGTGCGTTTACCGGTGTGCGTATCGCCATTGGTGTAGTGCAAGGCCTGGCGTTTGCCCTGGAGCGTCCGGTACTGCCGGTGTCCAACCTGGCAGTGCTGGCACAGCGCGCCCTGCGTGAGCATGGCGCGCAGCAGGTCGCGGCAGCCATTGATGCACGGATGGATGAAGTCTATTGGGGCTGCTACCGCGAAACCGCAGGTGAGATGTGCCTGGTCGGTGTCGAGGCCGTGCAGCCACCCGAGGCCGCTACCTTGCCGGCGGATGCCAGCGGTGACTGGTTTGGCGCCGGTACGGGCTGGGGTTATGGCGAGCGTATCGCCGTGCCCACGGTCGGCCAGGATGCCGTGATGCTGCCCCACGCCGAAGACTTGCTGACCTTGGCGCGTTTTGCCTGGGAGCGCGGCGAGGCGATCCCCGCCGACCAGGCCGCACCGGTCTACCTGCGCGATAAAGTGGCGCAGACCAAGGCCGAACGCCAACAGTCCTGACCCCTTGTAGGAGCGAGCTTGCTCGCGAAGGTCGCTAACGATAACGCGGTGAACCTGACTCCCCGCATTGCCCTGAGGTTTTTCGCGAGCAAGCTCGCTCCTACAGTGGGCGGGGTTGGAACACTTGCCGGTATTTTGTAGGAGCGAGCTTGCTCGCGAAGGTCGTTAACGATAACGCGGGGAACCTGACTCCCCGCATTGCCCTGAGGTTTTTCGCGAGCAAGCTCGCTCCTACAGGGGAGTGCATCGCCAATCGTCAGAATTTGCCCCCAGGGTTTAAACCTTTGCCCGTTTATGTGTTCTAGTTATCACCAGAGCATTTGCGCGCCAAGGAAAGTGCCGCTAAATTGCCATCATTGATCACGGATCTGCATGCATGCGTATAGACGGCTTTTCCTCCCAGTCCTACCCCCTCAAGCGCAAGCCCCGCAAGGCGAGCGTGAAGGTAGACGAGTCCGTCGAAGAGTCCCCCGACTTTATTGAAGTCCAGCCCGAAACATCCCAGGGTGCGGCGGTTTCCGCCCGTTCCCAAGGTGCCAGCGGCGCGCGGATCGGCGGCGTGCCGGCCCGCCAGCATGACATGATCTTCCCGCGCTCCATGAGCAAGAGCGTCGCCACGGCCCTGTCCAGCTACCTGACCACTGCCGGCTTTGTCGAATGGGATATGGAAGTGCTGGGTCTCGATATCTACATCTGATGTTGTTGCCTTATTTCCTCGGTTGCCCGTCCTGGAGTGAAAACGCCTGGCGCGAGTACCTGTATCCGCAAGACGCCCGGGCCACGGATTTTCTTGGGTTGTATTGCCAGGTGTTCAACGCCTGCGAGGGCAATACCACGTTCTACGCGCGGCCCTCGGTCGCGACTGTGCAGCGCTGGGCTGAGATCATGCCCGCGCACTTTCGCTTTACCGCCAAATTTCCCGGGGATATCAGCCACAGCGCTGACCTGCGCGAACAGTTGCCCGCTGCCGAAAGTTTCCTCGGCTTGATGAGCCCGCTGGGCGAGCGGGTTTCGCCACTGTGGTTGCAACTGCCAGCCAGTTTCACCCCACAGCGGCTGGGGGAGCTGGCAGGGTTTATCGACGGCCTGGAACGCCCTTTAGCGGTGGAAGTGCGTCACCGTGAGTTCTTCGCCAAGGGCGACGCCGAGCGCAGCCTCAACCGCCTGCTGCGTGACCGTGGTGTCGAGCGTATCTGCCTCGATCCTCGGGCCCTGTTCAGTTGCACTTCAACCTCGGCAGCGGTGCTCCATGCCCAATCGAAAAAGCCCAAGGTCCCGCCCCGGCCAGCGGCGTTGACCCAGTTTCCCCAGGTGCGCTTTATCGGCCACCCGGACCTGGAAGCCAACGATCCATTCCTGGTGCCGTGGGTTGAAAAAGTCGCCAGCTGGATCGAGGAAGGGCGCACGCCCTACGTGTTCCTGCACACCTCGGATAACCGCCTGGCGGCCCAGTTGGCCATGCGTTTTCATCAGCAATTGATGGTACGTCTGCCGGGGTTGCCGGCGTTGGCCCAACTGCATCGGGAACCCGCAGTAGAGCAACTGGGGTTACTCTAGGATTCTTTTTGTGCCTGGAGTCAGTCATGGATGCCCAAACCCTTCGCGCCGAATCCTTTAAAGCATTGCACGAGCGTGATCGTGCATTCGTAATGCCCAATCCGTGGGACGCCGGCTCCGCCAAGATGCTCGCCAGCCTCGGATTTGAAGCCTTGGCCACCACCAGCGCGGGGTTTGCCTTCAGTCTTGGGCGCCCTGATGCCGAAGGTGCGCTCTCGCTGGAAGATACCCTGGGCAACGCTGGGATGATCGTCCAGGCTACCGCGCTGCCGGTGGCGGCGGACCTGGAAAACGGGTTCAGCGATTCGCCCCAAGGTTGCGCCCAGAGCCTGTTGCGCGCTGCCGCTACGGGCATTGTCGGTGGGTCAATTGAAGACGCCACCGGGATAGCGGTCGACCCGATCTACCCCTTTGATCTTTCCGTTGAACGCATCGAGGCAGCCGTTGCCGCTGTACGCAGCTTGCCATTCCCTTTCATGCTGACGGCCCGTGCGGAAAACCTCCTGCATGGTCGCCTGGATTTGCCCGACACTATTCGCCGTTTGCAGGCCTACGCCGAAGCAGGCGCCGATGTGCTATAT
The DNA here is from genome assembly GCF_012985695.1 of Pseudomonas sp. WS 5027. Lineage (NCBI taxonomy): Bacteria > Pseudomonadati > Pseudomonadota > Gammaproteobacteria > Pseudomonadales > Pseudomonadaceae > Pseudomonas > Pseudomonas sp. WS 5027. Next base: position 105,239 of record NZ_JAAQWU010000007.1, on the reverse strand, counting down.
GCCCCCGGCCTGCGCAGTGCCGAGGAAGTATTGGCTGTGGTGCGGGCGGTGGCGCCAAAACCGGTGAATGTGTTGATGTCCGGTGGTCTCAAACTCTCTGTGGCGCAGTTGAGCGACATGGGCGTCAAGCGCATCAGCGTTGGCTCGGCCATGGCCCTGGCGGCCTATGGCGAGTTCTTCAGGGCTGCCCGGGAGATTAAGGAGCTGGGGACCTTTACCTTTACCGAGCGCTCGATGCCGTTCAGCCAGGCCAATCAATTGTTCAAGGCGTGAACCGTGGGTTTTCTCAAAGTCTTGGGGCTGTTGCTGCTGCTCGCTGCTGGCCTACTCGTGGGCATATGGCGCGGTTGGGTGCCGTTGCCCGCCGAGTGGAACCCCTGGGCGCCGCTGGATGTACAGTCGGCTCCCAACCTGCTGACGCGGTTCAAGCTCGGGCGTTTGCAGGATGATCCCGTGCTGTGCGACCAGGTGCTGAAAACCTCCGGGCTGCGGGTCAGTCATCAAGCGGACAGCCCGGCTGATGCTGCGTGCCCACTGCGCAATACGCTACGGGTGCAGGGCGCAGCGGTGGGGTTGAGCAGCAGTTTCCTCGCCAGTTGCCCGTTGGCGGTGGCGTTTGCCCTGTTCGAGCGCCACAGCTTGCAGCCGGCCGCCCAGGCGGTGTTTGGACAGGCGGTGACGCGGGTCGATCACCTGGGGAGTTTTGCCTGTCGCAATATGTACGGTCGTGCGCAAGGGCGACTTAGTCTGCACGCCTCGGCCAATGCCCTGGACATCGCCGGGTTCCGCCTGGCAGATGGGCGCAGTATCAATGTCTTGAAGGATTGGCCGGGAGAGGATGCCAGCGCGCGCTTTCTGCGTCAGGTGCGCGACAGTGCCTGCGACGATTTCAACGTGGTCTTGAGCCCGGACTACAACGCCGCCCATCGCAACCATTTCCATCTGGATATGGGGCGTTGGTGGGTGTGCCGCTAGGGATCAGGCCGCCAGGCGCAGGTTGTTGAGGATCAGTGGGCGCGCCCAGCCGCAATCGAAGTCCAGGGCCTTTTGCTGCTGCACCAGTTCTTCGTCAGGGTAAGGTTCGGCTGCCGGTGGCAGCAGGTCCAGTTCGAATTCGGCAATCGGCAGGAACAAAGGCTTGGGTTGCGGCGCCGGGCCCGGCTCGGGCAGTGGCTGGCCGGCGGTCAGAACGATCGGCCGTACCCAGCCACTTTCGAAATTCTGCTGGCGCTGCTGGGCGACGATTTCATCCTCCGGGAACGGCACGGCCGCCGGGGGCAGCAATTGCAGTTCGAACTCGGCAATCGGCAGGAACAGCGGCTCAGGTGGGGCGATCTCGGTGTCCTGGACATCGCAATGACGCTGGGTAACGATTTGCGTCAGCAGGTCGCTGCCGGCGCTGGGTTCGACTGAGGCATCCACCGGCACCGGATCTGCAGCCAACTGCGCACCTGGCTCCTGGCCAAGTTGCTCGGCCAACGCCCGGGCGAAGAAGTCCTGCCACACATGACTGACGCCGGCCAGCGCTTGGGTATTGCGCAGGCCGAAGTGGTTGTGGGTCGGCAGTACACCGGTGAATAGGGAATGAATGTCTGACATTTCTCTCGGTCGACGCTCAGGGTCTGGCAAAATGCCTGATCCTTTTTTATCGGCCGCTTTTTGCCGATCCTTAATATTTTTGAGCGTAGTAAACGATGAGCGAACAACCCGCGGCCAGCCGCATTCGGGTCGAGGCCTTGGCCGACGGTTTCCAGGCCCGTGCCCAGCACTGGGCCGAGCAGCTTGGCCTGCCTTTGCAGCTGGCGGACGCCGATTTTGCCCTGCAAGTGGGTGAGCACGGCCTGCAACTGCAACAGTTGGGGCCCGATGCGCCTGGGCCGGTGCGGGTGGATTTTGTCGAGGGTGGCGCGGCTCATCGCCGGCTCTACGGCGGTGGCAGCGGGCAGATGATTGCCAAGGCGGTTGGCGTGTCCCAAGGTGTGCGGCCCCGGGTACTGGATGCCACGGCCGGCCTGGGCAAGGACGCGTTCGTATTGGCTAGCCTGGGCTGTGAGATGAGCCTGATCGAGCGGCAACCGTTGATTGGTGCCTTGCTCGAAGATGGCCTGGCGCGCGGGGCAGATGATTTTGAAGTGGCCCCCATCGTCGCGCGAATGACCTTGCTCAAGGGCAACTCCATTGAGGTGATGCGCAATTGGGAAGGTGAGCCGCCGCAGGTGATCTACCTGGACCCGATGTTTCCCCATCGTGAGAAAACCGCCCTGGTGAAGAAAGAAATGCGCCTGTTTCGCCCGCTGGTGGGCGACGATCCGGATGCCCCGGCGTTGCTGGCGGCGGCCTTGGCCCTGGCCAGCCATCGGGTGGTGGTGAAGCGCCCGCGCAAGGCGCCGTGCATCGATGGGCCCAAGCCGAGCCATGCGCTGGATGGCAAATCCAGCCGGTACGATATTTATCCGAAGAAAGCGCTCAAGGCCTGAGGGCCTCATCGCCGGCCGGCGATGGCGCCAGATCGATCAACGACTGTTCAAGGCCGGTACGCCCGCATAAACAACCCCACCACTTCCTGCACATGCTCCTCGGCGGCCGCTTCGCTCAAGCGCTCGCCACAGCCATACAGCAAGCAGAAATTCGCCGTGCCCTTGAGCAGGCAAAAGAAGTGCTCGGCGGCGGTAAACGGCTTGTCGATGCGCAATGCCCCACTCTGGTTGATCTTGCCCAGTAAGCGCTCCATCCCCTGCAACATCCGCATGGGGCCGGCTTCGAAAAAGATCTGCGACAGTTTCGGGTCCTGATTGCCCGAGGTCATCATCAAGCGATGCAGGTTCACCGACTCCTCGCTATTGATCAGCAGGTGAAAGCCACGGGCGATGTTCAGCAGCACCCTCTCCACCGGCACACCGTCGGGTAGCTCGAAATACATCACCGGCAGCTGCGCTTCGCACTTGGCCTCGACGGCGGCGGTGAACAGCGTTTCCTTGTCGGTGAAGTGGCTGTAGACCGTCAGTTTCGACACGCCTGCCTCAAGGGCGACCGCGTCCATGCTGGTACTCGCGTAACCATTGCTCAAAAACAGGGTTTTTGCCGCGTCGAGGATTGCCTGGCGTTTTGCCATGTCCTTGGGACGCCCGGGGCTATTGGTGTTTACAGGATTGTCGGACATTTTCACTTTAATACTGGACTGGTGAGTTTGGTATTAATAACATACCGGCCAGTATAATTATTCCTAGCACCATTTGCGAAAGGTCCTTCAGCATGCGCAGCATTCTCCTGCCCCTCGCGTTGCCTGTCAGCCTGGCTTTCTTGTTGGCTGGCTGTGGCCATGAAGAAGCGGCCCAAACCAGCGTGCGCCCCGCCATGGTGGTGCAGCCACAGCCCTCGGCGCTGGCGATGGACAGCTATCCTGGCGAGGTTCGTGCCCGTTATGAGCCGGACCTGGCGTTTCGCATTGGGGGCAAAGTCAGCCGACGGCTGGTGGAGGAGGGCGAGCGCGTCAAGGCCAACCAGCCGCTGGCAGAGCTCGATCCCCAGGATGTGCGCCTGCAACTGCAGGCCACCCGTGCCCAGGTCACGGCAGCCGAGGCCAACCTGAGCCTGGTACGGGCCGAGCGCGATCGTTACAAGACCCTGATGGATCGTCAGATGGTCAGCCGCTCCCAGTACGACAATTCCGAAAACCTCTACCGCTCAGGTGTCGCCCGCCTGCAACAGATCAAAGCCGAATTCGACGTCGCCAACAACCAGGCCGGCTATGCCGTGCTGCGCGCGCCCCAGGATGGCGTGGTGGCCAAGCGTGCGGTGGAAGTCGGGCAAGTAGTGGCGGCCGGGCAGACCGTGTTTACCCTGGCCACCGATGGCGAGCGTGAAGTGTTGATCAGCTTCCCGGAGCAAAGCTTCGGCCGCTTCAAGGTTGGCCAGCCGGTCTCCGTTGAGTTGTGGAGCCAGCCCGACCAGCGTTTTGATGGGCGCATTCGCGAGCTGTCACCGGCGGCGGACCCCAAGTCGCGCACCTTCGCCGCCCGGGTGGCCTTCAACGCCGGCAAAGTCCCGGCCGAACTGGGGCAGAGCGCACGGGTATTTATTCAGGCTGACGGCGTGATCCCGCTGTCGGTACCGCTCTCTGCCCTCAGCGCAGAGAACGGCGCGTCCTACGTCTGGTTGGTCAAACCGGATAACACCCTCAAGCGCACGGCAGTGCGGATCGGTGCCTTTGGCGAAAAAAGCGTACCGGTGCTAGAGGGCCTGAGTCCTTCCGACTGGGTGATTGCCGCCGGTGTCCATGTGCTCCATGAGGGCCAGCAAGTACGCCCGGTGGATCGCTCCAACCGGGTGGTGAATCTGGCGGCCAACAAGGAGTAGTCCCCGATGGGTTTCAATCTTTCCGAATGGGCGTTGCGTAATCGCCAGATTGTACTGTTCCTGATGTTGCTGCTGGCTGTTGTCGGTACGTTGTCCTACACCAAGCTGGGGCAAAGCGAAGACCCGCCGTTCACCTTCAAGGCCATGGTGATCAAGACCAACTGGCCAGGTGCCACGGCCCAGGAAGTCTCGCGCCAGGTCACCGAGCGTATTGAAAAGAAGCTGATGGAAACCGGCGAGTACGAGCGCATTGTCTCGTTCTCGCGTCCGGGCGAGTCCCAGGTCACGTTTATCGCCCGGGACTCGATGCACTCGGCGCAGATTCCCGACCTCTGGTACCAGGTACGCAAGAAGATCAGCGATATCCGCCAGACCCTGCCACCGGATATCCAAGGCCCGTTCTTCAACGATGAATTCGGTACCACCTTTGGCAATATCTACGCCCTGACCGGCAAGGGTTTTGACTACGCGGTGCTCAAGGACTACGCCGATCGCGTCCAGATCCAGCTGCAACGGGTACCGGATGTGGGCAAGGTCGAGTTGTTGGGGTTGCAGGACGAGAAGATCTGGATCGAGTTGTCCAACCTCAAGCTCGCCACCCTTGGCCTGCCCCTGGCGGCCGTGCAACAGGCTTTGCAGGAGCAGAACGCGGTGTCTACCGCCGGCTTCTTTGAAACCCCGAGCGAGCGCGTGCAACTGCGGGTGTCGGGTAACTTCAAGACGGTGGAGGAGATCCGCAATTTCCCGATCCGCGTGGGCGACCGCACGTTCCGCATCGGCGATGTGGCCGAGATTCACCGTGGCTTCAACGACCCTCCTGCGCCGCGTATGCGCTATATGGGGGATGACGCAATCGGCCTGGCCGTGGCCATGCGCGATGGCGGTGACATCCTGGTACTGGGCAAGGCCCTTGAGGGCGAGTTCGCACGCCTGCAGAAGAACCTTCCCGCAGGCATGGAACTGCGCAAGGTGTCGGATCAACCGGCGGCGGTGAAGACCAGCGTGGGTGAGTTCGTCCAGGTGTTGGCCGAGGCGTTGGCGATTGTATTGCTGGTGAGTTTTTTCTCCCTCGGCGTGCGCACCGGCATGGTGGTGGCCCTGGCGATTCCGCTGGTGCTGGCCATGACCTTTGCCAGCATGTATTACCTGGGCATCGGCTTGCACAAGATCTCTCTGGGCGCTTTGGTCCTGGCCCTGGGCTTGTTGGTGGACGACGCAATCATCGCTGTGGAAATGATGGCGATCAAAATGGAGCAGGGCTACGACCGTCTCAAGGCCGCCAGTTTCGCCTGGACCAGTACGGCGTTTCCGATGCTCACCGGTACGCTGATCACGGCTGCCGGCTTTCTGCCGATTGCCACCGCGCAATCGGGTACGGGCGAATACACCCGTTCGATCTTCCAGGTGGTGACCATCGCGCTGTTGGCGTCTTGGATCGCTGCCGTGGTGTTTGTGCCGTATCTGGGGGAAAAGCTCCTGCCGGACCTGGCGAAGATTCACGCAGCCAAGCACGGTACTGATGGACCGGATCCCTACGGCACGCCGTTCTACCAGCGCGTACGGCGTTGGGTGGAATGGTGCGTGCGCCGCCGCAAGACGGTGATCGTACTGACTGTGCTGCTATTTATCGGCTCGGTGGCGCTGTTCCGTCTTGTCCCGCAACAGTTCTTCCCGGCGTCCGGGCGTCTGGAGCTGATGGTCGACCTGAAACTGGCCGAAGGCGCTTCCCTGAGCAACACTGCCGATCAGGTCAAGCGTCTTGAGGGCTTGCTTAAGGAGCATGCAGGGATCGACAACTATGTGGCTTATGTCGGCACCGGTTCGCCCCGTTTCTACTTGCCGCTGGACCAGCAATTGCCGGCGGCCAGCTTTGCCCAGTTCGTGGTGTTGGCCAAGACTATCGAGGAGCGCGAAACCCTGCGCACCTGGTTGATCGAAACCCTCAACGAGCAATTCCCCGACCTGCGTTCGCGGGTCACGCGCCTGGAGAACGGCCCGCCGGTGGGTTATCCGGTGCAGTTTCGCGTGACCGGCGAGCACATCGAAGAAGTGCGGGCCCTGGCGCGCAAGGTCGCGGCCAAGGTGCGTGAGAATACCCATGTGGTCAACGTGCACCTGGATTGGGAAGAACCGAGCAAGATCGTCTACCTCAATGTCGACCAGGATCGCGCCCGCGCCTTGGGCGTGAGCACTGCCAACCTGTCGAAATTCCTCCAGAGTTCCCTGACCGGCTCCAGCGTCAGTCAATACCGCGAGGACAACGAGTTGATCGAGATCCTGCTGCGCGGCACCGTGCATGAACGCACCGAGCTGTCGTTGCTGCCGAGCCTGGCGGTGCCCACCGACAACGGCGCCAGCGTCGCGCTGTCGCAGATTGCCACCCTGGAGTATGGCTTCGAAGAAGGCATCATCTGGCACCGCAATCGCTTGCCAACGGTGACGGTCCGCGCGGATATCTACGGCAAGGAGCAACCGGCAACCCTGGTCCAGCAGATCTTGCCGACCCTGGCCGAGGTGCGCTCCGAACTGCCGGACGGTTATCTGTTGGACGTAGGCGGCACCGTCGAGGATTCCGCCCGTGGGCAGAACTCGGTGAAGGCCGGCGTGCCGCTGTTCATCGTGGTGGTGCTGACCTTGCTGATGCTGCAACTGCGCAGTTTCTCGCGCACGGCCATGGTGTTCCTGACCGCGCCGCTGGGGCTGATCGGTGTGACGCTGTTCCTGTTGGTGTTCCGCCAGCCGTTCGGCTTTGTGGCCATGTTGGGCACTATCGCGCTGTCGGGGATGATCATGCGCAACTCGGTGATCCTGGTGGATCAGATCGAGCAGGACATCAAGGCCGGCCTGGATCCATGGCAGGCGATTATCGAGGCCACCGTGCGGCGCTTCCGGCCGATTGTGTTGACGGCGCTGGCGGCGGTGCTGGCGATGATCCCGCTGTCGCGCAGCGTGTTCTTCGGGCCGATGGCGGTGGCGATCATGGGGGGCTTGATTGTGGCGACGGCGCTGACCCTGCTGTTTTTGCCAGCGTTGTATGCGGCGTGGTTCCGAGTCAAGCCGAAGTCGGCTTAAGCCTGTGTATAGAGGCTACAAGGTTCAGGAACTGTTTCTTGCGCGCCTGCCACTCAGGGAAACCTGGGATGCAGGTGCCTTTTGCGGCAGCGGGTTCGTTGCGCGCATAGGGCTTCATTGAGCCGTGAGGACTTATCTATGTTTTTGCCTATTCCGATATTACTAAGCCCTTGGTCGCTGTTGGGACTCAAGTCGCTGAAGGCTGGGGGTCAAGGTGGCGGTTGCAAACCTGAGCCTTGCCCGGCGAAACCAGAGCCGTGCCAGGCCAAGCCGCAACCGTGCGGTAATACCGTCAAGTTCGAAGGGAAAATAACCTACGGTCACTGAGGGTGACAGGGCCGGAACACCAGACCGGTTTATGCAGGCCTAAGTTACAAAAACGCCCCGAACATTCGGGGCGTTTTGTTTTGTGCGGCTGGCTGAGCGAAGTGCCCTACAGCGCGCCGAAGACTTTCTTGGCCAGGCTGGTGGCGGCGGCTGCCGGGTTCTGGCGAATGCTTTCTTCCTGTTGGGCGATCATCTTGAACAAACCGTCCAGCGCTTGTTCAGTCACGTAGTTTTCGACGCTGTCGCTCTTGCCACCGAGCAAGCCCATCGGGGCCTTTTTGGCGAGCGCGTTGTACTGCTGGGCGACACCGACCTTGTCTGTGGATTGCTTGACGATCGGCAGGAACTTGGCGCGGATCTGCTCGCGGCTGCTTTTGTCCAGATACTGGGTTGCCGAATCCTGGCCACCGCTGAGGATGCCCTTGGCATCGCTCACGCTCATGTTTTTCACGGCATTCACCAGGATCGGCTGGGCCTGGGTCACGGCGGATTCGGCCGCTTTGTTCATGCTGTCTTCAAGCTGGCTGATTTGATCGCCCATGCCGAGCATTTTCAGGGCGCCGGCGGCTTTTTCCAGCTTGCCTGGCAAGCCGATCTTGACCTCGGGGTTGTTGCTGAAACCACCGGGAACTCCTAGTTGTTTGACGGCAATCTGCGCGCCTTGGGTCAGTGCGTCCTTGAGGCCACCCGTGGCGTCGCCCTGGGACAGGTCACCGAGGGACAGGGCCATGGCGTTGGCACCGAGCAGCAGGCCGGCGCACAGGGCGCTGAGGCGAAGAGAGTTACGGAGCATGGGCGCTTCCTTTTAATCGACTGGATCAGTGGGCAACGGCGTCAACGCGCAGGCGAAGCGGCTGGGGATCCTGGCCGTTCAACTGCACCGAATGGCGCTCGGTGGTGATAAACATTAGCTTGCCATCCAGCTCGATGCGAGCGCTGACCGAATAGCTGTGGCCAGGCTTGACCTGTGCCGGGTCGTAGCTCAGGTGGAAGGGCAGCGGCACCTGGCCGTTGACCGGGCCTTTCTGCTCGGCCAGGGTCACGGCGGGGGCGTCGGCCAGCGAGACGTCCTGCAGGCTGACGCTCAAGGTAGCGGCAGGCGGCAGGGCGATGCGTTGCAGGTAGAACACTTCGCCATCAAGGCTGGCTTTAGGTGCAGGGCTCATCGAGTGGCAGGCTCCCAGCAGGGCGGTCAGGCCCAGGAGAATGATCTTTTTCATGGTGCAGCTCCTTGTCAACGGCGCCAGAAACACCCTGGCGCCCTGGTAAATCTAGCGGGTTTCGTGCGGTTCGGCGTCTGGCGCGGGCGCTTCGTAGTTGCGGTGCAACGCCACCTGGCGGATCGACAAGCGAATTTCCGCGGGCAACACCCGTTTGGCTGCGCCTTCGGCCAACTCGCCGAGCAGATCGTGGTAACTCAACTTGCCGGCTTCATCGCGGCGCAGCACGTCTTGCTCGAGCAGCGTCTGAATAAAATGTCGGAAAAGGCTCTTGTCGAAGAACTCCGGGGCATTCAGTCCATGCAGGATCGACAGGCGCTGGGCCATGACCGTGCACAAGTCTTCCAGCTCTTCGGCGCTGATACTGTTCTGGCCGCTGTTGAGCAGCAGGGAAATGGCCATATAGAAGCGTTGCAGGGTCTGGGCAATGCTCTTGGACAGCAGGGTCAGCAGCACAAAGTTGCGCGAGCTGGGCGCTGGGCGTAGGTAGATGTTGTTTTCAAAGCGCAGCAGGCCTTGTTCCACCAGGGCTTCGAGCCACTGGTCGACTACCGCGTCCAACTCGTCCAGGGACCAGCGGATAAACAACTCCGATTGCAGGTACGGGTAGAGCGCGCGGGTATAACGCAGGATCTGTTCGCGGCTCATGCGCGAGCTGCTCTGGAAGAAACTGGCCAACAGCGCCGGCAGAGCGAAGATATGCAGCACGTTGTTGCGGTAATAGGTCATCAGGACCGCGTTTTGCTCGTCCAAATACAGGATTTTGCCCAGGGCATCGCTCTGTTCCGACAGCAGGTTCATGTCCTTGACGTGCTTGATCAGCGCCTGGCCGTCGCCCTCGGGCAACGTGGTATGGGGCGAGTAGGGCACCCGGCGCAGCAGCGCCAGGTACAGGTCCAGCACCCGTGCCATGGCCTGGTCGTCCAGGGCCAGGCGGCTGGTTGAAAGCAGCGCCAGCGCCACCAGGTTCACCGGGTTGATCGCGGCGGCCTCGTTGAGGTGCTGGGCCACGCGCTCGCCGAGGCGGTTCGTGGTTTCATTGAGCCACGCCGGTTTGTAATTCGGCCCCAGGTCCTGGGCGCGCCAGTCCGGTTGCTCTTTATCGAGAAACTCCGCCAGCTTGATCGGCTCGCCGAAGTTGACCGCCACCTGGCCAAAGCGCTGCTTGAGCGCGCCAATCACCTTGAAAATATCGAAGATCGACTCTTTCTTTTTCGTCGCGCCACGCAATTCGCCCAAGTAGGTGCGGCCTTCCAGCACCCGTTCGTAGCCGATATACACCGGCACAAACACGATGGGCATGCGCGAGGAACGCAGGAAGCTGCGCAGGGTAATCGCCAGCATCCCGGTCTTGGGTTGCAGCATGCGCCCGGTGCGCGAGCGACCGCCCTCGACGAAGTACTCCACCGGGAAGCCCTTGGTGAATAGGGTGTGCAGGTACTCGTTGAATACCGAGGTGTACAGCGGGTTGCCCTTGAACGTGCGGCGCATGAAAAACGCCCCGCCACGGCGTAGCAGGCTGCCGATCACCGGCATATTGAGGTTGATCCCGGCGGCGATGTGCGGTGGGGTCAAGCCATTCTTGAAGAGCAGGTACGACAGCAGCAGGTAGTCGATATGGCTGCGGTGACAGGGCACGTAGATCACTTCGTAGCCCTGGGCGACCTTTTGCACACCTTCGATGTTGTTGACCTTGATCCCGTCGTAGATCTTGTTCCAGAACCAGCTCAGCACCACTTCCAGGAAGCGGATGGCGGTATAGGTGTAGTCCGAAGCGATCTCGTTGCCATAGCGCAGGGCCTGGGCCTTGGCTTTTTCGGCAGTGATGTTCTCGCGCTCGGCCTCGTCGAGGATCGCCTGGCGTACCAGCGGCATGTTCACCAGGCCTTTGACCAGGTTGCGCCGGTGGGACAGGTCGGGGCCGATCACCGCCGTCTTGAGGTTGCGAAAGTGTACCCGCAGGATCCTTTGGGCCATGCGCACCGTACGTTCGTGACCTTTATTGTGCTCGATCAATTCACGCAGGTTGATTGGCGCAGAGAATTGCACACGGGTCTTGCGCCCCAGGATCAGGATGCTCAACAGCCGGCGCAGGCGCCCGGTGACGGCCCAACTGTCGGCAAACAGCAGTTTCCAGGGGCTCGACTCACTGGCCGGCGATTGGCCCCAGAACACGCTGACCGGGATGATCTGCGCGTTTTCCTCGGCATGTTCGGTCAGGGTATTGACCAGGCGCGTCAGGGTCGGCGGCGCGCCGCGCTTGTCCTGGCGGCCGAGCCAGTCCGGGTCGGGCGTGAGGTAGAAAAACGCCGCCGGTTCCATCAACGGACCGACGGACACCGGCAGCACCGGGCGCGGCAAGCCGGCCTTGGTGCACTCGGCATCCACCACGGCCAGTTCGGTCAGGGAGGGCGATTGCAGGACGTAGAACACCGGCCGGCTGCGGTCCAGGTTAAGGGTGAGGGACGACTGATTGATCGTCTCCGAGCGAACCCAGAGGTACAACAGTCGGCGCAAGGTGCCAAATACCAGACGGCGGAACGGGGAGCGGGTCATAGGCGTGCTGCTTTGAGTGGGAAAAACCGAGCAGGCGCTCGGGCGGGTAGTGTGCCGTATTCGCCGAAAATCGGCAAAAAAGCAGCGAAGTAAAGTTGAGTTGATCGTTTTTGAGCCTGTCTTATACTCGGCAGTTCAATGCGACTGACTCAACAATAAAAACCAGTGGGAGCAAACAGATGACAACGCGCGAAACCGGCAATGTGAAGTGGTTCAACGACGCCAAGGGCTATGGTTTTATCCAGCGGGAAGACGGCAAGGATGTGTTTGTGCACTACCGCGCCATCCGCGGTGAAGGCCACCGCTCCCTGGCCGAGGGCCAGCAGGTGGAATACGCCGTGGTGAGCGGCGAGAAGGGCTTGCAGGCTGAGGATGTGGTCGGTCTTTAAAGCAGATTTTTGCAACGCCGCTGAACCCAAGTGGGAGCGGGTTTGTGTGGGAGCTGGCTTGCCTGCGATAGCATCACCGTGGTCTGGCTGATAGACCGAGGTGCCTGTATCGCAGGCAAGCCAGCTCCCACATAAGCCCGCTCCCACACTGACCGGGCTGGATCAGGCAGTTTTCCAGGTGATCTGTTCTTCACCGTCTTCGCTGATGCGGATCCAGGTATCAGCGCTTTCTTCACCTTCCTCTTCGACCCACGTCCCCGGCGCGCAACGCACTTCGACGTTCAGCGCGGCAAAGGCCGCACGGGCGCAGGCGATGTCGTCTTCCCACGGGGTCTGGTCGCTTTCCAGGTACAGGCTGTTCCACTTGCCCACGGCTTTGGGCAGCCAGGTTACGGGTACGTTGCCGGCCTTGCACTTGTAGGTCTGGCCCTTTTGTACCCAATCGGTACACGGACCCAGGGCGGCGCCGAGCCAGGCAGCGATGGCCTTGTAGTCGACGTCGGCGTCCTTGAGGTAAATCTCGATATCGGGTTGGCGCATGGATGTTCCTCGTTGCGGGATTCGAAAATCCATTCGCGGATTCAGGGTGGGCGCAATTGCCCGGAAAAGTCGGTTATTGAAGCACGAAATAGTCGTAGCGCATCGACACGGTGACCAGCAGCGGTTCGGCCTGCTCGATCACCTGGGCGCGCCGCTCGGCACTGGCGCGCCAGCCGTGGGGTGTCATCGCCAGCAGGTTGGCGCGGTCCTTGGGCTCGGCCAGGCTGAGCTTGAACTCCAGGACTTCGCTGTGCTGCAGGCTCATGCCATCCGGCACCAGGGCCAGGTGCTTGTCGTCGGTGTACTCGCGCACTTCGTCGTACAAGCGCTCGCGCAGCTCCATCAGGTGGCCGCTGGTCGGGCCGACCTTCATCAGGCCGCCGCCAGGGCTGAGCAGGCGTTTGGCTTCCTGCCAGTCCAGCGGGCTGAACACGCTGGCGAGGAACTGGCAACTGCCGTCGGCCAGCGGCACACGGGCCATGCTGGCGATCAACCAGGTCAGGGTCGGGTTGCGCTTGCACGCGCGCTTGACCGCTTCCTTGGAGATATCCAGGGCATAGCCATCGGCGCGCAGCAGGGTGTCGGCGATTTGTGCGGTGTAATAACCTTCGCCGCAGCCGATATCCAGCCAGCGCTGGGGTTTGCGTTCCGCCGCCAGTGCCGCCAGGCGCTTGGCCACCGGCGCGTAGTGCCCGGCATTGAGGAAGTCGCGGCGCGCCTCCACCATCGCCAGGTTATCGCCCGGGTCGCGGCTGTTCTTGTGCTGCACCGGCAACAGGTTCAGATAACCCTGGCGGGCCCGGTCGAAACGGTGTCCGGCGGGGCACACCACGCCATTGTCCACCTCATTGAGTGGCGCACTGCAAATGGGGCAGGCGAGCATCAGGCGAGCAACTTGATCAGGGTCTGGTAGTAGATTTCGGTCAGCACATCGAGGTCGCTGGCCAGGATGCGTTCGTTGACCTGATGGATCGTCGCATTGACCGGGCCCAGTTCCACCACTTGGGTACCGAGGGTCGCGATAAAGCGCCCGTCGGACGTGCCACCGCTGGTGGACGCCTTGGTCTCGCGCCCGGTGATGGCCTTGATGCTGGCAGACACCGCATCGAGCAGTGCGCCGGGTTCGGTGAGGAACGGCAGGCCCGACAGCGCCCACTCCACGTGCCAGTCCAGGCCATGTTTGTCGAGAATCGCCGCGACCCGCTGCTGCAGGCCTTCGACGGTGGACTCGGTGGAGAACCGGAAGTTGAACACCGCCGTCAGGTCGCCGGGGATCACGTTGGTGGCGCCGGTGCCGGAGTTGAGGTTGGAAATCTGGAAGCTGGTCGGCGGGAAGAAAGTGTTGCCATCATCCCAATGCTCGGCGGCAAGTTCGGCCAGGGCCGGGGCGGCCAGGTGGATCGGGTTCTTCGCCAGGTGCGGGTAGGCCACGTGGCCTTGCACACCGCGCACGGTCAGGGTCGCGCCGAGGGAGCCACGACGGCCGTTCTTGACCACGTCGCCTACCAGGGTGGTGCTCGACGGTTCGCCGACGATGCACCAGTCCAGGCGCTCCTTGCGTGCCGCCAGGCGCTCGATCACTGCCTTGGTGCCGTGGTGCGCCGGGCCTTCTTCGTCGCTGGTGATCAGGAAGGCTACCGAACCCTTGTGGTCCGGGTAGTCCTGCACAAAGCGTTCGGACGCCACTAGCATTGCGGCCAGGCTGCCTTTCATGTCGGCCGCGCCACGCCCGCACAACATGCCGTGTTCGTCGATCAGCGCGTCGAACGGATCATTCTGCCAGGCCTGCACCGGGCCGGTCGGGACCACGTCGGTGTGGCCGGCGAAGCACAGCACCGGGCCGTCATGCTTGCCGTGGGTGGCCCAGAAGTTATCCACATCTTCGATGCGCATCGGCTCAAGCGCAAAGCCGGCGTCGCCCAGGCGCTGCATCATCAGCTTCTGGCAGTCGGCGTCGATCGGCGTCACCGACGGGCGGCGGATCAAGTCGATAGCGAGTTGGAGGGTCGGCGAAAGGTCGGCGTGGGCCGTCATGGGAAAACTCCGAAGGTGTGTCAGGGCGCAAGACGAGAGTGAAATAGATCCAATGTGGGAGCGGGCTTGCCCGCGATGGCATCACTGCGGTGCAACTGATGCACCGCGGCGCCTGCATCGCGGGCAAGCCCGCTCCCACAAGGGGGGATCAGTGGCTGCCTGAACCCATAAAGGGCCGTTATCTTATAGCAAAACGGCGACCAGAGGCCGCCGTTTAGTGGATTGCGCAAGTTTTTACGCCGCCGTGGCGGGCTCCTCCACCGCTGCCGGTTTAGGCAGTGAGGAGAGGAACGCCATGATCAACGCCGCCACATACGGCAGCGATTGCACCAGCAGCATCACCACCCAGAAGCGCATGTCATTGCTCGGCAAGCCTTGCACCAGGTAAATCCCCAGCGCTGCGCCCCACAACAGCAACATGATGAACATCTCTTCCCGGGCTTCGGAAATCGCTACCCAGAAGCCGTGGTTATCCGCGTTTTTCGGTGTACGAAAGAACGGAATACTGGTGGTGAAGAAACCATACAGCACCGCCTTGGCGATGGTATGTGACAACGCCAACCCGGCCAGGGCCGCGCAGAACGCATCCTTGAGGTTCACGCCAACGGCGCGGCGGTAGAGGAAGATGATCTTGCCGACCTTGAACACGAACAACGCCAACGGCGGGATTGCGAAGATCAGCAACGGCGGGTCGACCCGGGTCGGCACAATGATCATCGCCGCCGACCACAACAAGGCCCCGACGGTGAAGAAGATATTCATGCCATCCGCCACCCACGGCAGCCAGCCCGCGAGGAAGTGATAGCGCTGGCCACGGGTCAGTTCGGTGTCCTTGCCA
Organism: Pseudomonas sp. WS 5027; assembly: GCF_012985695.1. Taxonomy (NCBI): domain Bacteria; kingdom Pseudomonadati; phylum Pseudomonadota; class Gammaproteobacteria; order Pseudomonadales; family Pseudomonadaceae; genus Pseudomonas; species Pseudomonas sp. WS 5027. Next base: position 89,907 of record NZ_JAAQWU010000007.1, on the reverse strand, counting down.
CGCAACAGGCTGGCGGTGTGGCGCTTGATGATCTGGATCGCGCCGTAGGCCCAGCGGAAGCGCTGTTTCTTGAAGTCGATAAAGGTATCGGGCATCAGGCCCTTGCCGTAGCTGGTGTGGTAGTAGGCAGCTGACAGACCTTTCTCGAATACCCGTAGGCCCAGTTCGGCGTCTTCACAGATGCACCAGTCAGCCCAGCCCAGCTCTTCGAGTACCGAGCGGCGGGTCATGGTCATGGTGCCGTGCTGGATGATCGCGTCGCGGTCGTTGCGCGTGACCATGCCGATATGGAAGAAGCCTTTGTATTCGGCGTAGCAGAGCTTCTTGAAGGTGCTTTCGTTCTGGTCGCGGTAATCCTGGGGCGATTGCACCACGGCGATTTTCGGGTCGGCGAAGTGCGGCACCATGTGTTTGAGCCAGTTGGGCGACACGCAGTAGTCCGAGTCGATCACCGCGATCACTTCGGCGTCCTTGGCGGTGTGCGGGATCAAGTAGTTCAGCGCGCCGCCCTTGAAACCGGCCAGGGGCGCGACGTGGAAGAACTTGAAGCGCGGGCCCAGCGTCTCACAGTAGTCGCGCACCGGTTCCCACACGGCCGGGTCTTTGGTGTTGTTGTCGATGATCAGGACTTCGTAGTCCGGATAGTCGAGGGCGGCCAGGGCGTCGAGGGTCTGTTTGACCATCTCTGGCGGCTCGTTGTAGCACGGCACATGGATTGACACTTTGGGGCGGTAGTCCGAATCCCCTTCAACCGGCAGGAATTCACGCCGGCGTTTGTGGGTCCAGACCGCTTCCGCCAGCTCATGGGCCTCGGTCAGCAGCACGATAAACACCCCGAGCGCGCCGAGGGCCAGCAAAAAGCCCACCGTCAGGCTGAACCACGTGCTGTATTGCTGGCTGTAGTCGTAGCCGATCCATACCAGCACCGAGCCACACAGGAACGCGATAAAGGTCAGGAAGGTACGGCCACGCTGGCGCAGGGCCGAGCCGTCGATCATCAGCAGGGTCAGCGACAGCAGGGCCAGCACCACCGAACCGATGGCCAGCACCCGCCATTGCGGGATCGCCACTACCGGGCCTTCAAAATTGAATTTCTGCTGGCGCGCAGCGTTGAACACGCCCCAATAGGCGCCCACCGAGCCTTCGTCACTGGCTTTCCAGGGTTGGTCGAAGGCTTCGATCACGAAGTAGTTGTAGCCCTGGCGGTTCAGTTTGTTGACCAGGGTACGCAGGTAAATGGCCTGGTCGGCAGGGGACGCGTCCGCACCACCGCGCATGCGGCCATTACTCGGCCAGCCGACTTCCGAGAGCAGCAGCGGCTTTTTCGGGAAGGTCTTCTTCAGATCCTTGGCGCGGTCGAGGACGAATTGCCCGGCCTGGGCCATGGGAATATGTTCCCAATACGGCAGGACGTGCGCGGCGATCAGGTCGACATGCTTGCCCAGTTGCGGGTTGTGTTCCCAGATATGCCACTGCTCGGAGGTGGTCACTGGCACTTTGACCGCAGCGCGCACCCGGTCCAGCAGCACAATCAGCTCGTCGGCGGTGATTTCCTTGCGGAAGATCGCCTCGTTGCCGACCACCACACGCACCACACTGCGCGAGCTGTTGGCGATCTCGATGGCGCGCTGGATCTCGCGCTCGTTGCGCTCAAGGTCCGGGCTGATCCAGATCCCCAGGGTCACGCGCAGGCCGAACTCTTCTGCCAGCTTGGGGATATCCCCCAAGGTGCCGTCGACCGAATAGGTACGGATGTTGTCCGTCAGCTTGCTCATGATCGCAAGGTCCTGACGCATCTGTTCGTCGGTCGGGTACTGGTCTTTCTGCGGGTACTGGCCTTGCTGGAACGGCGAGTACGAAAACCCGGAGATCTGCTGTGGCCAGTTGGGAGTAGTGACCGGGCGGTTGATCAGCGCCCAGAAACCGGTGAACAGCGCGGCAATTGCCAGCACTACTACCAGGTTGAGTCCAAATTTACGCGATGACATAGCTGTTTCGGGTTCCAAAGGGTGCGGAACGAAAAGAGGTGTTGGCCTACGCCGAACGGCGCGCATCCTACACTGGCCCTTCCATGAGCGTACAGCAAGCTGGGAAAAACCGGAGTTTAGTCAGCGAAAGCTCTGCTTAGTTCTTTACTTGTAGCTGGAAGCTTCGAACTTGTCGCTGCGTAGTCCATAATGCGCGCCGGTTTTTGGGGTAATGGTCATGAGCACAGAAGATCCACGGTTTGCCGGCGTCGCCCGTTTGTATGGCATTGAAGGCCTGGCACGCTTGAAAGCGGCCCATGTGGCCATCGTCGGCGTGGGCGGTGTCGGTTCGTGGGCGGCGGAAGCCATGGCCCGCTGCGGGGTGGGCGAGATTTCGCTGTTTGACCTGGACGACGTGTGCGTCAGCAACAGCAACCGTCAGTTACACGCCCTGGACAGCACGGTAGGCAAACCCAAGGTCGAAGTGATGGCCGAGCGCCTGCGCGCGATCAACCCCGATTGCACCGTGCACGCAGTGGCAGACTTCGTGACCCGCGACACCATGGCCGAGTACATCACGCCGACGATCGACTGCGTGATCGACTGCATCGATGCGGTCAACGCCAAGGCGGCGCTGATCGCCTGGTGCAAGCGGCGCAAGATCCAGATCATCACCACCGGCGGCGCCGGCGGGCAGATTGACCCGACGCTGATCCAGGTGTGCGACCTGAACCGCACCTTCAACGATCCGCTGGCCTCGAAAGTGCGCTCCACCTTGCGTCGCGACTACGGATTTTCACGCACCGTGACTCGGCATTACAGCGTGCCTTGCGTGTTCTCCACCGAACAGCTGCGTTATCCCAAGCCCGATGGCAGCATCTGTTTGCAGAAGAGTTTTGTGGGGGATGGCGTAAAGCTGGACTGCGCGGGTGGGTTTGGCGCGGTGATGATGGTGACGGCGACGTTTGGCATGGTGGCGGCGACCAAGGCGGTGGACAAGATCGTGGCCGGGGTGCGCAGGCCGTCGGAGCGGGCCAAGCCTGCCTGAGTCTCTCTGCGGGACATACATCAAAATATGGGAGCGGGCTTGCCCGCTCCTACAGTTAGTTTTGTGTATGGCTCAAGTCGCGCATGCGCTGCAGGACTGCGTTCAGGCCATTGCTGCGCGACGGTGACAACTGGCGAGAAAGCCCTAACTGGCTGAACCAGTCAGGCAGGTCGACCGCCTGTAACTCGGCCGCCGACAGCCCATTGACCCGCGCCAGCAACAACGCCACCAACCCGCGAATCAAGCGCGCGTCGCTGCTGGCGGCAAACTGCCAGTGGCCCTCGTGCAAGCGCCCCACCAGCCACACCAGGCTTTCACAGCCCTGTACCAGGTTGGCGTCGACCTTGTCCTCGAGCGCCAACGCCGGCAGCCGCTCGCCCCATTGCATCAGCAGGCGGGCGCGTTGCTCCCAACTGCCGACGGCCTGAAAGGCTTGCAGCGCGGCCAGTGCATCCGCCGGCAAGCTCATCGCAACATATCCAGGGCCTGGTCCAGCGCTTCAAAAAAGCGCTCCAGATCATCGGAGTCGTTGTACAGGGCCAGGGAAACCCGGATCGCGCCGGATAAATGCAGGCTCTTGAGCAAGGGCATTGCGCAGTGATGGCCGGCGCGTACCGCGATGCCTTGCTCGGTCAGCAGGTGGGCGAGGTCGGCGTTGTGCACGCCGTCCACTACGAAGCTGGCCAGGGCCACCTGTGGCGAGCCCAACAGGCGCACGCCATTGCGTGCCCGCAAGCCGCGCAATAGATAGTCATGCAGCGCCGCTTCATGGGCGAGCACCGCCGGTTGATCCAGGGAACTGAGGTAATCGAGGGTCGCCCCCAGGCCAATCACCCCGGCAATCGGCGGGGTGCCCGCTTCGAAACCCAGGGGCGCAGGGCGAAAGCTGGCGCTGTGGTAGTCCGCCTGTTGCACCATCTCGCCGCCAAACTGCCAGTGGCGTAGCAGATGCAGGGCTTCGGTGCGGCCGTAAAGCACGCCGACACCGTCCGGACCGTAGAGCTTGTGGCTGGAAAACACGTAGAAGTCGCAGCCCAGGGTCTGCACGTCATGGCGCCCGTGGACGATGCCCTGTGCGCCATCCACCACGGTCAAGGCGTCGTGGGCCTTGGCCAATGCCAGCAACTGCGGCAAAGGCTGCCAGGCGCCCAGCACGTTGGACAACTGGCTCACCGCCAGCAACCGGGTGCGTGGCCCGATCATCGCGGCGGCGGCTTGCAGGTCGATCAAGCCGGCGTCGTCGAGGGGCAACACCACAAGCGTGAGCTCGCGGCGTTTGGCCAACTGCTGCCAGGGCAACAGGTTGGCGTGATGTTCCAGGGCGCTGATGACAATCTCATCGCCCGGGTTGAAAAGGTGCTCAAGGCCATAGGCCAGGAGGTTCAGCGCTGAAGTGGCGCCGTGGGTGAAGATGATCTGCCCGCTATCACCTGCGTTGAGCCATTGCGCCACTTTGCTGCGACTGTCCTCGAACGCCTGGGTCGCATGGGCGCCCGGCAAATGCTGGGCACGGTGCACATTGGCTGCGCCATTGGCGTAGTAATGGCTGAGGGCGTCCAGCAGGGCTTGAGGTTTTTGCGTGGTGGCGGCGTTGTCCAGATAGGTCTGGTCTTGCCGTTGCAAGGTAGCGATGGCCGGGAAATCGGCGCGCCAGGGCGAAGGCACAAGCATGGGGTTCAAGACTCATATGAACCGGCCGCGCTGAACAGCGCGGCCGGTTCCGGTGGCATCGAGTCGCTGCTTAGTTGTGAGCGTGCAGCGCTGCGTTCAGTTCGATGGCCGACTTGTGGGTTTTGCACTCCACGGCACCGGTCTCGGAGTTGCGGCGGAACAGCAGGTCCGGCTGGCCAGCCAGTTCACGGGCCTTGACCACCTTGACCAGTTGGTTCTGCTCATCGAGCAGTGCCACTTTGGTGCCAGCGGTCACGTACAGGCCCGATTCCACGGTGTTGCGATCACCCAGCGGGATGCCGATACCGGCGTTGGCGCCGATCAGGCAGCCTTCGCCCACCTTGATCACAATGTTGCCACCGCCCGACAGGGTGCCCATGGTGGAGCAACCGCCGCCCAGGTCCGAACCCTTGCCAACGAAGACGCCCGCCGATACACGGCCTTCGATCATGCCCGGGCCTTCGGTGCCCGCGTTGAAGTTGATGAAACCTTCGTGCATCACGGTGGTGCCTTCGCCTACATAGGCACCCAGGCGCAAGCGCGCTGCATCGGCGATACGCACGCCGGCCGGCACCACGTAGTCGGTCATTTTCGGGAACTTGTCCACCGAGAACACTTCCAGCAGTTCGCCACGCAGGCGCGCTTCCAACTGGCGCTCGGCCAGCTCGCCGATGTCGATCGCACCCTGGCTGGTCCAGGCCACGTTCGGCAGTTGCGGGAACACACCGGCCAGGCTCAGGCCATGGGGCTTGACCAGGCGGTGGGACAGCAGATGCAGCTTGAGGTAGGCCTCTGGGGTGGAGGTCAATGCCGCGTCCTCGGCCAGCAGCGTGGCGACCAACGGCTTGTGGCTTTCGGCCAGGCGGGTCAGCAGGGCGGCTTGGGTGGCATCTACATTTTTCAGTGCATCAACCAGCTGCGAGGCTTGGGCAATGGTGAACGTGATGGCCTGGTTACCTTCGGTGTAACCGAGGATGGGCGCGATGGCGGCAACGATCTCTGCCGAAGGGTTGAGCAATGGCTGCGCGTAAAACACTTCCAGCCAAGCACCTTGGCGGTTCTGGGTGCCGACGCCGAAGCCCAGGCTGAACAGGGAATTGGACATGCTGTTACCTCTACAAAAATGAAGTGGCTGGCCTACTTGAGGGCCGCCGAATAACTATCTGGCTTGAAGCCAATCAGGGTTCTGTCACCGAGATCGAGCACCGGGCGCTTGATCATCGAGGGTTGTGCGAGCATCAGTTCAATCGCTTTCGCCTGGTCGAGATCGGCTTTCTGTTCGTCTTCGAGTTTGCGAAAGGTCGTGCCTGCACGGTTCAAAACCACTTGCCAACCGTGCTCGTTGCACCATTGGGTCAAGTGTTCGCGGTCGATACCGGCCGTCTTGTAGTCATGAAACGTATAGCTGATGGCATTTTCATCGAGCCAGGTACGCGCCTTTTTCATGGTGTCGCAGGCTTTGATGCCGAAAATCTGTAACTGCTTGTTTTTATTGGGCATATTTCATTCCTAAAAATCTCCCCAATAGGGTCGCAAAAATTCAGCCAAGGATTATGCCACGTAGAGCCCCTGCGCGCAGGCTACCCGACCCAAAGGTGGGCAAGTCATGCGTGGGCTGCTTGATCCTCTGGAACCAGGCGGATTTCCACGCGTTGGCCCAGGGCCCTAGCAGCGCTGGCTAAAGTGGCGAGGGTCATGCCTGAGTCATTTTGATCAAGTGCGCGGTCCACGGCGGTTCTGCTGGTATGCATCCGCTCTGCAAGCGCTTTTTTGCTGACTCGCTGGTGCTTCATCGCCTGCGCAATCTGCCACGCGATGACACGTTTGAGGGCGGCTGCGCAGACTTCTTCACCGAGCCCTTGCTCGGCGAGGAAATCATCGAAGTCAGAACCGATATGTTTGTTCATGTGTTGTACCTCATAGCCTTGCCTTGCGCTTCTTGGCGGTTGCCATGTCGTGCACCGGTGTCTTTTGGCTTTTCTTGATGAAACCGTGGAGTAGCACCATGTTGCTGTCGACCACCGTGAAGATAATGCGGGCGATGGTGTCCTCCAGATCAACCCTGACTTCCCACAGCCCGGAATCGAGCTTTCGCACTACGGGCATGCCGATTGGCCACCCCAGTTGCACGGTTTTTATTTCAATCCCAATGAGTCGCCGGTGTTCACGGGGCAGGTCGGTCAGCCATTCACGTACCGGCTCGTTACCTGCGTCAGTGCGAAAAAAGCTCACATGTAAAGTGAGTGAGTTTTTACTCATGTACTGGAGTGTACCTAAAATGGTGCATATTTCAATGTGTCGCTCTACAGTCCGCCAGCCATTGGTCCGAGTCCTGGCTGCGACTTATGTGCAACGGTCAGCCAGCAGCATAGGCAGCTAATATGGCACTTCAAAGGCGCGTTGGTGCCTCAAGTGTTTCATTGCAAGTCGATTGTCCGGGAACCCCGCTTTATGCAAACCGCCTACACCGTTCTTATCCTGCTGATGCTGGTCAGCGTTTCGCGTCTGGTCGGGCGTGTCATTCCCTTGCCGTTGCCTTTGGTGCAGATTGCTGCCGGCGCCTTGCTGGCGTGGCCGACCCTGGGATTGCATGTGGCCCTGGACCCGGAGTTGTTTCTATTCCTGTTCCTGCCGCCGCTGCTGTTCTCCGATGGCTGGCGCATGCCCAAGCGCGAACTGTGGCGCCTGCGCGGGCCGATCCTGACGTTGGCGGTGGGGCTGGTGCTGTTTACCGTGGTGGGCGCTGGTTACTTTATCCATTGGTTGCTGCCGAGCATTCCCCTGCCTGTGGCCTTCGCCCTGGCGGCCGTTCTATCGCCGACGGATGCGGTGGCGGTGTCGGCGATTTCCCAGAACCGTCTGCCCACGCCCCTGATGCATATGCTTCAGGGCGAGGCATTGATGAACGATGCGTCGGGCCTGGTGACGTTCAAGTTCGCCCTTGTGGCGGCGTTGACCGGGGTGTTTTCCCTGGCCGATGCCAGCCTGACGTTTGTGCTGGTGGCGCTCGGTGGCCTGGCCATCGGTGTGGCTTTGAGCTGGCTGGTGGGGCGCCTGCGGGCCTGGATGATTGCCCGGGGCTGGGATGACCCGGCCACTCATGTGGTGTTTATGTTGCTGCTGCCGTTTGCTGCTTATGTGCTGGCTGAGCGCCTGGGGGCGTCGGGCATTTTGTCGGCGGTAGCGGCGGGCATGATGCAAAGCTGGCTGGACCTGCTGCCACGCCAGACCAGTACGCGCTTGCTCAATCGCAGTGTGTGGTCGCTGCTGGAGTTTGCCTTCAACGGTTTGATCTTCCTGCTGCTGGGCCTGCAATTGCCGGACATCATCAAGGCGGTGACCAGTCACGAAGCGACGCTGTGGCCGACCTTGTTCTATCGCGTCCTGGACGTGATCGCGATCTTCCTGGTGTTGCTGGTACTGCGGTTTATCTGGGTACAGAGTATTTGGCGCCTGTCTGGTCTGCTGCGGCGCCTGCGCGGTAAAAGCGAGCTGACACTGGTGCCAACCGCCCGTTCCTGCTGGTTGTTGACCGTCGGCGGTGTACGCGGGGCGGTGACCTTGGCCGGCGTGATGTCAGTACCGTTGCTGATGGCGCCCGGCCAGGCGTTTCCGGAGCGTGATCTGCTGATCTTTATCGCCGCCGGGGTGATCCTGCTGTCATTGGTGGCCGCCTGCATTGCCTTGCCGCTGTTGCTACGGGGGATTGAGAAAAGCCCGGATGACAAGCGTCGCGGTGAGGTGCGCGATGCCTGGAAGAAAACCGCCGAGGCGGCGATTCATGCCCTGGAGGCGGAGGAGGCCGCCGACGTGGCGCCCTTGGACGCGGCGCAGGCCGCACTGGCGACGGAGCTCAAGGCACGGATCATGTCGGAATATCGCCATCAACTGGAGGTGTTCAATGACTCGGCTGAAGCCCAGGCATTGGCGCTGCAGATGGATCAGCTTGAGCGCAAGTTGAGGCTCAAGGCTCTGCGAGCGCAGCGGCTGGAGCTATATAGCCTGAGCCGCCACCACCAGATTGGCGACGATGTGCTGCGCGAAGTGCTGGCGGATCTGGATATGAGTGAGGCGAACCTGGGGCTCAAGAAGTAGCGGGAGCTGCTTTTGGGTAGGCCTTGTTTGCCCAGGCGATGTCCCCATCGCTCAGGGACCAGGTTTCAGATTGGCCCCAGCCTCCATGGGTTAATTTGTAGCTGATTTCATAGTGCATGACCGAGTCACCATCGTAAGGCATGAAGTCGTATTGGCTGGAGCGGGGTAGAGGGAGCACATTACTTTGTACCTGTTCACGGTCCAGCCCGGCGATACGGTTGTAGTCTTCAAACACCTTGTCCATATTCCAGGGAATATGGGCATCGGGGTGTTGATGGGCGTGACAGGCGCCGAGCATATGGCCGAACTCATGCATTACCACGTAGGCGAATCGGGGGTGCGTATGGTCCCTTGGCAATGACATGGTCGGACTGGTAGGAGGCTTGACGAGTGCTCTTGTCCCTATGGTTGATCTACCCTCTGAGACGTCGTTCACGTTCTGTGTAATGCGAACGTCACCTTCTTCTCCTGATACGAACTCGAACTTGAGATTGATGTGGGGCAGCCATGCGCTGGCGGCGCTTTTGACGGCCTCTACGTATTCATCGTCCATTTCGTAGTCATACATGGCTATTTTTATCGTGCTGTGTTGGGGCCAGTATGTGGCGGGTTCGCCAATGTTGCGTCGGCTTCTGGAAAGGGGTTGTGCCGAATCGGTAGCATTTTCGACGGATGAGGCAGCAGGCGGGTAGTGGAACGCGGTTGGCAGGGTGGTGTTTATCATGTGGTCTTTCCTATGACGTATGAGGACGAATGTATGGATTCATTCGTCCAAATCGCTGGAAAGTTTCATTCGAACGGCCTGAACGTGTAAGCCCATGTTTACCTGAGGTAAACATGGGGTGAGTATTCAGCGGCGACGTTGAATAAAATCGCGAATACGCTCCGCCGCTTCAACGCATTCGGACAACGGTGCAACCAGTGCCAGGCGCACCCGCCCGGCGCCTGGATTGAAACCGTCCACTTCCCGCGACAGATACGAGCCCGGCACCACGGTCACGTGTTCTTGCGCGAACAAGTCGCGGCAGAACGCTGCGTCGTCGCCCTCGACGTTTGGCCACAGGTAGAAACCACCGTCAGGGTTCTGTACGTCCAATACCGGCTTGAGAATTGCCAGGACCGCCGCGAATTTTTCCCGGTACAGATCACGGTTGGCCTGTACATGGGCCTCATCCTGCCAAGCAGCAATGCTCGCCAGTTGGGTTTGTACCGGCATCGCGCAGCCGTGGTAGGTGCGGTACAGCAGGAAGGCCTTGAGGATCTCTGCATCGCCGGCCACAAAACCGGAGCGCAGGCCCGGCAGGTTGGAGCGCTTGGATAGGCTATGGAACACCACGCAACGCTTGAAGTCCTCGCGACCCAATTCAACACAGGCGCTAAGCAGGCCGGGCGGTGGGGTTTGTTCGTCGAAGTACAGCTCGCTGTAGCACTCGTCGGCGGCGATCACGAAGTCGTACTGGTCGGCCAGGGCGATCAGTTTTTTCAGGGTCGCGACCGGAATCAGCGCGCCGGTCGGGTTGCCGGGGGAGCACAGGAACAGGATCTGGCAGCGTTGCCAGATATCCGGTGTCACAGCATCGAAATCCGGGTTGAAGCCATTTTCATCCAGGCATGGCAGGTAATGCGGCTTGGCCCCGGCGAGGAACGCTGCGCCTTCGTAGATCTGATAGAACGGGTTCGGGCTGACCACCAGGGCATCGTCGCCACGGTTGACCACGGTCTGGGTGAAGGCGAACAGCGCTTCGCGGGTGCCATTGACCGGCAGGATATTGCGCGCCGGGTCCAGCCAGCCCTTGGGCACGTTGAAGCGGCGTTCGCACCAGGCGCCAATGGCCTCGCGCAGGGCGGGAATACCTAGGGTAGTGGGGTAGACGGCCATCTGGTCCAGATTATTGGCCAGGGCCTGAGCGACGAAATCCGGGGACTTGTGCTTGGGCTCGCCGATGGACAGGGCAATCGGGCGCTTGTCCGGGTTTGGCGTGACACTGCCCAGCAGGGCGCGCAATTTCTCGAACGGGTAGGGTTGCAGTTGGTTCAGGGCGTTGTTCATTGGGGGCCTCTATCGTTGAGCGCGGCCCCTGTAGGCGCTGGCTTGCCTGCGATGTAGGCACCGCGGTGTATCTGGTACACCGAGGCGATGCCATCGCAGGCAAGCCAGCTCCTACAAGGGCGCGCGCCCACAGGGAAAAATTCAACTCAAATGGTCAGTCGGAAACCTTCTGCCCCAGGCTCCTGGTTCACGCTCAATTGCTGCACGATGGCGTCCTGCAAGCGGCGGCACAGTTCCGGGTCGGACAGGGGGTGGTTGTCGGCGTCGGTAATAAAGAATACGTCTTCGACCCGCTCGCCCAGGGTGGCAATCTTGGCGTTTTGCAATGATAGGTCGAATTCCAGAAAGATCCCGCCGATCCGTGCCAGCAGGCCTGGCCGATCCGGTGCGCTGAGTTCCAGCACCGTAACCGGGCGCTGGGCGTCGTTGTGGATCGTCACCTGGGGAGGAAAGGCAAAATGCTTGAGCTGGCGCGGCACCCGGCGCTGGATGATGGTTGGGTAGTCGTCCGGGTTGCGCAGGGCTTCGGTGAGGCCTTCGCGGATCTTTTTCACGCGCTCGGGGTTGTCGCCGATGGACTCGCCTTCGGTGTCGAGCACGATATAGGTATCGAGGGTGAACTGGCTGCTGGAGGTAATGACCCGCGCGTCATGGATGTTCAGGTTGAGTTGGTCCATCGCGGCCACGGTCACGGCGAAGAAGTCATGCTGGTCCGGGGCGTAGATGAAGATCTGCGTCCCGCCTTCGAATTCGCGCTGGGTCGTTTCCTTGATCAGCACCAGCGGGCCACCGTCAGCCGGCTGCTGGAGGATCGCGTCGGTGTGCCAGGCCACGTCGCCTGCGGTGTGGCGCAGGAAATAGTCATCACCCAATTGCGACCACAATTGCTCCACATCGTCCGGGTCGTTGCCGCCGCGCACCAGGATATCCAGGGCCGCGCTCTGGGTGCGGCGGATCTGCTCTTCGCGGTCCACCGGGTTTTCCAGGCCACGGCGCAACGCGCGCTTGGTCTCGGTATAGAGCTGGCGCAACAGGCTGGCGCGCCACGAGTTCCAAAGGGTCGGGTTGGTGGCGTTGATGTCGGAGACGGTCAGCACGTACAGGTAGTCGAGACGGGTTTCGTCGCCGACGATCTGCGCGAAGTCATGGATTACCTGCGGGTCGGACAAGTCCTTGCGCTGGGCAGTGGTGGACATGACCAAGTGGTTCTGCACCAGCCAGACGATCAGGCGGCTGTCCCATTGCGGCAACTGGTGACGCTGGCAGAAGGCTTGCGCATCCACCGCGCCGATTTCCGAATGGTCGCCGTGCCGGCCCTTGCCGATATCGTGGTACAGGCCTGCCAGGTAGATCAGTTCAGGCTTGGGCAGCTTGGCCATCAGCTTACTGGCCAGCGGGAATTTCTCTGACACCTGGGTGTATTGCAGCTTACGCAGGTGCTTGATCAGGTTCAGGGTGTGGGCATCGACCGTATAGATGTGGAACAGGTCGTGTTGCATCTGCCCGACGATAAAGCCGAACTCCGGCAGATAGCGTCCGAGGATGCCGTAGCGGTTCATGCGCCGCAGGTTGCGGTGGATGCCGATCTTGCACTTGAACAGCTCGATAAACAGGCTGGTATTGCGGATGTCGTTGCGGAATTCGTCGTCGATCAGATGACGGTTTTCCCGCAGCAAGCGGATGGTGTCGGCGCGCACGCCCTTGATTTCCGGTTGCTGGGCCATCAGCACGAAGATTTCCAGCATGGCAAATGGAGTGCGCTTGAACACGTTGTCGTTGCGCGCCTCGATATAGCCATCGTGGAGTTGGAAGCGTGCGTTGATCGGTTGCGGCGGCGCTTCGTCTTCGGGGGCCAGGATCACTTCTTCAAAATGCTGGATGATCAGGTCGCTGAGCTGGGCGATGCTCATGACCACCCGGTAGTACTGCTGCATGAAGCTTTCGATGCTGGTCTTCGCGTCTTCGCCCTCAAACCCCAGCAGGCTGGCGATGGAGCGCTGGTGATCGAACAGCAGGCGGTCTTCGGAGCGTCCGGCGAGCATGTGCAGGGCGTAGCGTACCTTCCACAAAAACTCCTGGGACGAGGCCAGCAGGGCGTTTTCGCTCTCTACCAAAAAGCCTTCGCCGGCCAGGGCTCGCAGGTTCAGGGTGCCGTATTGGCGCCGGGCCACCCACAAAATGGTCTGGATGTCCCGCAGCCCGCCAGGCGAGCCCTTGACGTTGGGTTCCAGGTTGTACTCGGTGTCGTTGTACTTGTGGTGCCGGGCTTTTTGCTCGGCGCGCTTGGCGAGGAAAAACTCTTTGCTCGGCCACATATGCGCGGTGCTGGTGACTTCCAGCATGCGCTGGCGCAGGCGTTCGGGGCCGCAAATGGTGCGGCTTTCCATCAGGTTGGTGACCACGGTGAGGTCGGCACGGGCTTCTTCGGCGCATTCATCTACCGAACGCACGCTCTGACCGACTTCCAGGCCAATGTCCCACAGCAGCGTCAGAAAACGCTCGATGGAGTCGCGAAAGATCTCGTGGTCGGCGCTGTCCAGCAGGATCAGCAGATCGATATCGGAGTAGGGGTGCAGTTCGCCCCGGCCATAGCCGCCGACGGCCACCAGGGCGATATCGGCGTCCTCGCTCCAGTCGAACTGTTCCCAGGCCTTTTGCAGGATGTTATCGACGAACCAGGCGCGATCCTCGATCAGCCGGCGGATCTCCCGGCCGCTGCGAAAACGTCCGTCGAGCACCTCGCGGGCCTGGCGGATGGCCTTCTTGAAGGCGGCAATCGGGCTTGCCTTCAGCGCCAGTTCCGCCTGGAACTGGCCGCGGTCGAAGAGTTCGGGATCCACCTGGGGCATCGATCGGCTTTCCTTTCTATCTATGTGTAGGTTGCAACGTTGCTATCCGGAAAGCCCGCTGCAAGCATCAGGCCGAAACGCGGGGGATGGTGTCATCGGCGCGCAGGGTGAAGATCTCGTAGCCGGTGTCGGTGACCAGCAGGGTGTGCTCCCACTGTGCCGAAAGCTTGCGGTCCTTGGTGATGGCGGTCCAGCCGTCGCCCAGCACCTTGGTGTCGGCCTTGCCCTGGTTGATCATCGGCTCGATGGTAAAGGTCATGCCTGCCTTGAGCTCCATGCCGGTGCCAGCACGGCCGTAGTGCAGGATCTGTGGCTCTTCATGGAACACTTTGCCGATGCCGTGGCCGCAGAATTCGCGGACTACCGAGAACCCGTTCTTTTCAGCGTGCTTCTGGATCACTTCGCCGATATCGCCCAGGCGGCAGCCGGGCTTGACCAGTTCAATGGCCTTGTACATGCATTCCTGGGTGACCTGGGACAGGCGCTCGGCCCAGACCGGGACGTTGCCGACGTGGAACATGCGGCTGGTGTCGCCGTGATAACCGTCCTTGATCACGGTGACGTCGATGTTCAGGGTGTCACCGTCTTTGAGCGGTTTGTCGCCCGGGATACCGTGGCAGACCACGTGGTTGATCGAGGTGCAGATCGACTTGGGGAAGCCTTTGTAGTTCAGCGGCGCGGGGATGGCTTTCTGCACGTCGACAATATAGTCATGGCAGATGCGGTCCAGGGCTTCAGTGGTAACGCCGGGCTTGACGTGTTCGGCAATCATTTCCAGCACGTCGGCAGCCAGTTTGCCGGCAACGCGCATGCCTGCGATATCTTCGGCGGTTTTCAGGGTAACGGTCATACAGGCTCTCTCTAGCGCGACGCGCTGAAATCAATACGGTTTACGGGTGTGCGACAAAAAGGTGCAGCGTTCGCACAAGCCCAAAAAACGCGATTCTAACAGACGCAAGGTACAAACCATGAGTCTCTGGCTATCGCTTCTCTCTATAAGGTGTGGGTATTTTCACCCGATTCAATGGCTTGGGTGGCCGTGGCGGCAAGCAAATGCGATTGCGGGTTTCGTTTTTGTCGTTGCTGTGGTATAAAATGCGCCGCTTTCCGGGGATACCCCGCAAAGCTTAAATCCACACACGTGTCGACACGATGACCTGGGTGCCGGAGGCCTTGAAGCCGCTGGTTGGTCATTGGGATACGTGGAGGCCAAACCCGACTTATTAAGGAACTATCATGTCCCAAGTCAACATGCGCGATATGCTGAAGGCCGGTGTGCACTTCGGTCACCAGACCCGTTACTGGAACCCGAAAATGGGTAAATACATTTTCGGCGCGCGTAACAAGATCCACATTATCAACCTTGAAAAAACCCTGCCAATGTTCAACGAAGCTCTGACTTTCGTAGAGCGCCTGGCCCAGGGCAAAAACAAGATTCTGTTCGTCGGCACCAAGCGTTCCGCTGGCAAGATCGTTGCTGAAGAAGCAGCACGTTGCGGTTCGCCGTACGTCGATCACCGCTGGTTGGGCGGCATGCTGACCAACTTCAAAACCATCCGTGCTTCCATCAAGCGTCTGCGTGACCTTGAAGTGCAAGCCGAAGACGGTACTTTCGCCAAGCTGACCAAGAAAGAAGCGCTGATGCGCTCCCGTGACCTGGAAAAGCTCGATCGTTCCCTGGGTGGTATCAAGGACATGGGCGGTCTGCCTGACGCACTGTTCGTTATCGACGTTGATCACGAGCGCATCGCGATCACCGAAGCCAACAAGCTGGGCATCCCGGTTATCGGCGTAGTCGATACCAACAGCAGCCCGGAAGGCGTTGACTACATCATCCCAGGCAACGATGACGCAATCCGCGCTATCCAGCTGTACATGGGTTCGATGGCTGACGCTGTAATCCGTGGCCGCAACAATGTTGGCGGCGGCACCGTAGAGTTCGCTGCTGAAGAAGCACCGGTCGCTGCAGCTGAGTAATTGACGCCCTGGCGTTGACTCAGTAAGCAAAAAGGGGGCTTGGCCCCCTTTTTGCCACCTCGAAAACCATTTGTGAGCGGCACAGCTACAGCATCTGTAACGTGCAGCGGTTAACAAGGGTGGTTCGGGAAGAATTGAACGCCCGTACAAGTCGGGTGGAATGGTTGAAAACCTATCCAAGAGGAATTTGAAAATGGCAGCAATTACTGCAGCGTTGGTTAAAGAACTGCGTGAGCGTACTGGCGAAGGCATGATGGATTGCAAGAAAGCCCTGGAAAAGGCTGACGGCGACATCGAAAAAGCCATTGATGACATGCGTGCTTCGGGCGCGATCAAGGCTGCCAAGAAAGCAGGCAACGTAGCTGCTGAAGGCGCTATCGCTTTGAAAGAAGACGGCAAATCCGCCGTTCTGCTGGAAGTGAACTCGCAGACCGACTTCCTGGCTCTGCAGGACGACTTCAAGGCATTTGTTGCTGCTAGCGTTGAAAAAGCGTTCGCCGACAAACTGACTGACGCCGCTCCGCTGATCGCCGCTCAAGAAGCTGATCGCCTGGTACTGGTCGGCAAGGTTGGCGAAAACGTCAACATTCGTCGTCTGGTGCGTGTTGAAGGTGACGTTGTTGGTGGTTACCTGCACGGCAACAAGATCGGTGTTGCAGTTGTCCTCAAGGGCGGCAACGTTGAGCTGGCCAAAGACATCGCTATGCACGTAGCGGCCAGCAACCCTGAGTTCCTGCTGCCTTCGGAAGTTTCTGCCGAAGCGATCGAGCGCGAAAAAGCTGTGTTCCTGCAGCTGAACGAAGAAAAAATCAAAGGCAAGCCAGAAAACATTGTTGAGAACATGGTCAAAGGCCGTATCAGCAAGTTCCTGGCCGAAGCTAGCTTGGTTGAGCAGGCGTTCGTCAAAAACCCTGAAATCAAGGTTGGCGAACTGGCCAAGAAAGCCGGTGCTGAAATCGTTTCCTTCACCTACTTCAAAGTAGGCGACGGTATCGAGAAGCCGGTCGACAACTTTGCTGAAGAAGTTGCTGCCCAGCTGGCTGCCGCCAAGCAATAAGACAGTTTTCAACTGTCGCCCAAGAGAGGCTGCCCGCTCACGCGCGCAGCCTCTTTTCAAATGGGATGCTCAATTTTATTTGGCTTCCCTTTGGAACTGGCTTACAAAGCCGTGTTCCGATGGCGCTGTGACAGCGTCCAGCTAGAGTGAACGCAAGCCGTAAACGGCTCGCCAAGAATTTTTTAAAAATACGCCGCAGGAGAGATTCGCAATGGCTCAGCAGGGCAGTGGTTATCAGGCTCGCTATAAACGCATTCTACTCAAGCTTAGCGGCGAGGCCCTGATGGGCTCGGAAGAGTTCGGGATCGATCCCAAGGTGCTTGACCGCATGGCGCTGGAAGTCGGCCAATTGGTCGGCATTGGCGTCCAGGTTGGCCTGGTGATTGGTGGTGGCAACCTGTTCCGTGGCGCAGCGCTCAGTGCTGCTGGCATGGATCGGGTCACTGGCGACCACATGGGCATGCTGGCCACTGTGATGAACGCCCTGGCCATGCGTGATGCCCTGGAGCGTGCCAATATCTCGGCCATTGTGATGTCGGCCATCTCCATGGTGGGCGTAACCGATCATTACGATCGTCGCAAAGCCATGCGCCACCTGAACGCCAAAGAAGTGGTGATCTTCGCCGCCGGTACCGGCAACCCGTTCTTCACCACTGACTCGGCTGCCTGCCTGCGTGCCATCGAAATCGATGCTGACGT
The DNA here is from genome assembly GCF_012985695.1 of Pseudomonas sp. WS 5027. Classification (NCBI taxonomy): domain Bacteria; kingdom Pseudomonadati; phylum Pseudomonadota; class Gammaproteobacteria; order Pseudomonadales; family Pseudomonadaceae; genus Pseudomonas; species Pseudomonas sp. WS 5027. The sequence continues at coordinate 72,494 of NZ_JAAQWU010000007.1, read as the reverse complement.
GGTGCTTAAGGCCACCAAGGTCGATGGTGTCTACACTGCCGATCCATTCAAAGACCCGCATGCCGAGAAGTTCGATCATCTGACTTATGATGAAGTGCTGGATCGCAAGCTGGGCGTTATGGACCTGACGGCAATTTGCCTGTGCCGCGACCACAAGATGCCGCTGCGCGTATTTAACATGAACAAGCCCGGCGCCCTGCTGAATATCGTACACGGCGGCGCAGAAGGGACTCTGATCGAGGAAGGCCAACAATGATCAACGAAATCAAGAAAGACGCCCAAGCGCGTATGCACAAATCCCTGGAGTCTCTGAGCCATGCATTCGGCCAGATTCGTACCGGCAAGGCTCACCCAAGCATCCTGGGCAGCGTGATGGTGCCTTACTACGGTTCCGACACTCCGCTGAGCGGCGTAGCCAACGTTACCGTCAAAGACTCGCGCACCCTGCAGGTCGTGGCTTTCGAGCGCAACATGCTCGCTGCTGTCGACAAGGCCATCCAGAGCGCAGGCCTGAACCTCAACCCGACCAACCTGGGCGAGTTGCTGCTGATCTCCATGCCTGCGCTGACCGAAGAAACCCGTAAGGGCTTCACCAAGCAGGCGCGTAGCGCAGCGGAAGATGCCCGTGTTGCCGTGCGTAACATTCGCCGTGACGCCCTGGGTGACCTGAAGAAACTGGTCAAGGACAAGGAAATCAGCGAAGACGAAGAGCGTCGTGCAATCGCTGATATCGATAAGCTGACCAAGGAATCCGAGGTCCTGATCACCAAGGCCACGGAAGAGAAAGAAAAGGACCTGATGGCCGTATAAGGGGTCAGGACGCTTTCATGGAAAAGACCAAGCAGACTGTGCCCTCCATGGTGCCGCGCCATGTCGCGATCATCATGGATGGGAATAATCGCTGGGCGAAAAAACGCTTTATGCCGGGTGTCGCCGGGCATAAAGCGGGCGTCGATGCGGTACGGGCGGTGATCGAGGTGTGTGCCGAGGCCAAGGTCGAGGTGTTGACCTTGTTTGCCTTCTCCAGTGAGAACTGGCAACGCCCGGCCGACGAGGTCAGCGCCTTGATGGACTTGTTCTTCAAGGCCTTGCGTCGCGAAGCCAAGCGTCTCAACGACAACAACATCAGCCTGCGCATCATCGGCGATCGCTCACGGTTCCATCCGGAGCTGCAGGCGGCCATGCGTGAAGCCGAGGCGATCACCGCCGGCAGCGACCGCTTCGTCCTGCAAATCGCCGCCAATTATGGCGGACAATGGGATATTGCCCAGGCTGCACAGCGCCTGGCGCGTGAAGTGCAGGCTGGCCATTTGCGCCCGGAAGACATCACGCCCGAGTTGTTGCAAACCTGCCTGGTGACCGGCGACCTGCCGTTGCCGGATCTATGCATCCGTACCGGGGGCGAACACCGCATCAGCAATTTCCTGTTGTGGCAGTTGGCCTATACCGAGCTGTACTTCTCCGACCTGTTCTGGCCGGACTTCAAACACGATGCCATGCGTAATGCACTGGCCGATTTCGCTTCCCGTCAGCGTCGCTTCGGTAAAACGAGCGAGCAGATCGAAGCTGGAGCCCGGGTTTAATGCTTAAACAACGAATCATCACGGCACTGATCCTGCTGCCGATCGCCTTGTGCGGGTTTTTCCTGCTCGAAGGCGCAGGCTTTGCGCTGTTCATTGGCCTGGTCGTGACCCTGGGCGCCTGGGAATGGGCGCGCCTGGCAGGGTTTGCCGAACAGTTGCCGCGGGTGGTGTATGCCGCCGTGGTCGCGTTGCTGCTGTTCCTGATGTACATCCTGCCGGATGTCGCACCTTGGGTGCTCGGCGCGGCGGTACTGTGGTGGGCGTTGGCAACATTCCTTGTATTGACCTACCCGCGTACCAGTGCTCAGTGGTCCAGTGTCGCCTGCAAGCTGGTGATCGGCCTGCTGATCCTGCTGCCGGCCTGGCAGGGCCTGGTCTATATCAAGCATATGGCCTTGGGCAACTGGTTGATCATGGCGGTGATGGTGCTGGTCTGGGGTGCGGATATCGGTGCGTATTTCTCCGGCCGTGCCTTTGGCAAGCGCAAGCTGGCCCCGGCAGTCAGTCCCGGCAAGAGCTGGGAAGGGGTGTACGGCGGGCTGGCGTTGACGTTGCTGATTACCCTGGTCGTCGGCGTTGTGCGTGAGTGGGAAGCCAGGCAAATCCTCCTGGCCCTGATCGGCGCGGCAGTGGTGGTACTGATCTCGGTGGTCGGTGACCTGACCGAAAGCATGTTCAAGCGCCAGGCTGGTATCAAGGACAGCAGTAACCTGCTGCCGGGCCATGGCGGCGTGCTGGACCGAATCGACAGCCTGACGGCGGCGATCCCGGTATTTGCCGTGCTGTTGTGGATGGCTGCTTCGTGAGCCGCCTACAACAGGTGACAGTGTTGGGAGCAACTGGCTCGGTGGGCTTGAGCACGCTGGATGTGATCGCTCGTCATCCCGAGCGCTACCAGGTATTCGCCCTGACCGGCTTCAGTCGTTTGAGCGAACTGCTTGCGCTGTGCGTGCGGCATGTGCCGCAGTTTGCAGTGGTACCGGATGCCGTTGCTGCCCGTGGTTTGCAGGACGACCTGCGGGCTGCCGGCCTGGGCACCCAAGTGCTGGTCGGCGAGGAGGGCTTGTGCCAGGTGTCCGCTGCTTCTGAAGTGGATACCGTGGTTGCCGCCATTGTCGGTGCTGCTGGCTTGCGGCCAACCCTGGCGGCGGTCGATGCAGGCAAGAAGATCCTCTTGGCCAATAAAGAGGCGCTGGTGATGTCCGGCGCGCTGTTTATGCAGGCGGTGCGCAAGAGCGGCGCCGTGCTGTTGCCGCTGGACAGCGAGCATAATGCGATTTTTCAGTGCATGCCGGGCGACTTTGCCCGCGGCCTGAGCCAGGTGGGCGTGCGGCGCATCCTGCTGACCGCTTCTGGTGGGCCGTTCCGCAAGACACCGTTGGCCGAACTGGAGCACGTTTCTCCCGATCAGGCTTGCGCTCATCCCAATTGGTCGATGGGGCGCAAGATCTCGGTGGATTCGGCGAGCATGATGAACAAGGGTCTGGAGCTGATCGAGGCCTGCTGGCTATTTGACGCCCGGGCCGATCAGGTCGAGGTGGTGATTCATCCGCAAAGCGTGATTCATTCCCTGGTCGACTATGTGGATGGTTCGGTGTTGGCCCAGTTGGGCAACCCGGACATGCGCACGCCGATTGCCAATGCCCTGGCATGGCCTGAGCGTATCGACTCGGGTGTGGCGCCGCTGGACCTGTTTGCCATTGCACGCCTGGATTTCGAGGCGCCGGATGATCAGCGTTTCCCTTGCCTGCGCCTGGCACGTGAAGCGGCAGAGGCGGGCAACAGCGCTCCGGCGATGTTGAATGCGGCCAATGAGGTCGCGGTTGCCGCGTTTCTTGATCGGCGCATCCGCTTCCCACAGATCGCGAGTATCATCGAGGAAATTTTAAGTCTCGAGCCGGTGGTTGCCGTGAATGATTTGGGCGCCGTGTTCGAGGCGGATGCCAAGGCCCGGGTCTTGGCCGAGCAATGGTTGAAACGCCACGCAGGTTAGTGGGCAGGCGCGGGATTGGAATGCGGAGAGATTAGATGAGTGCGCTCTACATGATTGTCGGCACCCTGGTTGCTCTGGGTGTACTGGTCACTTTCCACGAATTTGGTCATTTCTGGGTGGCGCGCCGTTGTGGCGTCAAGGTCCTGCGTTTTTCCGTGGGTTTTGGCATGCCGCTGCTGCGCTGGCATGACCGACGTGGGACTGAATTCGTGATTGCCGCCATTCCCCTGGGCGGCTACGTCAAGATGCTCGACGAGCGCGAAGGCGAAGTGCCGGCTGATCAACTGGATCAATCTTTCAATCGCAAGACCGTTCGTCAGCGTATCGCTATCGTGGCTGCCGGGCCGATCGCCAACTTTCTGCTGGCCATGGTGTTCTTCTGGGTCCTGGCAATGTTGGGCAGCCAGCAGGTGCGTCCGGTCATCGGTGCGGTGGAGGCGGGCAGTATTGCAGCCAAGGCTGGTTTGAGCGCTGGGCAGGAAATTGTTGCTATTGATGGCGAGCCGACCAGCGGCTGGGGGGCGGTCAATCTGCAGTTGGTGCGACGTCTGGGTGAGAGCGGCACCGTGCAACTGGTGGTGCGCGAGCAGGACTCCACGGCTGAGACACCGCGTGAGCTGGTCCTGGACCAGTGGCTCAAGGGCGCCGACGAGCCTGATCCGATCAAGTCCCTGGGGATTCGCCCTTGGCGCCCGGCGCTGCCGCCAGTGCTGGCAGAGCTCGATCCGAAGGGGCCGGCCCAGGCCGCCGGTCTGAAGACCGGTGACCGTTTGCTGGCCCTTGATGGTCAGGCACTTGGCGACTGGCAGCAAGTAGTCGATCTGGTTCGTGTACGTCCTGATACGAAAATTGTGCTGAAAGTAGAGCGCGACGGTGCTCAAATCGACGTCCCTGTCACCCTCGCGGTGCGCGGGGAGGCCAAGGCGGCCGGCGGGTATCTGGGGGCGGGGGTCAAAGGTGTCGATTGGCCGCCATCGATGGTGCGGGAGGTCAGCTTCGGGCCATTGGCGGCAATTGGCGAGGGTGCGCGACGCACTTGGACCATGAGTGTACTGACCCTCGATTCGCTGAAGAAAATGTTGTTCGGCGAGCTCTCGGTAAAAAACTTGAGTGGACCGATAACCATTGCTAAAGTGGCGGGCGCTTCTGCCCAGTCGGGCGTTGCTGATTTCCTGAATTTCCTGGCTTATCTGAGTATTAGCCTTGGGGTTCTGAATTTGTTGCCCATTCCAGTATTGGATGGGGGGCATTTGTTGTTTTATCTCGTCGAGTGGGTGCGTGGTCGCCCCTTGTCGGATCGGGTGCAGGGTTGGGGGATACAGATCGGTATCAGTTTGGTGGTCGGGGTGATGTTGTTAGCCTTGGTCAACGATCTGGGACGTCTGTAACGCTTCGCTGAATTGCGAATCTGCCGCATTTTGCGGCAGTTTGTTTATTGCCAGTTGGAATAAGAAAGGACTTCATGAAACGTCTGCTGCTAACTGCGGTTCTCACCGTATTGATGATCGCCGAAGTTCACGCCGAGTCCTTCACCATCTCCGATATTCGCGTCAACGGCCTCCAGCGGGTTTCCGCGGGTAGCGTGTTTGGCGCCTTGCCGTTGAACGTTGGGGAACAGGCTGACGACCGTCGCCTGGTGGAATCCACTCGTGCGCTGTTCAAAACCGGCTTCTTTCAAGATATCCAGCTGGGTCGTGAAGGCAACGTCCTGGTCATCACTGTCGTCGAGCGACCTTCTGTCGCCAGTATCGAGATCGAAGGCAACAAGGCGATCTCCACTGAAGACTTGATGAAAGGTCTCAAGCAATCCGGCCTGGCCGAAGGCGAGATCTTCCAGCGTGCCACCCTCGAAGGCGTGCGTAACGAGCTGCAGCGTCAGTACGTTGCCCAAGGCCGTTACTCCGCTTCCGTGGAAACCGAAGTGGTGCCGCAGCCGCGCAACCGTGTCGGCCTGAAGGTCAACATCAACGAAGGCACCGTGGCGGCGATCCAGCACATCAACGTGGTGGGCAACACCAAGTTCGCCGACGACGATCTGATCGACCTGTTCGAACTCAAGACCACCAACTGGCTGTCGTTCTTCAAGAACGACGACAAGTACGCCCGTGAAAAACTCTCCGGTGACCTGGAGCGTCTGCGCTCCTACTACCTGGACCGTGGCTATATCAACATGGATATCGCTTCGACCCAGGTGTCCATCACCCCGGACAAGAAGCACGTGTACATCACGGTCAACGTCAACGAAGGCGAGAAGTACCGCGTTCGTGACGTGAAGCTCAGCGGCGACCTGAAAGTGCCTGAAGACCAGGTCAAGTCCCTGCTGCTGGTCCAGAAGGACCAGGTGTTCTCGCGCAAGCTGATGACCACCACTTCCGAATTGATCACCCGTCGCCTGGGTAACGAAGGCTATACCTTCGCCAACGTCAACGGCGTGCCGACCCCACATGATGATGACCACACCGTGGACATCACCTTTGTCGTCGATCCGGGCAAGCGTGCCTACGTCAACCGTATCAACTTCCGGGGCAACACCAAGTCCGAAGACGAAGTGCTGCGTCGCGAAATGCGCCAGATGGAAGGTGGCTGGGCTTCGACCTACCTGATCGACCAGTCCAAGACCCGTCTTGAGCGCCTGGGCTTCTTCAAGGAAGTCAACGTCGAAACCCCGGCCGTACCGGGTGTGGATGACCAGGTCGACGTTAACTACGCCGTGGAAGAACAAGCATCCGGTTCGATCACCGCCAGTGTCGGCTTTGCACAGAGTGCCGGCCTGATCCTCGGTGGCTCGATTACCCAGAACAACTTCCTGGGTACCGGTAACAAGGTTTCCATCGGCCTGACCCGCAGTGAATACCAGAGCCGCTACAACTTCGGCTACGTGGACCCCTACTGGACTGCTGACGGTGTGAGCCTGGGCTACAACGCCTTCTACCGCACCACCGACTACAAAGACCTCGACGTCGACGTTGCAAGCTATGCGATCGATAGCCTGGGTGCCGGCGTCAACGTGGGCTATCCGATCAGTGAGACCTCGCGTCTGACCTTCGGCCTGACTGCGCAGCAGGATGAGATCAAGACCGGTGTCTACACCGTGGACGAGATCTTCGACTTCACCCGCCGCGAAGGTGACAAGTTCCTCAACTTCAAGGCCTCGGCTGGTTGGTCCGAGTCCACCCTGAACAAAGGCGTGCTGGCCACCCGTGGTCACTCCCAGAGCTTGACCCTGGAAACCACCACCCCAGGTAGCGACCTGTCGTTCTTCAAACTCGACTACCGTGGCCAGTTGTTCACGCCGTTGAGCGATAACTACACCATGCGCCTGCACACCGAACTGGGCTATGGTGACGGCTACGGTTCGACCAATGGCCTGCCGTTCTACGAGAACTACTACGCCGGTGGCTTCAACTCCGTACGTGGCTTCAAGGACAGCACCCTGGGTCCTCGTGGTACGCCGAGCCGTGGTGTTGCCGAAACCGGTAACGTCGGCACTGTGCGTGACTCGGACAATGACCCGCTGCCATTCGGTGGTAACGTGTTGATTCAAGGTGGTGCGGAAATTCTGTTCCCGCTGCCATTCGTCAAGGACCAGCGTTCCCTGCGGACTTCGGTCTTCTGGGATGTGGGTAACGTATTCGACTCCAAGTGCGAGCAGATTCGTAACCCGAGCGGCCTGAAGTCCAACACCCAGTGCAACGACGTAAGCCTGAGCAATCTGGCCAGTTCCGTGGGTGTGGGTGTGACCTGGATTACCGCCCTTGGTCCGTTGAGCTTCGCCTTGGCGATGCCAGTCAAGAAACCGGATAACGCTGAAACCCAGATTTTCCAATTTTCCCTCGGCCAGACGTTCTAAGCGTCCGACCCAAGATAACGACAACGGATTCTGTAGGAGTGCATCGTGCGTAAGTTGACTCAATTGGTTCTTCTGGCAACCGTGCTGGTCGCAACCCCGGCGTTTGCCGAAATGAAAATCGCCGTCCTGAACTATCAGATGGCCCTGCTGGAATCCGACGCGGCCAAGAAGTACGCGGTAGATGCCGAGAAAAAATTCGGTCCGCAACTGACCAAGCTCAAGACTCTGGAAAGCAGCGCCAAAGGTATCCAGGATCGCCTAGTCGCCGGTGGCGACAAAATGCAGCAAGGCGAGCGCGAGCGTCTGGAGCTTGAATTCAAGCAAAAGGCCCGTGACTATCAATTCCAGTCCAAGGAACTGAACGAAGCCAAGGCTGTGGCCGACCGTGAAATGCTCAAGCAACTGAAGCCAAAACTCGACAGCGCCGTGGAAGAAGTCATCAAGAAAGGTGCCTTTGACCTGGTCTTCGAGCGTGGCGCCGTGATCGACGTCAAGCCTCAATACGACATCACCCGCCAGGTGATCGAGCGCATGAACCAGCTGAAGTAAGCCATGACCGCGACTATCAAACTCGGCGAGTTGGCCGAGTTCCTGGGGGCCACCTTGCGTGGCTCCAAGGAGAAGGAAATCACTGGGCTAGCCACCTTGCAGGAGGCTGGCCCAGCTCAGTTGAGCTTCCTCGCAAATCCCCAATACCGTAAATACCTGAGCGACAGCCAGGCCGCAGCAGTATTGCTGAAGGCCGCTGATGCCGAGACGTTTGCCGGGGATGCGCTGGTGGTGGCCGACCCTTACGCGGCTTACGCGCGGGTGTCCCACCTGTTCGACCCGAAACCCAAGGCTGCCCCAGGCATTCATCCTTCTGCCGTGATCGCTGATGACGCCCAGGTTGATCCTGCGGCGAGCATTGGTGCTTTCGCGGTGATCGAGAGTGGTGCGCGCATTGGTGCAGGCGTGACTGTAGGGGCTCATTGCTTTATCGGCGCCCGCAGTGAAGTCGGCGCGGGCGGCTGGCTCGCGCCACGTGTGACCCTGTACCACGATGTGCGTATCGGGCAGCGGGTGGTGATTCAGTCGGGTGCCGTGATCGGTGGCGAGGGCTTCGGCTTTGCCAACGAGAAAGGCATCTGGCAGAAGATTGCCCAGGTTGGCGGTGTGTTGATCGGTGATGATGTGGAGATTGGCGTCAACACTGCGGTTGATCGCGGGGCCCTGGCCGATACCGTGATTGGCAATGGTGTGAAGCTGGACAACCAGATCCAGATCGCCCACAACGTACAGATTGGCGATCACACGGCCATGGCTGCGTGCGTCGGCATCTCCGGCAGCACCAAGATCGGCAAGCATTGCATGCTGGCCGGCGGTGTCGGGCTGGTGGGCCATATTGAAGTTTGCGACAACGTATTCATTACCGGCATGACCATGGTGACCCATTCGATTACTGAGCCTGGGGCCTATTCTTCCGGTACGGCGATGCAACCCGCAGCCGAGTGGCGCAAGAGCGCGGCCCGTTTAAGGCAGCTCGACGACATGGCACGGCGCCTGAAACATCTGGAAAAGCGTGTTGGGGACGTGACCCCTGGCAGTAATGTTTCATCAGATGGCTGATACCATTTCCATATCAAGTGTGCACAGCAGCTAGACTGCCTTCTTGATTTGCTAGAGGGGCGTGCCTTAGTCCGCGCGCTCCCAATCTTTATTACAGGCTTCCCCCCGAAATGATGGACATCAACGAGATTCGCGAATACCTGCCTCACCGTTACCCGTTCCTGCTGGTGGACCGCGTAGTGGAACTGAATGTCGAGGAAAAGCGCATTCGTGCCTACAAGAATGTCAGCATCAACGAGCCATTCTTCAATGGTCACTTTCCCGCGCATCCAATCATGCCGGGCGTATTGATCATCGAAGCGATGGCGCAGGCCGCTGGTATCCTGGGTTTTAAAATGCTCGACCTGAAGCCTGCCGACGGCACGCTTTACTATTTCGTGGGCTCCGACAAGCTGCGCTTCCGCAACCCGGTCACCCCAGGTGACCAGTTGATCCTGGAAGCCAAGTTCGTGAGCTGCAAGCGCCAGATCTGGAAATTCGAATGCCAGGCGTCCGTTGACGGCAAGCCTGTGTGTTCCGCCGAAATCATCTGTGCGGAACGCAAACTATGAGTTTGATTGACCCTCGCGCAATCATCGATCCGACGGCCGTGCTGGCCGCCGACGTTGAGGTCGGCCCTTGGTCGATCATCGGCGCAGGTGTGGAAATCGGCGAGGGGACAGTCATCGGGCCGCACGTGATCCTCAAGGGTCCGACCCGCATAGGCAAACACAATCGCATCTACCAGTTTTCCTCGGTAGGCGAAGACACGCCGGACATGAAGTACAAGGGTGAAGAAACCCGCCTGGTAATCGGTGATCACAACATCATTCGTGAAGGCGTGACCATTCATCGCGGCACTGTGCAGGACCGGGCAGAAACCACCCTGGGCGATCACAACCTGGTGATGGCCTACGCGCACATCGGTCACGACAGCGTGATTGGCAATCACTGTATCCTGGTCAATAACACCGCGCTGGCTGGCCATGTACACGTTGACGATTGGGCGATCCTGTCCGGTTTCACCCTGGTGCATCAATACTGCCATATCGGCGCCCATAGCTTTTCCGGCATGGGTACTGCTATCGGCAAGGATGTACCGGCGTTCGTCACGGTATTCGGCAACCCCGCCGAAGCCCGCAGCATGAATTTCGAAGGCATGCGCCGACGCGGTTTCAGCGAAGAGGCGATTCACGCCCTGCGTCGCGCCTACAAGGTGGTGTATCGCCAGGGCCTGACGGTTGACCAAGCGCTCGCCGAGTTGGCCGAGCCGGCGGCGCTGTTTCCAGAAGTTGCCATGTTCCGTGATTCGATCCAGGCATCGACTCGCGGCATCACCCGCTGATCATGGCCACGCTGCGTATTGCATTGGTGGCCGGAGAAGCTTCCGGCGATATCCTCGGCGCTGGCCTGATGCGCGCCATCAAGGTGCAGCATCCAGCGGTAGAATTCATCGGGGTCGGCGGCCCGTTGATGCAGGCTGAAGGCCTGACTTCCTACTTTCCCATGGAGCGGTTGTCGGTCATGGGGCTGGTGGAAGTATTGGGGCGCCTGCGTGAGCTACTGGCTCGGCGCAAACTGCTGATCCAGACCCTGATTGCAGAAAAACCGGACGTCTTTATCGGTATCGACGCCCCGGACTTCACCCTCAATATCGAACTCAAACTGCGTCAGGCCGGAATCAAGACCGTGCATTACGTCAGCCCGTCCGTGTGGGCGTGGCGGCAAAAGCGTGTCTTGAAGATCCGCGAAGGCTGCGACCTGATGCTGACCTTGCTGCCTTTCGAGGCGCGGTTCTACGAAGAGCAGGGCGTGCCGGTAAGGTTTGTCGGCCATACCCTGGCCGATACCATCCCGCTGCAGGCTGACCGCGCCGCCGCCCGCGTCGAGTTGGGCCTGCCCGACGGGCCGTTGGTGGCGTTGATGCCGGGCAGTCGTGGTGGTGAAGTCGGTCGCCTGGGCGCATTGTTTTTCGATGCGGCCGAGCGCCTGCTGGCCTTGAAGCCTGGAGTGCGTTTTGTGCTGCCGTGCGCCAGCCCGCAGCGGCGAGCGCAGATCGAGGCCTTGCTGGTGGGGCGCAACCTGCCGTTGACGCTGCTTGACGGACGTTCCCATCTGGCCTTGGCCGCGTGTGATGCGGTGTTGATCGCTTCTGGTACTGCCACGCTGGAGGCCTTGCTCTACAAGCGCCCGATGGTCGTGGCCTATCGATTGGCGCCGCTGACCTACTGGATTCTCAAGCGCATGGTCAAAAGTCCCTACATCTCCTTGCCCAACCTGCTTGCCCAGCGTTTGTTGGTGCCGGAGTTGCTGCAGGACGCTGCGACGCCCGAGGCATTGGCCCAGACCATTTTGCCGTTGATCGACGGCGGCGAAGAGCAGACCCGTGGGTTTGACGAAATTCACCGCACCTTGCGCCGTGATGCGTCGAACCAGGCCGCAGACGCCGTGTTGACCTTGATCGGCCGCCAGCAGGAAACCCTATGAAGACGCAAATGGGCCTGGATTTCAGCCTGGTCGCTCAAACCCACGAACTGGTCGCCGGTGTCGATGAAGTAGGGCGCGGCCCGCTGTGCGGTGCGGTGGTCACAGCAGCGGTGATTCTTGACCCGAATCGCCCGATTCTCGGCCTCAACGATTCGAAGAAACTCACCGAAGCCCGTCGTGAAAAGCTTTTTGACGAAATTTGCGAAAAGGCCCTCAGCTGGCATATCGCCAGGGCTGAAGTCGAGGAAATCGACGAGCTGAATATCCTCCACGCCACGATGCTGGCCATGCAGCGCGCCGTCGAGGGCCTGCACATCACCCCGAAGCTGGCGATGATCGACGGTAATCGCTGCCCGAAGCTGGCGATGCCAGCCGAAGCAGTGGTCAAGGGTGATAGCAAGGTTCCGGCGATTGCCGCCGCCTCTATCCTGGCCAAGGTCAGCCGCGACCGCGAAATGGCGGCGTTCGAGTTGATCTATCCGGGCTATGGCATCGGTGGCCACAAAGGCTACCCGACGCCCGTTCATCTGGAAGCCCTGGCGCGATTGGGCCCGACCCCGATCCACCGCCGCTCGTTTGCCCCGGTGCGCCAGGCTTACGAGGTGCGCGAAAGCCAGGTCGAGATTTAGGCGCAGGCTGATGTTTTACTCAAGGCCCGGTACAATCCGGGCCTTGTTGTTTTCACACGTATCTAGACAGGATCACTATGCCGGCTTCATTCGTTCACCTGCGCCTGCACACTGAATACTCCCTGGTCGACGGCCTGGTACGGATCAAACCACTGGTCAAAACCCTGGTGGGCATGAACATGCCTGCCGTCGCGGTGACCGATCAGAACAACATGTGCTCCTTGGTCAAGTTCTACAAGAGCGCCATGGGCGCTGGCATCAAGCCGATCTGCGGCGCCGACTTGTGGCTGTCCAACAAGGATCCGGACAACGCCTTGAGCCGTATCAGCCTGCTGGCGATGAACGGCGTGGGCTACCGCAACCTGACCGAACTGATTTCCCGTGGTTTTATCGACGGCCAGCGCAATGGCTCGATCATCATCGAGCGCGAATGGGTGGCCGAGGCCAGCGAAGGGCTGATCATGCTGTCGGCCGCCAAAGAGGGTGAGGTCGGTATCGCGTTGCTGGGTGGTAACCCGCACGAGGCCGAAGTGCTGGCCAGTGAGTGGATGAAGGTCTTTCCCGATCGCTTCTACCTGGAGGTCCAGCGCACCAATCGCCCCAACGATGAAGAGCATCTGCACGCTGCCGTAGCCCTGGCGGAAAAGCTGGGTGCGCCGCTGGTAGCCACCAACGATGTGCGCTTTATCAAGAAGGAAGACTTCGAAGCCCACGAAACCCGGGTGTGCATCGGCGAAGGCCGGGCCCTGGACGATCCACGGCGCTCGAAGAACTACAGCGAAGAGCAGTACCTCAAAAGCGCCGAGGAAATGGCTGAGTTGTTCAGCGACTTGCCCGAGGCCCTGGAAAACTCCGTCGAAATTGCCAAGCGCTGCAATATCGAAGTGAAGCTGGGCAAACACTTTTTGCCCAACTTCCCGATTCCCGATGGCATGACCATCGATGAATATTTCCGCAAGGTGTCCTTTGATGGTCTGGAAGAGCGTCTATCCGTTCTGCTGCCCAAAGACACGACTGAGGATTACGAAGCCAAGCGCCAGGTGTATGTCGACCGGCTGAATTTCGAGCTGGATATCATCATCCAGATGGGATTCCCCGGTTACTTCCTGATCGTAATGGACTTTATCCAGTGGGCCAAAAGCAACGGCGTGCCGGTGGGGCCTGGCCGGGGGTCGGGTGCGGGCTCGCTGGTGGCCTATGTACAGAAGATCACCGACCTTGATCCGCTGGAATATGACCTGCTGTTCGAGCGGTTCCTGAACCCGGAACGGGTATCGATGCCCGACTTCGACGTCGACTTCTGCATGGATGGTCGCGACCGGGTGATCGAGTACGTGGCCGAAAAATACGGTCGCAACGCGGTAAGCCAGATCATTACCTTCGGTTCCATGGCGGCGAAGGCGGTTATCCGCGACGTGGCGCGGGTGCAGGGCAAGTCCTATGGCTTGGCGGATCGTCTGTCGAAGATGATTCCTTTCGAAGTCGGCATGACCCTGGAAAAGGCCTACGAGCAGGAGGAAATCCTGCGTGACTTCATCAAGGTCGATGAAGAGGCGGCCGAAATCTGGGATATGGCCCGCAAGCTTGAAGGCGTGGTGCGCAACGTCGGTAAGCACGCCGGTGGTGTGGTAATCGCGCCGACCAAGCTCACAGACTTTTCGCCGATCTATTGCGACGAAGAAGGCGATGGCCTGGTAACCCAGTTCGACAAGGATGACGTAGAGGCAGCGGGCCTGGTGAAGTTCGACTTCCTCGGCCTGCGGACCCTGACCATCATCGATTGGGCGCTCAAGACCATCAACCGCGAGCGCGCCAAGGTCGATGAGGCGCCGCTGGATATCGCCTTTATCCCGCTGGACGACAAGCCGACCTACGCCCTGCTGCAAAAAGCCGAGACCACTGCGGTGTTCCAGCTTGAGTCCCGCGGCATGAAGGAGCTGATCAAAAAGCTCAAGCCCGACTGCCTGGAAGACTTGATCGCACTGGTGGCCCTGTTCCGTCCGGGCCCGCTGCAATCGGGCATGGTTGACGACTTTATCAACCGTAAGCACGGGCGCGCCGAGCTGGCCTACCCGCACTCCGACTACCAGTACGAAGGCCTCAAGCCAGTATTGGCGCCGACTTACGGCATCATCCTGTATCAAGAACAGGTGATGCAGATCGCCCAGGTCATGGCCGGCTACACCCTTGGCGGCGCGGACATGCTGCGTCGAGCCATGGGTAAGAAAAAGCCCGAGGAAATGGCCAAGCAGCGCGGCGGTTTCATTGAAGGTTGCGCCACCAACAATATCGACGCTGACCTTGCCGGTAACATCTTTGACCTGGTGGAAAAATTCGCCGGTTATGGTTTCAACAAATCCCACTCCGCCGCCTACGGCCTGGTGTCGTACCAGACTGCCTGGCTGAAGGCCCATTACCCGGCGCCGTTCATGGCGGCGGTGCTTTCGGCGGATATGCACAACACCGACAAGGTCGTGACCTTGATCGAAGAAGTGCGGACCATGAAGCTGCGTCTCGACGCGCCGGATGTGAACGCCTCGGAGTTCAAGTTCACCGTGAACGACGAAGGCCGCATCATCTACGGCCTGGGCGCGATCAAAGGCGTGGGCGAAGGCCCGGTCGAGGCGATTACTGAGGCGCGCCAGGACGGTCCTTTCAAGGATCTGTTCGACTTCTGCGCTCGGGTGGACCTCAAGCGCATCAACAAACGTACCCTCGATGGCCTGATCCGCAGCGGTGCACTTGACCGTCTCGGCCCGTATTTCCATGACGAGCCGAAGGCCTACCAGGCCAATATCGACCGTAATCGCGCGGTACTGCTGACCGCCATGGAAGAAGCGATCAAGGCTGCCGAACAAACTGCCCGCACCCACGACAGCGGGCATGCCGACCTGTTTGGCGGGCTGTTCGTCGAAGAAGACGCCGATGTGTATGCCAATCACCGCAAGGCCAAGGAGCTGACCCTCAAAGAGCGGCTCAAGGGTGAAAAAGACACACTGGGCCTGTACCTCACCGGTCACCCGATTGACGAGTATGAAGGCGAGATCCGCCGTTTTGCCCGCCAGCGCATCATCGACCTGAAGCCGGCGCGCGATACCCAGACTGTCGCCGGGATGATCATTGCCCTGCGGGTGATGAAGAACAAAAAGGGCGACAAGATGGGTTTCATCACCCTCGACGACCGTTCCGGGCGTATCGAAGCGTCGCTGTTTGCCGACGCCTTCCACTCCGCGCAGTCGCTGTTGCAGACCGACGCGATGGTGGTGGTGGAAGGTGAGGTCAGCAACGATGACTTCTCCGGTGGCTTGCGCCTGCGGATCAAGCGGGTGATGAGCATGGAAGATGCCCGTACCAACCTGGCCGAAAGCCTGCGACTGAAGGTCAAAACCGAAGCGCTCAAGGGCGATCAGCTACGCTGGCTGGGGGATCTGCTCAAGCGCCACCGTGGCGCGTGCCCGGTGACCATGGAGTACACCGGCAACGACGCCAAGGCGATGTTGCAGTTCGGCGAGACGTGGCGAATTGACCCGGCTGATGGCTTGATTCAAGCATTGCGTGACCAGTTCGGGCGTGACAACGTCTTCCTCCAATACCGTTGACGGTCAGGGCTGCCCTTGTACCCCTGACCTCGACTCAACATTTAATCTCGACCTTGACGCGCCTCTCCCTTAAGGTAGGGCGCGAATAGACAACCGGCTGGCCAGGCACTCCTTGGCCGTCGACCCAAGACGGACGCTTATGAACCCGAATTTTCTTGATTTCGAACAGCCGATCGCTGACCTGCAAGCCAAGATCGAAGAGCTGCGCCTGGTCGGCAATGACAATTCGCTGAATATCGGCGATGAAATCTCCCGCCTGCAAGACAAGAGCAAGACGCTCACCGAAGACATCTTCGGCAAGCTGACCAGCTGGCAGATCGCGCGCCTGGCCCGCCACCCGCGCCGTCCGTACACCCTGGACTACATCGATCACATCTTCACCGAGTTTGACGAGTTGCACGGCGACCGCCACTTCTCCGATGACGCGGCGATTGTCGGCGGTATTGCCCGCCTCGACGACCAGCCCGTGATGGTGATCGGTCACCAGAAAGGCCGCGAAGTGCGCGAGAAAGTGCGTCGCAACTTCGGCATGCCGCGTCCAGAAGGCTACCGCAAGGCTTGCCGTCTGATGGAGATGGCTGAACGCTTCAAGATGCCGATCCTGACCTTTATCGACACCCCGGGCGCCTACCCAGGCATCGACGCTGAAGAGCGTAACCAGAGCGAAGCGATTGCCTGGAACCTGCGAGTGATGGCACGCCTGAAAACCCCGATCATCGCGACCGTGATCGGTGAAGGCGGTTCCGGCGGTGCGCTGGCCATTGGCGTTTGCGACCAATTGAACATGCTGCAGTATTCCACCTACGCGGTGATCTCGCCGGAAGGTTGCGCCTCGATCCTGTGGAAAACCGCAGAAAAGGCCCCGGATGCGGCTGAAGCCATGGGTATCACCGCTGATCGCCTCAAAGGCCTGGGCATCGTCGACAAAGTGATCGCCGAGCCCCTGGGCGGCGCCCACCGTGACCCTGCTGCAGCGTCGGCTACCATCCGCGCTGAGCTCTGTGCGCAGTTGGACATGCTCAAGAAGTTCGACAACGAGGCGCTGCTGGCCCGTCGTTATGAGCGCCTGATGAGCTACGGTCTCTAAGCCACTGCGTTACCCATGTGGGAGCGGGCTTGCTCGCGATAGTAATGTGTCAGTGCCAGATTGGTTGACTGGTACACCGCTATCGCGGGCAAGCCCGCTCCCACATTTGCTTTGTATATGCTTGGTTAACGTATTCCAGTTTTGTGGCGGTAACGTGCGATGAAACCAACTCTAACCGCCAAACTTCTGCAAACCCTCGCCCCGTGGCGCAACGCCTCGGCCTGGCATATCGCTTTCTCCGGCGGACTCGACTCTACGGTCCTGCTGCACCTTCTCGCCGATCTGGCAAAAAACCAGTCCCTGCCGCCCCTGCAGGCGATCCATGTTCACCATGGCCTCCAGGCTGCGGCTGACGCATGGCCAGCTCATTGTCAGGCGGTCTGTGATGCTGCAGGTGTGTCGCTGCGAGTCATGTATGTGTGCGTGCAGCCGGGTGCAAGTCTTGAGCGGGCGGCCCGTGATGCGCGCTACCAGGCGTTCGCCGAGGCAATTGGCCCAGGGGAACTGCTACTCACTGGCCAGCACCGTGACGATCAGGCCGAAACCCTGCTGTTCCGTCTGCTGCGGGGCGCTGGGGTGCGGGGGCTGGCGGCGATGCCAGCGCAGCGTCCCTTGGGCGAGGGGCACTTGGCGCGGCCGCTGCTGGACGTGTCGCGAGCCGAGTTGGAGGTCTATGCCCGCGGGCAGCAGTTGAGCTGGATTGAAGATCCTTCCAACAGCGATCCACGTTTCTCTCGCAATTATTTGCGGCATCAATTGTTCCCGCTGCTCACCGCGCGCTGGCCTCAGGCCGTGAATACCCTGGCGCGAACCGCTGGGCATCTGGCAGAGGCCCATGGCTTGCTCGATGAGCTGGCGCAATTGGATGTGCAGGCCGCCCAGCTGCCATCGGAATTTCCCTGGCTAACGCTGCCATCGTTGGTGCTTGCGCCGTTGCGTGATCTTTCCGACGCCCGGCAGCGTAATGCCCTGCGATACTGGCTGGCGCCGCTGACGCCGTTGCCCGACAGCGAGCACTGGATCGGCTGGAATACCCTGCGTGATGCCAAGGCGGACGCACAGCCCGTGTGGCGTCTGGCCGATGGCCAATTGCACCGTTGCAACGATCGCATCTGGTGGATGCCTGCCGCTTGGTCGGAATTTTCCGACACTCCGTTAAGCTGGTCACGCCCGCAAAACCCACTACAGTTACCTGGCAACGGCCAGCTGTATTTCAGCGGGCATGCCCCCGAAGGCCCTTTGAGCATCGGCTACCGCCAAGGCGGTGAAGTCATGGAAGTGCCAGGCCGTGGCCGGCGTGATCTCAAGCGTTTACTCAACGAAAGTGCGGTGCCGGGTTTTATCCGTGGCAGATTGCCGCTGCTGTACCAGGGCTCCCGCCTACTGGCCGTGGCCAACCTGGCAAGGGCCTCGATAGGGCAGGGGGATGACTGGCAATTACATTGGGCGCCACCAACCTGCGATCAAGGTTTGAGCTGATAGCGCCTTTCCGGTAGACTACGCTCCCTTCTTGATACAACTTCTGTGGATTCTCCTGAAACACAGTCGTTGCCGATTACCAAGCAGTCTTTGCTGGGCGATTCCAAAAAATGTGTAGCGATCAACGTACCGGTGTTCCATTGCTGGTCTGTCACAACGCGGCGGTTTTTTTGAAAGGTGCACTGTGATTAATGCAGGTGATCGGGGGCTTCGGCCTTCCTTCGCTTTCCCCGGCGGCTCCGACCGCTTTAACGCAGACTTCTAGGGTTTTTCATGACGCGCTACATATTCGTCACGGGCGGTGTTGTTTCTTCATTGGGGAAAGGCATTGCCTCCGCTTCGTTGGCGGCCATCCTGGAGGCGCGGGGACTTAAGGTCACCATGCTCAAGCTGGACCCGTACATCAACGTCGACCCGGGCACCATGAGCCCGTTCCAGCACGGTGAAGTGTTCGTCACCCATGACGGCGCCGAGACCGACCTGGACCTGGGCCACTACGAGCGGTTCATCCGCACGACCATGACCCAGAACAACAACTTCACCACCGGCCGTGTCTACGAGCACGTCCTGCGCAAGGAGCGCCGTGGTGACTATCTGGGTGCAACCATCCAGGTGATCCCGCACATCACCGACGAAATCAAGCGCCGCATCATCAAGGGCGCGGGCGATGCCGACGTGGCAATGGTCGAGATCGGTGGCACTGTGGGTGACATCGAGTCCCAGCCGTTCCTCGAAGCCATCCGCCAGTTGCGTTTCGAAGTCGGCGCCAAGCGCGCGATGCTGATGCACCTGACACTGGTGCCGTACATCGCCACCGCTGGCGAAACCAAAACCAAGCCTACCCAGCACTCGGTCAAGGAACTGCGTTCCATCGGCCTGCAGCCGGACGTGCTGGTGTGCCGCTCCGATCATCCGATCGACATTTCCTCGCGTCGCAAGATCGCCCAGTTCACCAACGTTGAAGAGCGTGCGGTGATTGCCCTGGAAGACGCCGACACTATCTACAAGATCCCGGGCATCCTGCATTCCCAAGGTCTGGATGATTTTGTGGTCGAGCGTTTCGGCCTGCAGTGCGGCGGCGCGGACTTGTCCGAGTGGGAAGCCGTGGTCGACGCCAAGCTCAACCCTGAGCATGAAGTCACCATCGCCATGGTCGGTAAGTACATGGAACTGCTGGATGCGTACAAGTCGCTGATCGAAGCGATGAGCCACGCCGGCATCAGCAACCGTACCAAGGTCAACCTGCGCTATATCGACTCCGAAGATATCGAGAACCAGGGCACCGCCCTGCTTGAAGGTGTTGATGCGATCCTCGTTCCAGGCGGTTTCGGCCTGCGTGGCGTGGAAGGCAAGATCACGGCGGTACAGTTCGCTCGTGAGAACAAGGTGCCGTACCTGGGTATCTGCCTGGGCATGCAAGTGGCTGTTATCGAGTTTGCTCGTAACGTGCTGGGCTGGAAAGACGCCAACTCCACCGAGTTCGATCACACCAGCGGCCACCCGGTCGTGGGCTTGATCACCGAGTGGGAAGATGCCACCGGCGCTGTCGAAACCCGCACCGAAAGCTCCGACCTGGGCGGCACCATGCGCCTTGGCGCACAGGATTGCCTGCTGGAGTCCGGCTCGCTGGTGCACGACTGCTACGGCAAGGACGTAATTGTCGAGCGTCACCGTCACCGTTACGAGGTGAACAACAACCTGCTGCCGCAGATCAAGGAAGCCGGCCTGAAAATCTCCGGTCGCTCCGGTGACGGCAAGCTGGTTGAAGTGGTCGAAGCCCCGGATCATCCGTGGTTCGTCGCTTGCCAGTTCCACCCTGAGTTCACCTCGACTCCGCGCGACGGTCACCCGTTGTTCAGCGGTTTCGTCAAGGCTGCACTCACGCAACATCAGAAGAAGGCGTAAACCTGATGGCCCAGAAGATCATTCGCGTAGGCGATATCGAAATTGCCAACGACAAGCCCATGGTGCTGTTTGGCGGCATGAACGTGCTCGAAAGCCGCGACATGGCGATGCAGGTCTGTGAAGAGTACGTAAAGGTTACCGAGAAACTGGGTATCCCTTATGTATTCAAGGCCAGCTTCGACAAGGCCAACCGTTCGTCCGTGACCTCCTATCGCGGCCCGGGCCTTGAAGAAGGCATGCGGATCTTCCAGGACATCAAGCAAGCCTTCGGCGTGCCAATCATCACCGACGTCCACGAGCCTGAGCAGGCGGCCGTGGTCGCCGAGGTGTGCGACATCATCCAGTTGCCGGCCTTTCTGTCGCGCCAGACCGACCTGGTTGTCGCGATGGCCAAGACCGGCGCTGTGATCAATATCAAGAAAGCACAGTTCCTCGCGCCTCAGGAAATGAAACACATCCTGAACAAGTGCGTGGAAGCGGGTAACGACCAGTTGATCCTCTGCGAGCGTGGTTCGAGCTTCGGCTACAACAACCTCGTGGTGGATATGCTCGGTTTCGGCATCATGAAACAGTTCGAATACCCGGTGTTCTTCGATGTGACCCACGCGCTGCAAATGCCGGGTGGTCGCGCAGATTCCGCCGGCGGTCGACGTGCCCAGGTGTTGGATCTGGCCAAGGCCGGTATCAGCCAGTCCCTGGCTGGCCTGTTCCTGGAAGCCCACCCGGATCCGGACAACGCCAAGTGCGACGGTCCTTGCGCCCTGCGCCTGGACAAGCTGGAGCCATTCCTGGCCCAGCTCAAGCAGTTGGACGAACTGGTCAAGAGTTTTCCGACAGTAGAGACCGCGTAAGCCGCGTTTCTCCGGTAAACTTTCCGCGTTTTATGCTCAGGCCTGCGGGCCTGGGCTTTGTCGTCTGCAAGCCTGCCCCGTTGTTCCACCCTTGCGGTCGGTCAAAAGATTTCCTTCAGCTGCGTCGTTTTCGTCAACTTTGGAGTGTTAACAACAATGGCAAAAATCGTCGACATCAAAGGTCGTGAAGTTCTCGACTCCCGTGGCAACCCCACCGTCGAAGCCGACGTGCTTCTCGATAACGGCATCATCGGCAGCGCCTGCGCGCCGTCCGGTGCTTCCACCGGTTCGCGCGAAGCGCTGGAACTGCGTGATGGCGACAAGAGCCGTTACCTGGGCAAGGGTGTCCTCAAGGCGGTAGCCAACATCAACGGTCCGATCCGCGACCTGTTGCTGGGCAAGGACCCGCTGGACCAGAAAGCCCTGGACCACGCGATGATCAAGCTCGACGGCACTGAAAACAAAGGCAGCCTCGGCGCCAATGCGATCCTCGCCGTATCCCTGGCGGCTGCCAAGGCTGCTGCACAGGATCAAGACCTGCCGCTGTACGCGCACATTGCCAACCTGAACGGCACTCCGGGCGTGTACTCGATGCCGGTGCCGATGATGAACATCATCAACGGTGGCGAACACGCGGACAACAACGTCGATATCCAGGAATTCATGGTGCAGCCAGTCGGCGCCAAGACCTTCTCTGAAGGCCTGCGCATGGGTACCGAGATTTTCCATCACCTCAAAGCTGTGCTGAAGGCCCGTGGCCTGAGCACTGCTGTGGGCGACGAAGGTGGTTTCGCACCGAACCTGGCGTCCAACGAAGATGCACTGAAAGTGATCTCCGAAGCGGTGGCCAACGCTGGCTACAAGCTGGGCACCGACGTGACCCTGGCCCTGGACTGCGCGGCCAGCGAGTTCTATGAAGATGGCAAGTACAACCTGTCCGGCGAAGGCCAGGTGTTCAACTCCGAAGGTTTCGCTGAATACCTGAAGGGCCTGACCCAGCGCTACCCGATCATTTCGATCGAGGATGGCCTGGACGAGTCCGACTGGGACGGTTGGAAAATCCTCACCGACAAGATCGGCGAGAAGATTCAACTGGTTGGTGACGACCTGTTCGTGACCAACACCAAGATCCTGAAAGAAGGCATCGACAAGAAGATCGCCAACTCGATCCTGATCAAGTTCAACCAGATCGGCACCCTGACCGAAACCCTGGAAGCTATCCAGATGGCCAAGGCCGCGGGCTACACCGCCGTGATCTCGCACCGCTCCGGCGAAACCGAAGACTCGACCATTGCCGACCTGGCCGTGGGCACCTCGGCAGGCCAGATCAAAACCGGTTCCCTGTGCCGTTCCGACCGCGTTTCCAAGTACAACCAACTGCTGCGTATCGAAGAGCAATTGGGCGGTAAAGCCAAATACAACGGTCGCGGTGAGTTTCGCGGCTGAGTAGTTGATGGTAAAAAGACAACGGATTGTGTCGGAAAACTCGCTGTAGAGTGAATTTGCGCACTAATCTGATGCCTATCAAGCACAAGCCTGGGTCTTCCAGGCTTCGTGCTATCAGTTGCTTCAAAAGTTATGCATGGCTGTCTTTTTTCACTGGATACCCGATATTCGATGCGCAGTCCCAATTGGTTGTTCCTCGTCTTGCTCTTGCTGCTGGCTGGCCTGCAGTACCGCCTTTGGGTGGGCAATGGCAGCCTGGCGCAGGTAACCGACCTGACCCAGCAAATTGCCGCGCAGCACGCCGAAAACGAGGTGTTGCTGGAGCGCAACCGTGTGCTCGATGCCGAAGTGCTTGAGTTGAAAAAAGGCATGGAGACCGTTGAAGAGCGGGCTCGTCATGAATTGGGCATGGTCAAGGAGGGCGAAACCCTCTACCAGTTGGCCCAATGAATTCCTGTTTACCGGCCTTCTGGGCCGTGATTCCTGCTGCGGGCGTCGGTGCCCGTATGGCCGCAGACCGTCCCAAGCAATATTTGCAGTTGGGCGGGCGCACTATTCTTGAACATAGCCTTGGCTGTTTTCTCGACCATCCGCAACTCAAGGGGTTGGTGGTCAGTCTGGCTGTGGATGATCCTTATTGGCCCAACCTGGCGTGTGCTGGCGACCCGCGTATTCAGCGCGCGGACGGTGGTTCGGAGCGCTCAGGCTCGGTGCTCAATGCGTTGCTGCAACTCAATGCCCTGGGTGCCAGCGATGACGATTGGGTGCTGGTGCACGATGCCGCACGGCCGAACCTGAGCCGCGAAGATCTCGACCATTTGCTGGCGGAACTGGCGCACGACCCGGTGGGCGGCTTGCTGGCCGTGCCGGCCCGCGACACCCTCAAGCGTGTCGACAAGCACGGGCGGGTGGTGGAAACCATTGACCGTAGCCTGATTTGGCAAGCCTACACGCCGCAAATGTTTCGCCTGGGCGCCTTGCATCGTGCCTTGGCCGATAACCTGGTAGCCGATGCGGTCATCACCGACGAAGCCTCGGCCATGGAATGGTCCGGCCAGGCGCCACGGCTGGTCGAAGGGCGCGCGGACAATATTAAGGTGACCCGGCCGGAGGATCTGGAGTGGCTTAGGTTGCGGTGGGCGAATCGCAGCTAGTCAGGTACACCGATTTGACTCTATCGCAGGCAAGCCAGCTCCCACACTCGACTGCATATACCTGCTGGAATGCGGCCAAGTGTGGGAGCTGGCTTGCCTGCGATGAGGCCGGGCCTGACACTCCAGATCACCCGCCATACTCCGGTCGCCCAGCCAACCCTTCCTTCAGGTAATCCACCAACTTGCGCACCTTCGGCGATAAATGCCGCTGCTGCGGATACAGCGCCCACACCGCCGTATTCGGTGGTTGATGGGCCTCAAGCAGTGAAACCAGCGCTCCGCTGTGCAAGTGCTCCAGCACGTAATAGTCCGGTAACTGACACAACCCCACCCCTTGTAGCGCCGCATCCAGCACTGCCTGCCCACTGTTGCAGCGCCAGTTTCCCTGCACCCTTTGGGAAAACTCGCGCCCATCCTGGGCCAACTGCCAAATATCCGAGCTGCCGATCAGGCAGTTATGTCGGCTCAGTTCCGACAAGCTATGTGGGCGCCCATACCGCTCCAGGTAGGACGGCGAGGCGCACAGATACATGCGCCGTGGCGCCAGACGGCTGGCGACCATCCGCGAGTCCTGCAGGCGACCCAGGCGAATCGCCAGATCCAGACCTTCATGCACCAGGTCGAGGGGGCGGTTGCTCAGTTCGATATCCACTCGCAGTTGCGGATACAGCCCCATGAAGCGCGTGACCAAAGGCACGATAAAACGTTCGCCATAGGCCACGGCGCAGGTCATGCGCAACATGCCCTTGGGTTCGCTGGTCAGGTCGCCCACGGCGCGCAGGGCTTCTTCGCGCCCATCTTGCAGGCGTTGGCAATGTTGCAGAAAGGTCTGCCCGGCCTCGGTCAGTGTCACGCGCCGGGTGCTGCGATAGAGCAGGCGGGTTTGCAGGCGTTCTTCCAGGCGTGCCACCTGGCGGCTGATATGGGATGAGGACACTCCCAGGCGTTCGGCTGCGGCCGTGAATTGGCTGCACTCGGCCACGGCGACAAACTCATCGATGCCTTCCCAGCGGTTTTCCAACATGGTGATTATCCCAGTACAGCAATAATGTTTTGCTTTTGCTCGGATTATTAATCAATGGGCCATGTTTTACACTGCCCGTCTCACTTTTCAAGCCCCTGGAGAAACCCGGATGATCAAGTCACGCGCCGCTGTCGCCTTTGAAGCCAAGAAACCGCTGGAGATCGTGGAAGTGGATGTGGCCATGCCCAAGGCGGGTGAAGTCCTGTTGCGCGTGGTCGCTTCCGGGGTTTGCCATACCGATGCCTACACCCTGTCGGGCGCCGATCCGGAAGGTATCTTCCCGTCGATCCTCGGCCATGAAGGCGGCGCGGTAGTCGAGGCGATTGGCGAGGGTGTGACCTCGGTAGCGGTGGGCGACCATGTGATCCCGCTGTATACCCCGGAGTGTGGCAAGTGCAAATTCTGCCTGTCCGGCAAGACCAACCTGTGCCAGGCCATTCGCGCAACCCAGGGCAAAGGTCTGATGCCGGATGGCACCACGCGTTTTTCCTACAAGGGCCAGCCGATTTTCCACTACATGGGGACTTCGACCTTTTCCGAGTACACGGTGTTGCCGGAAATCTCCGTGGCCAAGATTCCTAAAGAAGCCCCGCTGGAAAAAGTCTGCTTGCTGGGCTGTGGCGTCACCACCGGGATCGGTGCGGTGATCAACACCGCCAAGGTCAAGCCGGGCGACACCGTAGCCATCTTCGGCCTGGGCGGGATTGGCTTGTCGGCGGTGATCGGCGCGGTTAAAGCCAAGGCTGCTCGGATCATCGCCATCGATATCAACCCGGCCAAGTTCGAGATCGCCAAGCAACTGGGCGCCACCGACTGCATCAACCCGAAAGACTACGACCGTCCGATCCAGGACGTGATTGTCGATTTGACTGATGGCGGCGTGGACTTTTCCTTCGAATGCATCGGCAATGTGCAACTGATGCGCGCAGCCCTTGAGTGCTGCCACAAGGGTTGGGGCGAGTCGGTGATCATCGGTGTCGCCGGCGCCGGCCAGGAAATCGCTACCCGTCCATTCCAGTTGGTGACCGGTCGCGTCTGGCGCGGTTCGGCATTCGGTGGCGTGCGTGGCCGCAGCGAGTTGCCAAGTTATGTGGAAATGGCCCAGACCGGCGAAATTCCCCTGGATACCTTCATCACCCACACCATGGGCCTGGAAGATATCAATAAGGCATTCGACCTGATGCATGAAGGCAAGAGCATTCGCACCGTCATCCATTTCTGAGGTCGGCCATGAGTCTGGAAAACCTGTCGTGCCAGAAGAGCTTCGGCGGCTGGCACAAGCGTTACAAGCATCATTCCGATGTGCTGGACTGCGACATGACCTTCGCCGTCTACCTACCGCCCCAAGCGGAGCAGGGCGGCAAGCTGCCGGTGTTGTATTGGCTGTCGGGGCTGACCTGTACCGATGAGAACTTCATGCAGAAGGCCGGCGCGCAGCGTGTGGCGGCCGAACTGGGAATGATCATCGTGGCACCGGATACCAGTCCTCGTGGGCCGGGTGTACCGGGTGATCCGGATAATGCCTGGGACTTTGGCCTGGGGGCGGGCTTCTATCTCAATGCCACCCAGGAACCTTGGGCCCGGCATTATCGGATGCATGACTATGTGGTGCAGGAATTGCCGGCGTTGGTGGAAGCGCATTTCCCGGCTTGCGACAAGCGCGGTATCAGCGGGCACTCCATGGGCGGCCACGGTGCGCTGGTGTGTGCTTTGCGCAATCCCGGGCGCTATCAGTCAGTGTCGGCGTTTTCGCCAATCAATAACCCGATGGATTGCCCTTGGGGGCAGAAGGCTTTTTCCCGTTACTTGGGAGAAGAGCGTTCGAAGTGGCGCGAATGGGACGCTTGCGTGCTGATCAGCGAAGCTTCGGAAAAACTGCCATTGCTGGTGGATCAGGGTGATCGCGACGACTTCCTGGCCTCCCAGCTCAAGCCCGAGGCCTTGCAGCAAGCTGCCAAGGCGGCCGGCCACCCGTTGGAGCTGCGCCTGCAACCGGGCTATGACCACAGCTACTTCTTTATCGCCAGCTTCATTGAGGACCACTTGCGTCATCATGGACGTGCTTTGCTCGGTTAATGTCCGGCAAAAGTAGGTAGAATCACGCCCTGAATTAAATCGGGGCGTTTTTTTATGCGTATTGGCCACGGCTATGATGTGCACCGTTTCGCCGAAGGCGACTTCATCACACTGGGTGGCGTGCGCATTGCGCACCACCATGGGTTGCTGGCTCATTCCGACGGCGACGTTGTGCTGCATGCCCTGAGCGATGCCTTGCTCGGCGCAGCAGCGTTGGGGGATATCGGCAAACACTTTCCGGACACCGATCCCACTTTCAAGGGCGCGGACAGTCGCGTGCTGCTGCGGCACGTGGTCGGCCTGATCCATGCCAAGGGCTGGAAGGTCGGCAATGTCGATAACACCATCGTTGCCCAGGCGCCGAAAATGGCCCCACATATCGAATCGATGCGCGCCGTGATTGCCGCCGACCTGCAAATAGAACTGGATCAAGTCAACGTGAAAGCCACCACTACCGAAAAGCTCGGGTTTACCGGTCGTGAAGAGGGCATCGCCGTGCACTCCGTCGCCTTGTTGTTGCGCGCATGAACGAACTGCAATTGTTGGGCCCGCGGGCCTATGGCGACGCACTGGGCAGCGCGGTGCTCAAGGCGACTGCCGAAGATTTCCAGGTGGATGAAGTGCTGGATATCCCGCTGACTGGCGAGGGTGAGCACCTGTGGATGTGGGTGGAAAAGCGCGGCCTGAACACTGAAGAGGCTGCGCGGCGCATTGCCAAGGCGGCCGGTGTGCCGTTGCGCACCGTCAGCTATGCCGGCCTCAAGGACCGCCAGGCGCTGACGCGCCAGTGGTTCAGCGTGCAACTGCCGGGCAAGGCCGATCCAGACCTGAGCGCGGCGCAAAACGGCACCCTGAAGATTCTCAAGACCGCCCGCCACAAACGTAAATTGCAGCGTGGCGCGCATGCGGCCAACGGTTTCACCCTGCGCCTGACCCAACTGGCTGGCGATCCGGCCGCTATCGACGCGCGTCTGAAATTGATCGCCAAGCACGGTATTCCCAACTATTTCGGCTCCCAGCGTTTTGGCCATGACGGCGGTAACGTCGTCGATGCTCGCGACTGGGCGGCCCGCAAGGCTTTGCCGGAGCAACGCAATGTGCGTTCGCGCCTGCTGTCGACGGCGCGCAGCTTTGTGTTCAATAAAGTGCTGGCGGCGCGGGTTGCCGATGGTTCGTGGCAGCGGGCCCAGGTCGGTGACTTGCTGGCATTCACCGATAGCCGCAGTTTTTTCCCGGCCGGGGAGGCGGAGTGCAGCGATCCACGCCTGGCGATCCTCGACCTTCATCCCACCGGCCCGCAATGGGGTGAAGGCGATTCGCCCGCCGCTGGCGCCACCCATGAACTGGAACAAGCTGTCGCTGCGAGCGAGGCGGACCTGTGCGATTGGCTGGCCAAAGCCGGCATGAGCCAGGAACGTCGCATTCTGCGACTGCCCATTGGCGGGTTGACGTGGCATTATCCCGAGACTGACATTCTGCAATTGGAATTCGTCCTGCCGGCCGGATGCTTCGCCACTGTCTTGGTGCGCGAGCTTGTTGATCTGGTGCCGGTGGGGCAGACGGACAGCCCATGCGTATTCTGATATCTAACGACGACGGGGTCACCGCACCCGGCCTTGCCGCGCTTCATGCTGCGCTGGCGGATTACGCCGAGTGCGTGGTGGTTGCCCCGGACCAGGACAAAAGCGGCGCCAGCAGTTCGCTGACGCTCGACCGTCCCTTGCACCCGCAGACGCTGGCCAACGGCTTTATCAGCGTTAATGGCACGCCGACCGATTGCGTGCACCTGGCGATCAACAGCTTGCTGGCCGATGAGCCGGATCTGGTGGTTTCCGGGATCAATCTGGGCGCGAACCTGGGCGATGACGTGCTGTATTCCGGCACCGTGGCGGCGGCCCTTGAAGGGCGCTTCCTGGGGCGTACGGCTTTCGCCTTTTCGCTGGCGTCGCGGCAGGTGGATAACCTGGCGAGCGCCGCGTATTTCGCGCGCAAACTGGTCGAGGCCCACGGCACCCTGGTGCTGCCGCCGCGTACGGTGCTCAACGTCAATATTCCCAATCTGCCCCTGGACCATATTCGCGGCATCCAGTTGACCCGCCTGGGCCATCGCGCCCGCGCCGCGGCACCGCTGAAAGTGGTCGATCCCCGTGGCAGGGAAGGCTATTGGATTGCTGCAGCGGGCGACGCCGAGGATGGCGGGCCAGGCACGGACTTTCATGCGGTGATGCAAGGCTATGTTTCGATTACCCCGCTGCAACTTGATCGTACCTTCAGTGATGCCTTCGGTGGTCTCGATCCCTGGTTGGAGGGGCTGCGCTGATGGCTCGTGAACAGGACGACCTGTTGCGCCGGGGGATCGGCATGACCTCCCAACGTACCCGTGAGCGTTTGATCCAGCGGCTCTATGAAGAGGGGTTGTCCAACGCCCAGGTGCTGGAAGTCATCCGCCGTACCCCGCGCCATCTGTTTGTCGATGAGGCCCTGGCCCATCGCGCCTACGAAGATACCGCGCTGCCCATCGGCCATAACCAGACCATTTCCCAGCCCTATATGGTGGCGCGCATGAGCGAGTTGCTGTTGGCGGCGGGCCCTTTGGACAAAGTGTTGGAGATTGGTACGGGCTCCGGCTACCAGACCGCCGTACTCTCGCAATTGGTGGAGCGGGTGTTTTCCGTGGAGCGGATCAAGGTCCTGCAGGACCGGGCCAAGGAGCGCCTGGTGGAGCTGAACCTGCGCAACGTGGTCTTTCGCTGGGGGGATGGCTGGGAAGGCTGGCCGGCATTGGCGCCCTACAACGGCATCATCGTGACTGCAGTGGCCACCGATGTGCCCCAGGCGCTACTCGATCAACTGGCTCCGGGCGGGCGCCTGGTGATACCGGTGGGTTCGGGCGAAGTGCAGCAGTTGATGTTGATCGTGCGCGAAGAAGAGGGTTTTTCCCGGCATGTCCTGGGAGCGGTGCGTTTTGTTCCGTTACTTAATGGGCCCCTGGCCTGATCATTTGTGACAGCGCACTGAATTCTATTGCTGGGTATGTGTCTTACAGCGGGGTTCATTGAGTCAACATCAAGTTGGGTAGTTATTAAACGAGATGAATTTTTCGTTTCTACCCTGTTGCCGGTTAAAGTCTGGCAGCCAGTTATACTTGCGACATATTTCAAGCCTGATACAGGCGTTCATGTTTCAGCCACCACAAAGGGAGCGGCGGGTGAGTCTCACAGTCATTGCGCAGCGTATGAGTAAAACGAGCTTTCAGCGACTGGTGATTGGCCTTGTCTTGAGTTCCTTGCTGGCTGCCTGCTCCAGCACGGGCAGCGGCGCACGAGTTGTTGACCGCAATAACGCAGCACCGCAACGGCCTACGGTGACCACCGGGCAATACGTGGTGCGCAAGGGCGATACGATGTTCTCGATCGCCTTCCGTTATGGCTGGGACTACAAGGCGCTCGCAGCACGTAACAATATTCCTGCGCCCTATACGATACATCCGGGGCAAACCATCCGCTTCGATGGCCGCACCGGTTCGGCGCCCACGGCAGTTGTGACAAAATCCGGTTCCTCGGCCTCGTCTTCCAGCAAGACTACGGTCTTCACCCGGCCTGCAGGCACCGTTGCGGCTAAGCCTGCGAGCAAGCCGGCACCCGCGCCGTTGCCACCTGCGGGACCGGCGCCGACCGGTTGGGGATGGCCCTCAAATGGCATTCTTATTGGAAAATTCTCTTCAAACGGTAGTTTGAATAAAGGCATTGATATCGCCGGGGATTTGGGACAGCCTGTTTTAGCTGCGTCTGATGGGACCGTTGTATACGCCGGGAGTGGTTTACGGGGCTACGGCGAATTGGTCATCATCAAACACAGCGATACCTACGTCAGTGCCTACGGTCATAACCGCAGGTTGTTGGTTCGGGAGGGGCAGCAGGTCAAAGTCGGACAGACAATTGCCGAAATGGGGTCGACTGGTACAGACCGGGTGAAACTGCACTTTGAGATTCGCCGCCAAGGTAAACCTGTAGATCCACTGCAATTCCTACCCCGGCGTTGATGTGTTGTCAGCCTGTTCCCTCACGTAGAAGGAACAGGCTCCAGCGTTGCCAAGGATAAAGGCGTCGCTTGAGCTTGAGGTCGAACTCACCAAAGGACTATAACAATGGCTCTCAGTAAAGAAGCGCCGGAGTTTGACATCGACGATGAGGTTCTCCTTATGGAGACCGGCATCGGTACGGAATCGATGTCGAATGAGGGACCCGCTGTACCTTCAGTTCGTACCAAGTCCAAAAACTCCACAGCGTTAAAACAGCATAAGTATATTGATTACACCCGGGCGCTCGATGCTACCCAGTTGTACCTCAATGAAATCGGCTTTTCCCCCTTGCTCACTCCCGAAGAAGAAGTCCATTTTGCGCGACTGTCGCAAAAGGGCGATCCGGCTGGGCGCAAGCGCATGATTGAAAGCAACCTGCGCCTGGTGGTGAAAATCGCCCGACGCTATGTCAATCGTGGGCTGTCGCTGTTGGACCTGATCGAAGAGGGCAACCTCGGCTTGATCCGGGCAGTAGAGAAGTTCGACCCCGAGCGGGGGTTTCGCTTCTCGACCTACGCCACGTGGTGGATTCGCCAGACCATTGAGCGCGCAATCATGAATCAGACCCGGACCATCCGGTTGCCGATTCATGTCGTCAAGGAGCTGAACGTGTACCTGCGGGCGGCACGTGAGCTCACCCAGAAACTTGATCATGAACCTTCGCCTGAAGAGATCGCCAACCTGCTGGAAAAACCAGTGGGAGAGGTCAAGCGCATGCTGGGTCTTAATGAGCGTGTGTCTTCGGTCGATGTCTCGCTGGGTCCGGACTCGGATAAAACCCTGCTGGACACCCTTACGGATGACCGACCAACGGATCCGTGTGAGCTGTTGCAGGACGATGACTTGTCACAGAGCATCGACCAATGGCTTTCAGAACTGACGGACAAGCAGCGCGAGGTGGTGATTCGCCGCTTCGGCCTGCGTGGCCATGAAAGCAGCACCCTGGAAGATGTTGGCCTGGAGATCGGCTTGACCCGTGAGCGGGTGCGGCAGATCCAGGTGGAGGGTCTCAAGCGCTTGCGGGAGATCCTGGAGAAGAATGGTCTGTCGAGCGAGTCGTTGTTTCAATAACGACGCTTGACCCAATGTGGGAGCGGGCTTGCTCGCGAATGCGCAGTATCAGTCGACAGATGTACCGACTGATCCATCGCAGTCGCGGGCAAGCCCGCTCCCACATTTTTTTGTGCTCGACCATAACGACCGAATGGCAGGCATAAAAAAACCCCGCTTTTAAGGGCGGGGTTCTTTCGACTGAGTCAGTACAAGTTAGATAACTTGAACTTCTTCAGCTTGCATGCCTTTCTGACCGCGGGTAGCGATGAAAGAAACCTGTTGGCCTTCTTTCAGGCTTTTGAAGCCGTCGGATTGGATAGCTTTGAAGTGAACGAACAGGTCGTCACCGGATTGTGGAGTGATGAAGCCGAAGCCTTTTTCATCGTTGAACCACTTAACGGTACCAGTTTGGCGATTAGACATGGTGTATCTCCTTGGACAAAGTTAACTGCGACTCAGGAAAAGCCCTGGCCGAGACTGAGTGCAAAGAGCAGGAAAAATTCTTGGAGATGGTTGGATCGAAATTCAACATATCGTGTAGAGATTCTCAGTGACACAAGCAGCACAGTGGCGCCACCTTAACCCTTTTTCCGGAACGTGCCAATGGTATTTCCGAAGGTTTCTCTATTTTCGTGACTGGCGGTGCCTTTTACAGGCCTGCGGCCCTGTAATTCGGGGGCAGGCTCGCCCTTTGCGGATGACAGTGATCCGGCGCAACTTAATCAAGAAAAACCCCCGCGTCCTTTGAACCGCGAGGCCAGCCCCGGTAAGATGCCCAACAGAATTTTCCACCTCGCTATTCAGGACACCCGCCATGAGCATCAAATCGGACAAGTGGATTCGCCGCATGGCGCAAGAGCACGGCATGATCGAACCCTTCGTCGAGCGCCAGATGCGCGGTGAGGGCGCCGAGCGCCTGATTTCGTTCGGGGTTTCCAGCTACGGCTACGATGTGCGTTGCGCCGATGAGTTCAAGGTGTTCACCAACATCAACTCGGCCACCGTCGATCCGAAAAACTTCGATGAAAAGAGCTTCGTCGATGTGAAGAGCGATGTGTGCATCATCCCGCCGAACTCCTTCGCCCTGGCGCGCACTGTCGAGTTCTTTCGTATCCCGCGCAATGTACTGACCATCTGCCTGGGCAAGAGCACCTATGCGCGCTGCGGCATTATCGTCAACGTGACGCCGCTTGAGCCGGAATGGGAAGGCCACGTGACCCTGGAGTTCTCCAACACCACCACCTTGCCCGCCAAGATCTACGCCAACGAAGGCGTGGCGCAGATGCTGTTCTTCGAATCCGACGAAGAGTGCGAAGTGTCCTATAAGGACCGTGGCGGCAAGTACCAGGGCCAGCGCGGCGTCACTCTGCCACGCACCTGATCGAAACGTCTTACAGAGCAAGGGAATTTGTCAGCGGGCAGGCACTCTATTGGGTGTACTGCCTCGGCGCGTGCACAGCGCGCCGAGCCACGCTTGAGGAGTACCCTATGAAGATCGACCCGCGAATCAGCGCCGAACTTGCCCGGCTTGAACCCAACCAGATTGGTGTTCTGGCCTGGTCCCTGATGGCCGACCCCGCCGCCGGCGGCATCCCTGGCCAGCCTGACCCCGATACCCCGGAACAACCCACCGAGCCTGGCGTGCCGACCCTGCCGGACGAGCCACCACCCGCGCCTGTGGCTTGATATCTGTGGCGAGCGGGCTTGCCCCGCGCTGGGCTGCGTAGCAGCCCTGAAACCTGACACCGCCGTTTATCTGAAGAAAGGTGGCGAAATTATTAGGACTGCTACGCAGCCCAGCGCGGGGCAAGCCCGCTCGCCACACCCACAACAATCCCTTCACCAAGCCTCTGCGTTGTACGCTGTTTATTTCAGGTTGCCACTCAAAAACTGCCGCAAGCGCTCGCTTTTCGGGTTGCCGAGCACCTCTTGCGGTGTGCCTTCCTCTTCCACCAGGCCATGGTGCAAAAACAGCACCTGGCTGGATACCTTGCGCGCGAAACTCATCTCGT
The DNA here is from genome assembly GCF_012985695.1 of Pseudomonas sp. WS 5027. Classification (NCBI taxonomy): domain Bacteria; kingdom Pseudomonadati; phylum Pseudomonadota; class Gammaproteobacteria; order Pseudomonadales; family Pseudomonadaceae; genus Pseudomonas; species Pseudomonas sp. WS 5027. Next base: position 38,598 of record NZ_JAAQWU010000007.1, on the reverse strand, counting down.
GGGTCACCATGATCATGGTCCGGCCCTCTTCAGCCAAACCCTGAATCACCTTCAACACTTCGCCCACCAACTCCGGGTCCAGAGCCGATGTCGGCTCGTCGAACAGCATCACCTCCGGCTCCATCGCCAGGGCGCGCGCGATAGCCACCCGCTGTTGCTGGCCACCGGAGAGGAATGCCGGATACTGCTCGGCTACCCGTGCCGGCAGCCCGACCTTGTCCAGATAACGCCGGGCGCGGTCCTCGGCGTCCTTTTTGCTACACCCCAAGACCCTGCGGGGGGCCATGGTGATGTTCTCCAGCACGCTCATATGGCTCCACAGGTTGAAGTGCTGAAACACCATCGCCAGGCGAGTGCGCAGCCGTTGTAGCTCGGCCTCGTCGGCCACGCGCATCCCGGTGCGGTCGCTGACCATGCGGATCGGCTGGCCATCGAGGCTCATGGCGCCGTCATTGGGTTGCTCAAGGAAGTTGATGCAACGCAGGAAGGTGCTTTTGCCCGAGCCGCTGGCGCCGATCAGGCTGATCACATCACCGCTTTTGGCCTTTAGCGATACACCTTTGAGCACTTCATGGTCGCCATAGCTCTTATGCAGGCCTTCAACGGTCAGTTTGTACATGGGGCGTGCATCCTCAAGGCGATAGTAAATAGCCACTGCGATAGGGGGTAAGGCCGGCGACATGAGCAATCACCATGCCGGCCGTGGCCATGCGCCGAAGCGAACGGGCATACAGCAGACCGGCATGCCGGCAATGAACGGGGCTGATGCGGTCGTGAATGGGGTCGATGACCTCGGCGACCAACTGCCCGGCCTCCAGGTATTCCCCTGGCAACGCGTGAAACACCAGCAGGCCGCCCACCGGGGTGGCTACCGGCTCGACGGCGGCCAGTGGCGTGGCGGGGTAGGGCAAGTCGGGCAGAGGCGCCGGTTCGCCGCTGATGGCGCCAAAGCGGATCAGGTAGTCGATGATCGCCTGGCAATCGAGGCTGGCCAGGCCGTGATTGACATCACCTTGGCCGCGCAACTCCAGGGTCACCGAAAAGCTGCCCTGGGGAATCGCGAAGCGTTGCCCAAACCGTTGCTGCAACTGCCACCAGAGCAGGGTGAAACACTCATCGAAGGATTGCCCGCCGGAGTCAGTGGCCAGCAGGCTGGCTTCGGCGCCGATGTAGCGGGCCAACGGCTCGACCTGCGGCCAGGCCTCGGGTGTGGTGTACAAATGGGCGACGGCTTCGAAGTCACAATGCAGGTCCAGCACCATATCGGCATCACAGGCCAGGCGTTGCAGTACCAGGCGCTGGGATTGCAGCTGCGTGGCCGGTACATGGCGGTCGAGGGCCTGGCGCAGGCTGTCGCGGATCAGCGCGACGTTAAGCCTGGCATCGCCGCCCAGTAGGCCCTCGACCTGATTGCCGACCTCGTCACTGAGGTCGACAAACAGGCGATTGAAATTCTGCCCGCTCTCCAGTTCGTAGCGGCCTAGTGGAATATCCATCAGCACCTGTTCCAGGCCTACCGGGTTGGCTACTGGCACCAGCACGATTTCGCTGCGCAGGCGGCCGGCGGTGGCCAACTCCGCCAGGCGTGCCTTCAAGTGCCAGGCCACCAGCATGCCGGGCAGTTCGTCGGCGTGTAGCGAGGATTGGATATAGATTTTGCCTTCGGCCTGCTCTGGCCCGAAGTGGAAGCTGTGGATCTGCCGTGTGGTGCCAGGCACCGGTGCGAGGATGGGATGAATCTGTTGCCGCATAGGGGCTCCTTAATGGCTAGGCCCGAGAAAGGCCAGCCAACGACGCTCCGCCAGACGAAACAGACCGACCAGGGCAAAGGTCACGGTCAGGTAGATCAGCGCAGCAATACCAAACGATTGGAACGTGAGGAAGGTGGCCGAGTTGGCGTCCCGGGCCACTTTGAGGATGTCCGGGATCGTCGCGGTAAAGGCTACCGTCGTCGAGTGCAGCATCAGGATCACTTCATTACTGTAGTACGGCAACGAGCGACGTAGGGCCGAGGGCATGATCACGTAGGCATACAGTTTCCAGCCGCTCAGGCCATAAGCTTTCGCCGCCTCGACCTCACCGTGGGCCATGCTGCGAATGGCCCCGGCGAAGATCTCCGTGGTGTAGGCGCAGGTGTTGAGGGCAAACGCGAGGAGGGTGCAGTTCATTGCGTCGCGAAAGAACGCATCCAGCACCGGCTGCGCACGAATGGCAGCCAGGCTGTAGATGCCTGTGTAGCAAATCAGCAACTGGATGTAGAGCGGCGTGCCGCGAAACAGGTAGGTGTAAAACTGCACCGGCCAGCGTACCCAGCGGTTGGGCGAGACGCGGGCGATGGATAGCGGGATCGACACCACGAAACCGATGCAGATCGAGGCCGTGAGCAGCCACATCGTCATGGCCAGGCCGGTCATGTGCTGGCCGTCGCTGTAGAGGAAGGGGCGCCAGTATTCCTGTAAGAGTTCGATCATCGCACTGCCTCCCGTACGCCGGCGGCGTAACGGGTTTCCAGCCTGCGCAGGACGAAGTTGGACGCGCTGGTGATGACCAGGTAGATCAAAGCCGCGACCACCAGGAAAAAGAACAACTGATAAGTACTTTTGCCCGCGTCCTGGGCGGCCTTGACCACGTCGGCCAAGCCGATGATCGACACCAGTGCCGTGGCCTTGAGCATCACCATCCAGTTATTGCCGATACCCGGCAGGGCAAAGCGCATCATTTGCGGGAACGTCACGTAGCGAAAGCGCTGTGCGCGTGTGAGGCCATAAGCCGTGGCAGCCTCCAACTGGCCGCGGGGCACGGCGAGGATCGCGCCGCGAAAAGTCTCGGTGAAATACGCACCGTAGATAAAACCCAGGGTAATCACCCCGGCGCCGAACGGGTTGATCTCGATGTATTCCCATTCCATGTAGTCGGTGAAACTGGTCAGCCAGGTTTGCAGGCTGTAGAAAATCAGCAGCATCAGCACCAGGTCCGGCACGCCGCGAATCAGGGTGGTGTAGAGCTGGGCGGGGATACGCAACAGCGCCACGCTCGACAACTTGGCGCTGGCGCCGAGCAGGCCCAGTACTACGCTGACGGCCAGAGACAGCACCGACAGCTTGATGGTCATCCAGGTGCCTTGCAGCAATAGCGGGCCAAACCCTTGCAGGCTGAACGCGCCAAGCCCGAGGGTCTGCAACAGGTCTTCAAACATGGGGTATGCCCTTGGCCATCGATAGTGCGCCCACCCCATGACGGAGTGGGCGCCGCAGCATTACTTGCCGCTGTACAGGTTCAGATCGCCAAAGTGTTTTTTCTGGATAGTGGCGTAGGTGCCATCATCGTGTAACGCTTTGATACCTTTATCCAAGAGGGCTTTCAGCTCTTTGTTACCTTTCGCGATACCCACGGCGGTTTTGGAGGGCAGCATTTCGCTGTCCACCGGCTTGCTGACTTCGTAGTCCGCGCCTTGTGGCGATTTCAAAAAGCCCAGTTCGGCCTGCAGCATGTCCTGGATCGATGCATCGAGGCGGCCCGAGGTCAGGTCGGCGTACACCTGGTCCTGGTTCTGATAGGCCTGGGTTTTCACCCCGGCTTTGTCCAGCACGGCCTTGGCATAGGCCTCCTGGATGGTGCCTTGCTCATAACCGACGGTCTTGCCCTTGAGGGACGCAATATCTTCGCTCAGGCCGGCGCCTTTCTTGAACACGTAGGAAGTGGGGCCGGAAAACAGCTCGCTGGAGAAGTCGATAACCTTCTCGCGGGCCGGGGTTACGGTCATGGACGAAATTACGCCGTCGAACTTCTTGGCTTTGAGGCCCGGGATCATGCCGTCAAAGTCGCTTTCTACCCACTTGCACTTGACCTTCAACTGCGCACAAATGGCGTTGCCCAGGTCGATATCGAAGCCCACCAGGCTGCCGTCTGCGGCCTTGGATTCAAACGGCGCGTAGGAAGGGTCCACACCAAAACGCAATTCTTTGTATTCCTTGGCCAGGGCGGTACCGGCGGCCATGCACAGAGCGAGTGCAGAAAGGGTCAGCAATGCTTTTTTCATTATGTAATCCCTGGAAACCACGATAAGCGCTTGTGGCGCGATTAGGACTGTTACTGAACGGGGTCAGGCAAATCGCAAGTAGCAATTTCTGCACCATAGTTCCGAACGGTCTTTTTAATAGGTGGGATTACGCGAAGGGTAACGTGGCAAGCGCCCGATATCGGTCGCAATAGAACTTCAGCACCATTGCAGTGCAGAACGTTAGGAGCTGGCTTACAGCGCGGCAACGATGTGTTGGCAGGCACACCGCCATCGCTGGCAAGCCAGCTCCTAAATGGGGTTATTTCCCAGGGACCAGAGTCAATCGGGTCTTGCCGTACACCTTGTCAAAGTTCTGCGGCTGCATCGGGAAACTCAGGTACTGCGCTTTGAGCCACGGATCGATGCCATTGGCATAGTACGGGCTGGCAGGGTTGCCGGATTGGCCAATCCCGCCCTGGCCCATCATGGGTTCCGCTTGGCCGAAATCCACAATCATGCGCAGGGCCTGGACTTGGGTGGTGGCGAAATCCTGCCCCCAGTTGTAGGGCGCGGCGTTCAACGTAGTGTGATCGCCCCCTGCGGCCAACGGGCCGCGAAGGGTCTGGCCACTGCTGTTTTTCCAGGTGTAGCTATGCAGTTTGCCCCACTGCCAGGCCTTGTGATCCGTGCCCAGTTGGTTATCGCCGGCAGTGATCGCGGCGGCCAGGCTGCGGGCGAGAATCGCCGGCTTGTCTTCTTTGTTGGGGGTGCGCAGGTCATCCCAAAACGGGCTGTCTTCACGCCCCAACAGATGATCGGCCTGGGCGGCGTAGGACAGGTTGGCGTTGCTGACAAAGGCTTTCCAGGTGGCGCTGGTTTGCGGGCCCAGTTCATCGAGGAAAATTTGCTTGGAGCTTTCCTGCATAAACAGTTGGTAGATCGCAGCATCGCTCGACGTGGCTGCCAGGCGCCCGTCGAACGCCATCAGGCGGCCCAGGGTTTCCTGGGCCTTGGCCCGTTCGACGGCCGGCAGGGCCTCGATCGCCTGTTTCAGAGGCTGAGCCATACCTGGCGCCTGGAACATGCTTTTGAGCTTGGCGGCGAACAGTGTGGTTTGGTCGTATTGCATGGCAATCACGCTACGGCTGTCGTGCTTGCCGTTGCCGGCCAACTGCGCCAGGCGTTCGCTGCGCTCTGGTGCGGCCCAGGAGTTGGACAGTTGCATGCCATAGCCGTGGGGCACGCTGCGCTGGTTGGCCGTACCGACCCAGCCCTGTGGTGGGTCCTGGTCGTAGGGATGCAGCATCGCGTCGGCGAAGCCGTCCCAATCATAGCGCCCGTCCCAGCCAGGGGATGGCAGCAGGCCTTCGCCTTCGCGGCGGTTGGGGAAGCGTCCGGTGACCTGCCAGCCGATATTGCTGGCGTCGGCAAACACCATGTTCAGGGGGATGGCACGAATCTCACGGCTGGCGTCCGAAGCTTTTTCCACGTTCTGCGCCCGGGACAGGTCGAAAAACGCATCCAGGCTCTTGTCGTCCTTGAAATCGGCGGTTTGCAGGGCCAGGCCGTAGCCGCTGGTCAGCGACTGGGCGCTGTTGAGCAACGGCCCGTGGCGGGTTTCGTACACCGCCTCGCGAATCGGCCGCTGGCCCTTGGCGAAGAAGGTTTCGTTACGCACGATGGCCGGCACCCATTTGCCGTTGTGCTCGTAGTACAGCGCGCTGCCCTGGCGTTTGACCTTCTCCAGGAACAGGTCCTGGGTATCGCCGGACACCTGGCTCATGCTCCAGGCCACCTTGCCATTGAAACCGGAAAGTAGCGTAGGTATCCCGGCAATCGACACCCCGACCGCCTGGTATTTCGGCGCGCGGATTTGTACGAAATTCCACAGGGACGGCGCCTGCATCGGCGTCGACAGGTCGTTGGCCAGCAGGCTGCGACCACTGCGGCTGCGTTGTGGGGCGATGGCCCAGTTGCTGGAGGTGGAAACCCCCAGGGTATTGAGGCTGCCCAGGCGCTCGTTGATGCTGTTGAGCGTGGCAAGGCCGGGAATCTGCCCGAGGTTGACGCCCTTGAGCTTGTCGGACTCCGCCATAGGCAGTGGCTCGTCCGGGTAGCTTGGGGTCAGCCAGGCGAGTTTATCGGCGCCGACTTTTTGCGCCAGTACCAGGGCGGACAACTCTTCCTGCAGGTTGGCCGACTCACTGAAATTGAGCAGGCAGAACAGCAGCGCCGAATCCTCTGGCTTCCAGTATTCGGGCTTGTAGCCAGTCTGGGCCAGATCCGTAGGCAGTTTGTCACGGTAGCGGAACAGGTAGGCGTTGACCCCGCGGGCATACACTTCGAAGAAGCGCTTGAGGCGTGGCGACGACGCGTTGTACAGCTCGCTGGCGCTTTTCTTGAGGTTGACCGCGCGCATAAAACGGTCGACATTCAGCACATCCGGCCCGGACATTTCTGCCAAGCGGCCCTGGGCCAGCAGGCGCAGGGTGACCATCTGGTTGATCCGGTCGCTGGCGTGCACATAACCCAGGGTGAACAGTGCGTCGTGGAAGGTGTTGCTTTCAATCAGCGGCATGCCCTGGCTGTTGCGCCGCACAGAGACATTTTGCGCCAGGCCCTTGAGCGGCTGTACGCCGGAAACAGGCGGCAGGGTGTCCTGGCTGTTCAGTGACTGGCAACCGGCCAGGCCCAAGGCACTGGCCACTGCCGCGGCAACGCCGAACCGGGGAAGAAAACGTGAGAGGGCTGGCGAGGCCATGGCAAAGCTCCTGCGGGGGGTAGCGTCAGTAAAGGCGCTACGTTAGTGAGCGCGGCGAACCGACGCAAGCGGGAGGCGATGCTAATTTTTTCAAACACTCACAAACCCCTGTAAGAGCCGGCTTGCCGGCGAAAAACTACCAGGCGCCACGCTTATCCAGGCACCCGGCGTTTTCGTTAACGATCTTCGCCGGCTAGCCAGTTCCTACAGGGTACGATCAGGATTTCGGCGGGTTGACCTTCTGTACCAAATCATAGGCCCGCACCGTCGCCGGGCGTTCCTTGATCAGGTTGAACCAGCGATGCAGATGGGGGAAATCCTCCAGGCGCTGGCCCTGCCATTTGTGGGACACGATCCACGGGTAGATCGCCATGTCGGCAATGCTGTAGGCCTCGCCGGCGACGAAGCTGCGATCGGCCAGGCGCCGGTCCAGCACGCCATAGAGGCGCGCGGTTTCATCGACGTAGCGTTTGATGGCGTAGGGGATCTTTTCCGGGGCGAACTGGCTGAAATGGTGATTCTGCCCGGCCATTGGGCCCAGGCCGCCCATTTGCCAGAACAACCATTGCAGCGCTTCCTGGCGACCGCGCAGGTCCTTGGGCAGGAACTGGCCGGTTTTTTCCGCGAGGTACAGCAGGATAGCGCCGGATTCAAATAGGGAAATCGGCGCACCACCGACGCTCGGCTGTTGATCGACAATGGCGGGAATACGGTTGTTGGGAGCGATCTTCAGGAAGTCTGGCTTGAACTGGTCGCCCTGGCCGATGTTGATCGGATGCACCGCGTAGGGCAGTCCGGCTTCTTCCAGGAACAACGAAATCTTGTGACCGTTGGGGGTGGTCCAGTAATACAGGTCGATCATGAAGCTCTCCATAATTGGTGATGCTTGACCGGGCAGGACGCCCGCTGATGTGCCTGTAGGTATAGGTAACGGTCGACTAGGGAAAATTCAATGAAATATTTAGGTCTATCGATAGAACTGTAGGAGCCGGCTTGCTGGCGATGGCGGTTTGCCTCACCGACCGACAAGCTGGCGCCTACATGCGGCGGATCAGGCGCCGTGGCACTTCTTGAACTTTTTCTCACTGCCGCACGGGCACGGATCGTTGCGGCCAACGTCCTTCAGGGCGTTGCGCACCGGTTCCTGGTGGGCATGGCCGCAGTTCGGGCCGTGGACATGGCCATGGTCGTGATGATCGTGATCGTGGTTGCAGTCAGGGCCATGGACATGGGGTTGCTGAGTCATTGGTGTCGCTCCGGAATAAAATCGGCGGGGATTATCTCGTCATTGCGCATCACGTGCACGTCGTTACCGATGAATAATCCGGTTTTCAGTTCACCTTCCAGGCGATAGGGGATAGGGCGGTCCGGGTTTTTCAACAGGTCGGCGATTTGCCGCACCTGTGGCCACAGGTTGGTGCGCACCGTGATCTTGAAAAATCCCCGGCCATGGGGCGGTATGGTCAGCCACTCGTTGGATTCGCCTTCGGTCAGCTCCACGTCAGCCAGGCTGATCTTATAGATCAAGCCGCGCACGGTGAGGTCCGAGTCGCCGGGGTTATCCACGCGAAAGTGCAGCTTGAACTTCTGCTCCAACAGCTTGGCGCGTACCAGATCGACCTTGATCAGGTGGATTTGCGGTGGCGGCGTGTCATCGGCGAACCAGGACGCGCAGCCCGAGAGGCCAACGGTCAGTGCCAGTAAACAGCTATAGCTTCGTAATCGGTTGACCATGACGCAATCCTTTGTAGGAGCCGGCTTGCCGGCGATGGTCGTCAACGATGACGAGGGCAGTCTAGGTAAATGCGGTGCTCTTGCCTTTTTCGCGAGCAAGCTCGCTCCTACACTGAACCGTTTTGTTTCAAATAGCTGGAACAGCACTTCTTGAACTTCTGCCCACTGCCACACAAGCAGGCATCATTGCGCCCAGCCTTCACCGCCACCGTAGGATCAATAAAGTACCAGTGCCCATCGTTCTGTACGAAAGACGACTGTTCCCGGTGGCTATGTTCGCCAGTGCTGTCATGCCAGCGTGCGGTAAAGGTGACGAAGGCATGCTCCGGCTGCCCACCAAACACCTCGGAACTTTCCACCTCCAGGCCCAACCAAGTGCTCTGCGCGCTCCAGGCCCCGATGGCGTCACGGTCCAGGCCGCTCTGTTGTGCCGGTAGTGTGGTCGCCACCAGATAATCCACCAGCCCCAGCACATAGGCACTGTAGCGTGAGCGCATCAACGCAGTGGCACAGGGCGCGGGGTGGCCGGTGTGGTAATGGCCGCAACAGGCATCCAGCAGGTTGCCGCTGCCGCAAGGGCAAATGGATGTACTCATGGTTACCACCAATACTTTCCGAAGTTTTCCGGGTTGGCCCAGAACCGGGCGTTCAGCCAGTCCGGGACCTGTTTGTATTCAAGCAGATCGTAGGTAAACAGCGTCAGTACCTGATCGTCGCGGCGAAATTGTTCGCTGGTCTGCAGGGCCAAGGAGAAAAAGTCGGTGTCTTTCCAGCCGCAGGCCGCGAGGTCGGCGAGGACGGCGATGCGGCTGGCGTTGAGGTTGCGCACGCCGCCCAGTAGCTCCAATCCTGCACGTTTTGACAGGTGCTCCAGGCAGTCGACCACCAGGGCCAGGTCAAATCGCTGGGCGGCCAGTTCGGCAGGCAATGGTCCAGGCCCTGCGACGCAGACCACGGTGTCAGGGTGGGCCTGCTTGAACGCATCCAGCGCCGGGAACTGCCCGGCACCCAATACCAGCAGGCGTTTGGGCGCTTGGCGATCAAGCAGGGCGGCGAGCGATTGCTGCGGGGTACGGGAAGAATTACCGGCGGTCATCGAAGATCCTCACATCAGAACCGTGAAGACTAGCCTGCTTGAGCGCGCGGGCCTAGAGCGGGCGGCGGCCTGTCGGCGGGGAAAAGCAGCCTGGGCCAATGAATACGGGGGTATGGCGCGCTGGCGCAGATGAAAAGAGCGGTCTTTACTCCACCCATCGGCTTGCGGCCGATCCCCTCAGGAGAAATCAAATGAGCATCATGCGGACAGCTCTACCCTTGGTTCTGCTAACCGGAGTATTGACAGGTTGCGCAGGCTTGCAAAAAACCGATTGGCCCACCTGTGCAGCCCTCGGCGGCGTAACCGGTGCCGCGCTGGGCGCCACCGAAAGCTCTTCATGGGCCGGCGGCGGTGCGTTGTTGATTGGCGGCATGGCCGGCGCTTATTGCTGGGTCCATGGCGACGGCGATGAGGACGGCGACGGCGTGCCCGACAGCCGCGACCAATGCCCGGGCACCCCCAAAGGCGTGCAGGTCGATGCCAATGGCTGCCCGCCAGTACCTGAGGCAGTGGTTGTCGAAGAAGTGGTGGTGGTCAAGGAAGAGACCATCGTGATTCGTGACGTGCACTTCGAGTTCGACTCGGCCCGGCTGACGGCGGCCGATAAAACCAAGCTCGACACCGTTGCCACACGCCTGAAACAGGAGGCGCCGAGTGCCCAGTTGCGGGTCAGCGGGCATACCGACAGCGTCGGCAAAGATGCCTACAACCAGAAACTCTCGGAAAAACGCGCCCATTCGGTGACCGACTACCTGGTCAGCTCCGGCGTGCCCCGCAGCAACTTTGTTTCGGTGACGGGGGCCGGTGAAACCCATCCGGTGGCCGACAACAAAACCGCCGACGGGCGAGCGCTGAACCGTCGCGTGGAAATCCAGATCAACCGCTAGCGCACTGCCCACATGCCCCTGGGTGGTTCCAGGGGCATTTCTGATGGAAGCTTCCGACAATCCTCGGCGATCTGGTCGCCAAGTCGCAGCGTTCTCAAGTTTTTTAATCCTTCACTGGCAAATCGCCCGTAGAACTCGTTACTGTGCGCCCAAAGAATAATGTGCAAGGGGGCGTAGGGCATGAAGCTGTTGTTGCGATTGGGGAAGTTGCTGGCGTTGCTGTTCTGGGGCGTTGTGCTGATCAATCTGTTCAAACCGCTGACCAATCCATTTCATCTATTGGTCAACCTGGTCGGCATCCTATTGTTGCTGACCCACCTTCTGGAGTTGGTGCTATTCAACGCCAGCGTCAAACATCGTGCCCACCCTTGGCGTGACCGCCTGCTGATCCTGCTGCTGGGGATGTTCCATATAAAGAGCCTGCCTGCGCCTACGGCTGATCAAGACAATAAGGATGGCAATCATGCGTAAGGTTATTCTCCTGGCCCTGCTGGTCAGCCCCGTTGCCCTGGCCGAAAGCGTCAGTGTCGAGACCAACTCGTTGCTGCGCTTGCCCAACAGCACCAGCGTGCTGCAGTTGGAACGCCTGGAAGTGGCCGACTATGGCACCTTGTTGATTCCGGCAAATATCACCCAGGTCACCGTCGACGAACTGCACCTGGGCCGCGAAGCGCGGATCGCCATTGTGCCTAGCGCCTCGGCCCTGCAATTGCAGGTGCGGCATGCGCAGTTGGAGCATGGCAGCCAGATCACCTCCCGGGGGGCGCCCGGCACCCATGAAAAGCCGGCCAAGCCAGGGCGTGACCTGACGTTGCGGATCAATGCATTGGATGCGCAGCTATTGTCTGTCGATGCCCGGGGTGGCACCGGCGCCCAAGGTTATAGCGGCCTGGACGGCGCCAATGGCGAAGACCCAGGGTGCACGTGGGGTTCGGCTGGGCGTGGCGCCAATGGCGACAACGGTGGCGATGGGCTGCCGGGGGCCGCGGGGGCGGCAGTGCGTATCGAATTGCCGCAGGATTATCCGAGTGAGCAGATTAAGGTCTGGGTCGACGGCGGTGCAGGCGGCTTGCCGGGTGTTGCCGGCAAACCGGGCAAGGGCGGGCAGTCCAGGGGGTGCCTGGTGTACCGCGCCGATGGTGGCGAGAAAGGCCGTCCCGGTCTGGAAGGGCAGGCTGGGCCTTCCGGACCTGCCGGTACGGTGACCATCCAACGGCTTTGAGCTATAGGCACTGGCCCCATCGCGGGCAAGCCCGCTCCCACACTTGATTTACGAACCGATTCAAATGTGGGAGCGGGCTTGCCCGCGATGAGGCCCTGGAGAACACCCTCAGAACATCGGCCGAGCCGAGGCAACCGCCACCACCACCAACCCAACAATCAGATTGATCCCTACCAATTTTCGGATTTTCCCCAACACCTGCGCGCCCGTCGCCCAGTCCTCGGCTGCCACTGCCGTGCGCAGTTCAGGCAGTTGCAACGCCTGGATGCGGATAAACAGCGCCGTCATCACCACATACAACCCCATCATCACCTGCACATAACGCGGTGCGGTCTCAAACCCGCTGAAGCGCAGTTGCAATAGGCCGACGCCACTGATCGGCAAGATCAGCACCGCCACCCAGACCCACACGAAAAAACGTGGAAACACATTCATCCACAGTTTCAGCCGCGCCGGCCCCTCAAGCGCCGCCACAACGGCCGGGCGCAGGATCATCCAGGCGAAAAACATACCACCGACCCATACCAGGGCGGCCAATACATGCAGGGTGTAGGCAAGGCTAAAGACGGTCATTGAGGTACTCCGTTCTGCGCGGGATTAATTAGCGGGGTATGATAGCTGCCGATCCGAACCACTGAAAATTTATCCAGCGTTTTTTGCGCCCGACTATCCATGATCAGCACTGAACTCAAAACCACGATCCAGGGCGCCTACTCGCGTTTTCTCGAAGCCAAGAGCTTGAAACCGCGTTACGGCCAGCGCCTGATGATCGCCGAAGTGGCCAAGGTCCTCGGGGATATCGACACCGACGACGAAGGCCGGCGCAGCGGCGACCCCGCGGTCGTGGCCGTCGAGGCCGGCACCGGTACCGGCAAGACCGTGGCCTACAGCCTGGCGGCAATTCCTACTGCCAAGGCGGCCGGCAAGCGCCTGGTGATTGCCACCGCCACTGTCGCCCTGCAAGAACAGATCGTCTACAAAGACCTGCCGGACCTGATGCGCAATAGCGGCCTGAGCTTCACCTTTGCCCTGGCCAAGGGCCGTGGCCGCTACATGTGCCTGTCCAAGCTGGACGTGCTGCTTCAGGAAGGCCACGCGCAAACCGCCACGGCCTCGCTGTTCGAAGAAGAAGGCTTCAAGATCGAAGTCGATGAGGCCAGCCAGAAGCTGTTTACCAGCATGATCGAGAAGCTGGCCGGCAATAAGTGGGATGGTGACCGCGACAGTTGGCCCAATGCCCTGGAAGACGCCGACTGGGCGCGCCTGACCACCGATCATAGCCAGTGCACCAACCGTCATTGCCCCAACTTCGGCCAGTGCGCCTTCTACAAGGCCCGCGAAGGCATGGGCAAGGTTGACGTGATTGTCACCAACCACGACATGGTCCTCGCCGACCTGGCCCTGGGCGGCGGTGCCGTGCTGCCCGACCCGCGTGACACGCTGTACGTGTTCGACGAGGGCCACCACTTGCCGGACAAGGCCATCGGCCACTTCGCCCACTACACACGCCTGCGCTCCACTGCCGACTGGCTGGAAACCACCGCCAAGAACCTCACCAAGCTGTTGGCCCAGCATCCGTTGCCGGGCGACCTGGGCAAGTTGATCGAGCAGGTGCCGGAGTTGGCGCGGGAGATCAAGACCCAGCAACAGTTCATGTTCAGCGCCTGTGAGCAAGTGGCGGACTTCAAGCCCGGCGAAGACGTCGAAGGACGCGAACGGCCACGCCATCGCTTTGTCGGCGGGCTGATCCCCGAGCATATGCGCGAGATGGGCGTCGAGTTGAAGAAGGGCTTCTCGCGCCTGACCGACCTGTTCACCCGCCTCACCGACCTGCTCAAGGAAGGCATGGACGGCGAGGTTAATATCGGCATCGCCAGCAACCAGGCCGAAGAGTGGTACCCGCTGTTTGGCAGCCTGCTGTCACGGGCCCAGGGCAACTGGGAGTTGTGGACCGCCTTCACCGTCGAAGATCCGGAAGACAATCCGCCCATGGCTCGCTGGCTGACGCTGTCGGAAAGCGGCGCGTTGTTCGATATCGAAGTCAATGCCAGCCCGATCCTCGCGGCGGAGATGCTGCGGCGCAACCTGTGGAACGTGGCCTACGGCGCCCTGGTGACCTCGGCCACCCTGACCGCCCTCGGTACTTTCGAGCGCTTTCGCATGCGTGCCGGCCTGCCGAAAAAAGCGGTCACTGCCGTGGTGCCCAGCCCGTTCCATCACGCCGACGCCGGAGTGCTGCGGGTGCCGGACCTCAAGGCCGACCCGCGGGATGCGCCGGCCCACACCGCGGCAATCATTCGCGACCTGCCGTCCCTGGTGGAGGGTTCCAAGGGCACGTTGGTACTGTTCTCGTCACGTAAACAGATGCAGGACGTATTCGACGGCCTCGACCGCGATTGGCGCAAGCAGGTGTTTATCCAGGGCAACCTGTCAAAACAGGAGACTCTGAACAAGCACAAGGCGCGGGTCGATGGCGGGGATTCCAGCGTACTGTTCGGCCTGGCGAGCTTTGCCGAAGGTGTGGACCTGCCTGGAGCCTACTGCGAGCACGTGGTGATCGCGAAGATCCCGTTCTCTGTACCGGACGATCCAGTCGAGGCCGCGCTGGCCGAATGGATCGAAGCCCGGGGCGGCAATCCGTTCATGGAGATCTCGGTACCGGATGCCTCGTTGAAGCTGGTCCAGGCCTGTGGCCGCTTGCTGCGTACTGAAGAGGACCGGGGCACCATCACCTTGCTCGACCGCCGTTTGGTCACTCAACGCTATGGCAAGGCTATCCTTAATGCCTTGCCGCCTTTCAGGCGCGAAATTTCCTAAGCCACAGTGGGCGAATTCGCCCACTTCGTGGTCTATCTCATATATGTCATCAGGCCATTCACCGGCCGATTGGGAGAACCTTGTTCGTATGATCCGCACGCTGCCTGCTCTTTTTGCCCTACTGTTCGCCACGCCATTGCTGGCCGCGCCGGCTGGGCAACAGACGCTGTTCAACTTTGTCCGGCCGGCCGATGTGGTCAAGGTGGCGACCCAGGACGCCAGCCTGCCGCAGTACAACGCCGAACAGACCCCGGAAGGCGAGGTGCTGCGCCGCATCACCTTTAACCCGGCAGCGGAGCCGAGCCTGGTGCTCAGCCCGCAGAGTGGGGTGTGGGACTGGTCGCAATCGAGTGCCATGAGCCTGCGCATCCAGAGTGCGATGGACTGGGCGCTGACGTTGTACGTCAAGGTGCAGAGCAGCGACGGCAAGACCCTGGTCAGCCGTATCGATTTGCCGGCGGGGCCTGCGCAAACCCTGCTGGTGCCCCTGCAAGCCAACTCGCCCTTGAGCCAGGGCATGAAGGCCGGGCCGCCGATGCCGATCACCGTGGAGGGGCAGCGCGTGATGCTGGCCGGTAGCGCTGGCGAAATCGATCGTAGCCAGGTGGTCTCGGTCACTCTGTCAATGATCAAGCCGGCTGCGCCGCAAAGCATTCTGCTGGAGCGCTTTGGCGTGCAGGACAGCGAGCCGGTGCTCAAGGCCGCCTACAGTGAACTGGTGGACGCGTATGGGCAGTCCAACCGTGCGCGCTGGCCAGAAAAAGTCAGCAGCGACGAGCAATTGAAAGCCGCTGCCGCCAAGGAACAACAACAACTCAAGGGCTGGCTCGCAGAGCGTGACAAGAGCGCCCTGGACAAGTTTGGCGGCAGCACCAAGGGCCCGGCCTTTGAGGCCAGCGGCTTCTTCCGCACCGAAAAACGCGACGGGCGCTGGTACCTGGTGACACCGCTTGGGCATCCGTTCTACTCGCTGGGTGTCAACACGGTGAGCCCGGATAACAGCCAGACTTATGTCGCGGGGCGCGAATGGATGTTTGGCGCACTGCCCAAGGCGGGCGAGCCCTTCGACAAGTATTACGGCAGCGGCGACAACCGTGGCGGCAATGGCGCCGATGTAGGGCGCGGCTTCAATGTAGGGCGCTGGTACGACTTCTACGGTGCCAACCTGCAGCGCACCTACGGCCAGGCGTGTGACCCGGCAGCAGAGGCGCAGCCCTGCACGGCCCAAGGTTTTGACCAAGCCCGCTGGACCGGTCACACCCTGGATCGCCTGCAAGCCTGGGGCTTCAATACGATCGGCAACTGGAGCGCTCCGCAGTTGGGTGACGCCCGTCGCGTGCCTTACACCTTGCCTCTATCGATCATTGGCGACTACACCAGTATCAGCACCGGCATCGACTGGTGGGGCGGCATGCCCGATCCCTTCGACCCGCGCTTTGCCATGGCCACTGAGCGGGCTGTGGCGATCGCCACCCGCGACCACCGCGACGACCCCTGGTTGATTGGCTTCTTTGCCGATAACGAACTGGCATGGGCCGGTCCCGGCGATGATGCGAAATCCCGCTACGCCCTGGCCTACGGCACCCTGCGCATGACTACGGATGTCCCGGCCAAGCGTGC
The DNA here is from genome assembly GCF_012985695.1 of Pseudomonas sp. WS 5027. NCBI lineage: Bacteria > Pseudomonadati > Pseudomonadota > Gammaproteobacteria > Pseudomonadales > Pseudomonadaceae > Pseudomonas > Pseudomonas sp. WS 5027. The sequence continues at coordinate 22,461 of NZ_JAAQWU010000007.1, read as the reverse complement.
GTTCCTCAAGCAACTGCGCGACAAGTACCGCAACGAAGATGGCCTTTCCAAAGCCTGGGGTATTCATCTGGCTGGCTGGGAATTGATGGAAGATCCAGGCTTCGAGCCGCCGGTTCCCAATGCCGAGCATCCGGAAATCGAGGCTGATTTCCAGTACTTCCAGAAAACCTTCGCCGACGCCTACTTCAAGACCATCTCCGATGCGCTGAAGTGGCATGCGCCAAACCAGTTGCTGTTGGGTGGCCGCTATGCGGTCAGCACCCCGGAGGCCGTGGCGTCCTGCGCCCAGTATTGCGATGTGTTGAGCTTCAACATGTACACCCTCAAGCCCCAGGACGGCTACGACTTTGCGGCCCTGCGTGCACTGGACAAACCGGTGCTGATCACCGAGTTCAACTTCGGCTCCGCCGACCGTGGCCCGTTCTGGGGCGGTGTCACGCAATTGGCCCGTGAGGAGGCGCGCGCCCCGGCTTATGCGGCCTTCCTCAAGCAGGCGATGGCCGAACCGTCGATTGTCGGTGTGCACTGGTTCCAGTATCTCGACCAGCCAGTAACCGGGCGTTTGCTCGACGGTGAAAACGGCCATTTCGGCTTGGTGGGGATCACTGATGTGCCGTTCCAGGGCTTTGTCGATAGCGTGCGTAAAAGCAACCTGACGACGATCCAGCAATTGGGCGCAGAGGCCGAAAAAGCCAAGGTCGCCCATGCCGCAACGGGTTCCCAAACCCAGTAATGACTGGAACAATGGGCGCCACTTAAAGCAGGTCTTTTTCGAGGGGGATACAGGTGCAGATTCAGGGTCATTACGAGCTTCAATTCGAAGCAGTGCGTGAAGCCTTCGCCGCATTGTTCGACGACCCTCAGGAGCGCGGCGCCGCGCTGTGTGTGCAGATTGGCGGTGAAACGGTCCTCGATCTGTGGGCTGGTACTGCCGACAAGGACGGTGCCGAAGCCTGGCATAGCGACACCATCGCCAACCTGTTCTCCTGCACCAAGACCTTCACCGCTGTCACCGCCTTGCAACTGGTTGCCGAAGGCAAATTGCAACTGGACGTCCCCGTTGCCAACTACTGGCCTGAGTTCGCGGCGGCGGGCAAGGAAAGCATCACCCTGCGCCAACTGCTGTGCCATAAGGCCGGGTTGCCAGCGTTGCGTGAGACATTGCCCGCTGAGGCCCTGTATGACTGGCCGTTGATGACGGCTGCCCTGGCCGCCGAGGCTCCCTGGTGGACCCCCGGTGAAGGCCATGGCTACGCCGCCATCACCTATGGCTGGCTGGTCGGGGAGCTGCTGCGCCGTGCCGACGGGCGTGGGCCGGGGGAGTCGATTGTGGCTCGGGTTGCTCGCCCGTTGGGCCTGGACTTTCATGTCGGGCTGGCGGACGAAGAGTTCTATCGTGTCGCGCACATTGCCAGGGGTAAAGGCAACATGGGGGATGAAGCTGCCCAACGGCTGTTGCAGGTTACCCTGCGTGAGCCCGAGGCAATGAGCACCCGGGCGTTTACCAATCCGCCTTCTATACTAACCAGCACTAACAAACCCGAGTGGCGTCGTATGCAGCAGCCTGCGGCAAACGGGCATGGCAATGCACGCAGTTTGGCCGGGTTTTATAGTGGTTTGTTGGACGGAAGTTTGTTGGAAGCCGATATGCTTGAACAACTGACCCGCGAACACAGTATCGGGCCGGATAAAACCTTGTTGACGCAAACCCGCTTTGGCCTGGGCTGCATGTTGGACCAGCCGAATGTGCCCAATGCCACGTTCGGCCTTGGCCCACGTGCATTTGGGCATCCTGGGGCGGGTGGTTCCGTGGGCTTTGCCGATCCGGAACATGATGTAGCATTTGGTTTCGTGACCAATACTCTGGGGCCGTATGTACTTATGGACCCGCGTGCGCAAAAGTTGGTAAGAATATTGGCCGACTGTCTGTAAATAGCTTGCTGTATGGCGTTTTTTTGTTAAAAAGGCACCTACAAAAGGCGCTTGAAAAGTATTGTTACTTTAAACTTCGTGAAGCGTCTGTTTAACGGGTCATCCAGACCCCTGTGTTTTCTCATTTTGTGGATATCTCATGTTATCGAACAAGTCCTTGGCACTGGCGCTCTGCCTCACTATTACTGGCTGTGCACAAACCCCACAAAATGATGCGTCTGGCGAGCATTGGTGGTCATTCGGGTTCGACAAGTCGGCGTCCAAGGACGTTACCGCCAAGGCCGATGCCAAAGCGGCTGACGCCAAGGCTGATCTCAAGGCCGATCTGAAGGCGGCAACGCCTGCTCCTGCTGCCGATGCCGCTCCGGTAGTGGCCAAGGCTGAAAGCGACACCAAATGGTGGTGGCCTTTTGAAAGCAAGCCAAAACCCCTGAACAAAGTCGATGTGACCAACATCCCGATGCCAGACCCGAAAATTACTCAGGCCTGGCTGGATGACTACGAGCCGCGCCTGCGCGCCGCGATCAAGGACAGCAACCTGCAGCTGGAACGTCGCGACAACGTGCTGGTGGTGATTGCCCCGGTCGATGGTTCGTACAACCCGAAGCGCCCGGCGATGTTGTTGCCGGTGACCCTGGGCCCGTTTACCCGTGTCGCCAAGGCCGTTGAAAAGGATCCGAAGACTGCCGTGCTGGTCCTCGGCCATATCGACACCGTGCAGAACCAGCCCTTGACCAAGGAGCGTGCCCAGTCCATCGCTTCGATCTTCAGCCTCAGTGGCTTGAAGCAGGACCGCCTGATGTTGCGTGGCATGGGTGACCTGATGCCACGCGCCGCCAACGACAGCACCCAGGGCCGTGCCCTGAACCGTCGCATGGAAATCATGTTCACCCAACGTACAACCATGCTGGCACTGTTGAGCAAGTACAACTCGCCAAACCCGCCGAAGCCTGAACTGGTCGCGGTGCAGGACGTCGTTGCTCCAGCGCCGGTCGCCAAGAAAGCGGTTGCCGCCAAGAAAGCACCTGCCAAGAAGGCCGCCGCCAAGCCAGCCGCGAAAAAAGCCGCCGCCAAGCCTGCTGCCAAAAAGCCAGTTGCCGCCAAGGCTGCAACGCCAGCGAAAAAAGTCGCTGCAAACGACCAGGCGAAAAACTGAGTAATTGAGCCAGAAGGATAAAGCCGCATGACCCAGGCACTGGCAGATATGCGCCGTGACTACACACGGGACGGTTTGAGCGAGGCCCAGGCCCCGGACGAACCGTTTGCGTTGTTCCACCAGTGGTTCAACGACGCGGTCAAGACCGAGCAACCGCCGGTTGAGGCGAACGCCATGACCTTGGCGACCGTGGACCAGGAGGGCCGGCCTCACTGCCGCGTCCTGCTGCTCAAGGGGCTGGATGCCCAGGGCTTTACCTTCTTCACCAACTACCAGAGCGCCAAGGGCCAGCAAATGGCAGCTCGCCCGTTTGCTGCCATGACCTTCTTCTGGCCGACCCTGGAGCGCCAGGTGCGCATCGAGGGGCGGGTGATCAAGGTCACGCCCCAGGAGTCGGACGCCTACTATCAGGTGCGCCCACTGGGTAGCCGTATCGGCGCTTGGGCTTCCCCGCAAAGCCAGGTGATCCGTGATCGCCAGCAATTGCAGGACCTGCTCACGTTGACCGAGCAGCGTTTCAGCGAGACCCAGCCGGATTGCCCGGAACACTGGGGTGGTTATCGCCTGCTGCCGGAGCGCATCGAGTTCTGGCAGGGCCGGGCGAGCCGTTTACATGATCGCTTGAACTATCGTTTGCAGGGGGCCGACTGGACCCGCGAGCGATTGGCACCCTAAAAACATCACACTTGTAGGAGCCGGCTTGCCGGCTCCGACATGTCCTGCTACGAAGCCTTCTACTCCGTGGTTTTGACCACATATTGCCGCGCTGCGTCCTGCAGCCACTGTGGCAAATCCTTACGCTTGACCTTCTCAGCCTTGGCGCGGTCCAACTGTTGCAGCATAAAGTTGCGCTTGTGAGGATCGTCTCCCGCCAGCGAGAGCGCCAGGTCGCGGTCTACCCAGCGCTTGATCCGCCGGTACAGCCACCAATGGAAATACAGGCCGGCGGCGGTGGTAGCTACAATGATGAAGTAGTCCATGAAATTCCTTGTCTGGGTGTAGGTCTACCGTTTGTCGGTTTTTGCGGTACAGCCTGTCTGTACTGGGGCTGAATGAAAGCAATTTTCTCCGGGCCGTGCCGTGACAGGCGTCAAGCAGCGGAGTCTAATAAAGATATGTCCTTTGGAGTTGATGCTATGCGTAAGTCTGTTCTGCTGGTTGCCTGCTTCACCACCATGTCGTTGCTGCTGGGTGGCTGCGCCTCCAGTCTGACCGGCGACTCGTATTCCCGTGACGAAGCCCGTCGTGTGCAAAGCGTGCGCATGGGCACCATTGAATCCCTGCGTCCGGTCAAGATCGAAGGCACCAAGACCCCAATCGGCGGCGCAGCAGGCGCAGTCATTGGTGGTGTTGGTGGTAGCGCCATCGGTGGCGGTCGCGGCAGCATCGTCACCGCTGTTATCGGTGCCGTGGCGGGCGGCCTGCTGGGCTCGGCCACCGAAGAAGGCCTGACCCGCACCCAGGGCGTGGAAATCACCGTACGCGAAGACGACGGCAGCATGCGCGCCTACGTCCAGGCCGTGCAGGAAAACGAGATCTTCCGCATCGGCGACCGCGTGCGCATCATGACCGTAGACGGGACCAGCCGCGTTACCCGCTAAGCGTCATTCAGTAAAAGAAAAACCTCGACCGGGTGACTGGTCGGGGTTTTTTCAGTTTGGCTACGGATTTTCTTAATATGATTTTTAATTTCGGGCGGGCGCGTTAAACGTTGCAAGTAAGTTGGAAGTGATGAATAGAGTCATTTATCACTCTGCCGGCTAAGGTTTCTATAGCCGTCAGTTGAGCGGGGGTCAGGTTGTAGCCCTCCCAGCCATGTTGCTCTTCGGACCATTGCATTATGGTTTTCAACTTGTCCTCGCACCCATGAGGTAGCTCGATTACGAACACTTGCAGGTCAGTAACCTTATCGAAGGCTTCAATCAGATATCTCATGGCTCTATTCTCCGTTCTTTTTCCTTTTTTGATTTTTTCGTGGAGGTGGGGTTGCCAGTTATATGGTCAAACTCACCTATGTGCCTACCACGGGCGTCATACATTTCGATTGCGCCGTGCTGCAAATCCCACTCCAGAATCAGACCTTTGGCAGTTTTCCATCTTTTACGAAGGGCTCCTCCTCCTTTAACGGGTGTTTTACGAGCAACTACTTTTGCATCAGGGTAGGCCGGAAGTAACTCTGATGCTGGATGGTACGCGTGGTCACCAGGTCGAATGTTTAGAACGACGTAAAGTGGTCGGATCCCCGACTCCGCCGGAAACACCAGAATGAAATCCTTATACTCCGGCGGATAAATCGGGTCGACGATGATACTCGCGGCTGTTTCCGTCGGCGGATACACCCATATGTGAGGCGTGGCTGGCGCAGCCTCCAGTGCGGGTATGCCAAGGGTATCGGCAGGGTCAACAGCAGGTGTCCAGATCAGCTCGACGCCGTCACCCAAATCCGCTACGTGTTGCGTGCCCTGTAGTTGAAACTGTACGACATCGACCATTTCCCAATCACGATTCTTTCCCGTGTAGAAGGCATAGCCCTTCAGGCTACCGTCGGCCTGTTGTTCGATATTCAGGCGCACGCGGGTGCGGGCGCGGGTCAGGGTGCGCAATTGTTCATCGCTATAGAGCGCGCTGTCGCCCAGCGTTGAGGGCCATAGCAGTGCTACCAGGCCCAGCATGAAGCCTGTCGCAACGGTCCCGGTGGCAGCGGCCGCGCCCGTAATGGCCGAGCCACCCAGTGCCAACGAGCCAAGCCCGGCAGGCAATACAGTGGCGCTTATCTTCTGGAGAGGAAGCCGGCCTGTTGCATCTGTTTCACGGCCGCCCAGCACTGCATGTTCGCCATAGTCTGCGAGGCGATCCAGGGGAATGTAACCAGATGGGGTGTTGTAGCTGATGATGGCGTCCGGCAAGTTGCAGGACTTAGCGAAAACGCACCCGACGACAGGAGCCGGGGTCGGTTCTGACGCAGGCTGAAGCTTTGCTTCGTAGGCTTGCTGGCGTGCGAGCATTGCGTTGTAGGGTTGTTGGAGCGCCTCGCGGGCGGCCAGTTCGCGCTCGCTCATAGGTTCCAGGCGGCGATAGCCACCGGTACCGGTCCCGTAGGAACGCCAGACCTGCGGTCTGTCTTTGTTGTTGGCCATCATGCCCTCCTGGCGAGTTCCATCGCGACATCTAGTGCGACGTTATGGGAGGCGCAGGAGAAAAAATGTAGGAGGGTGCTGCAAGCGAGGGGAGAAGAGGCTGAAAGCACGGGGGGGCAGGAAAAGCCTTCCCCCCCGTTACGCGTTACGCGTTGACCGTCACCTGCTTACGACTGGCCATCGCTGTCACTGCATAACCAATCAATGCAGCAAGGATCGAGCCGGTGAGAATGCCCATCCGGTCCATCCCGGCGTATTCGCTACTGCCTGGTACGAACGCCAGTGAGCCGACAAACAGGCTCATGGTGAAGCCGATGCCGCACAGGATGGCCACGCCCATGACTTGGCCCCAATTGGCGCCGGTCGGTAGAGCCGCGAGGCCGGTTTTCACCGCGAGCCAGGTCAGGCCAAACACACCGACGGTCTTGCCCACCAGCAGGCCTGCGGCGATACCCATAGGCACATGGTGGGTGAAGCTCTCCAGGTTGACCCCGGCCAGGGACACACCGGCGTTGGCAAAGGCGAACAGCGGCAGGATTGCGTACGCCACCCACGGGTGCAGGGCGTGTTCCAGGCTTAGCAGGGGCGACGGCTCGGCGTTCTTGGTACGCAGTGGGATGCAGAACGCCAGGGTGACGCCAGCCAGGGTGGCATGCACACCGCTCTTGAGCACGCAGACCCAGAGGATCAGGCCGATGATCAGGTAGGGCCCGAGCTTGACCACGCCCAGGCGGTTCATGGCGATCAGCGCGACAAGGCATGCGCCTGCACCCGCCAGCGACGCAGTGGACAGTTCACTGGAGTAGAAAATCGCGATGACGATAATGGCGCCCAGGTCATCAATGATCGCCAGGGTCATCAGGAACAGCTTCAGCGACACCGGTACACGCTTGCCCAGCAGTGCCAGTACGCCGAGGGCAAAGGCGATATCGGTGGCCATCGGGATGGCCCAGCCGCCCAGCGCCGCAGGGTTATCCTTGTTCAGCGCCCAGTAGATCAGTGCTGGCACCACCATGCCGCCGATGGCTGCTGCGCCTGGCAGCACGACCTGGGAAGGCTTGGACAGGTGGCCGTCGAGCAACTCGCGCTTGACCTCCAGGCCGATCAGCAGGAAGAACAGGGCCATCAGGCCGTCGTTGATCCATAGCAGTGACGGCTTGGCGATTTGCAGCGCACCGATTTGTACGGCGACGGGCACTTCAAGGAAGCTGTTGTAGAGATGGGACAGCGGTGAGTTGTTGATGATCAGGGCCAAGGCGGCTGCAGCGATCAGTAACAGACCGCTGGCCGCTTCAAGCTGGAAGAAACGGGTAAATGTGCTACGCAGAGGCAAGGGATGCTCTCCAATCAAAGTTCAATAGGGGCGTACCCTAACCCGTACTGTTAGTTGTTAAAACAAAAGTTATATTCTTTTTTGTTATATAAAAGTGCCAAGGTATGGATTGCGTCAAAGCCTGGCAATTGTGTATCGAATTGAGTCACGACTGTATCTGTGTGCAGTGTAGGAAACACCCTAAGATCAAGCCTGAAAATTTAGTGGAACTTGAGCATGAGCGACCACCGTCCGTGGGCCCGAGAGGCCATCCGCATTATTGAAGCGGACTTCCAGCGCAGCGCCGACACCCACCTGATCCCGCTGCCGCTGCCGGGCCTGCCGGGGATCGAGTTGTATTTCAAAGATGAATCCAGCCACCCCACCGGTAGCCTCAAGCACCGGCTGGCCCGCTCCCTGTTCCTGTATGCCCTGTGCAACGGTTGGCTCAAGCCCGGCGCACCGGTGATCGAGGCGTCCAGCGGCTCGACGGCGATCTCTGAAGCGTACTTCGCGCGCTTGCTGGGCCTGCCGTTCATTGCGGTGATGCCGGCCACCACGTCCCAGGAAAAGATTGCGCAAATCGCCTTTTACGGCGGCAAGAGCCATCTGGTGCAGGATCCCACGCAGATCTACGCCGAATCCGAGCGTTTGGCGCAGGAAAGCGGCGGGCACTTCATGGATCAGTTCACCTACGCTGAACGTGCTACCGACTGGCGGGCGAACAACAACATTGCCGAATCAATCTTCCAGCAATTGCGCTGCGAGCGGCATCCAGAGCCGAGCTGGCTGATTTCCAGCCCGGGCACCGGCGGTACCACCGCGACCCTCGGGCGTTATGTGCGTTATCGCCAGCATTGCACCCGGGTGTTATGCGCCGACGCCGAGCGTTCGGTGTTCTTCGAGTATTACCAGACCGGTGATGCCAGCCTGCGCCTGGACTGCGGCTCGCGAATCGAGGGGATTGGCCGGCCACGGGTGGAAGCGTCGTTCCTGCCCAAGGTGATCGATGCGATGGTGAAGGTGCCGGACGCCTTGTCGTTGGCGGCCATGCATTACCTGGCGCAACGCTTGGGACGGCGGGTCGGGGGTTCCAGCGGCACCAACCTGATTGGCGCGCTGATTGCCGCTCAGCAGATGCAGGCGGCAGGGGAGTCGGGCTCTATCGTGGCGATTCTATGTGATGGGGGCGAGCGTTATGCCACGACCTACTACGACGATGCGTGGTTGGTCGGGCAAGGGTACGAGCTGGAAGTGTTGATTGACGCGGTAGCTGCCACTGTCGAGCGGGGCGAGCCGTTGCCGGACAGCATCCTGCGCGCCAATATCTAAAATTTCCTGTGTATGGAAACCATTGTGGGAGCCGGGCAAGCCCGGCTCCCACAATAGATAGGGGCGTTTGCGGGTGAGCTGTCAGGCCTCGATGCCGAGGATATCCCGGGCCACGGCTTCGGCAATCCGAATTCCGTCAACGCCTGCCGACAAGATCCCTCCGGCATAACCTGCGCCTTCGCCGGCCGGGAACAGGCCTTTGACATTCAAGCTCTGCATCGACGCGTCGCGGGTGATCCGCAGCGGCGACGAGGTGCGGGTCTCGATCCCGGTCAGTACTGCGTCATGCAGCGAGTAACCCTTGATCTGCTTCTCAAAGGCCGGCAACGCTTCGCGGATGGCCTCAATGGCGAAGTCCGGCAAAGCCAGGGCCAAATCGCCCAGGGCTACGCCTGGCTTGTAGGAAGGTTCCACGCTGCCGATGGCCGTGGATGGTTTGCCGGCGATGAAATCACCCACCAGTTGCGCCGGTGCTTCGTAGTTGCTGCCGCCGAGGATGAACGCGTGGGACTCCAGGCGCTCCTGCAGCTCGATCCCGGCCAGCGGGCCGCCCGGGTAGTCGACTTCCGGGGTGATGCCGACCACGATCCCGGAGTTGGCATTGCGCTCGTTACGCGAGTATTGGCTCATGCCATTGGTCACGACCCGATTTGGCTCGGAGGTGGCTGCCACCACCGTACCGCCCGGGCACATGCAGAAGCTGTACACCGAACGGCCGTTCTTGGCGTGGTGCACCAGCTTGTAGTCGGCCGCGCCCAGTTTTGGGTGCCCGGCATACTTGCCCAGGCGTGCCGCGTCGATCAGCGATTGCGGGTGTTCGATGCGGAAACCCACCGAAAACGGCTTGGCTTCCATGTACACGCCACGGCCGTGGAGCATGCGGAAGGTGTCGCGGGCGCTGTGGCCGAGGGCGAGGATCACGTGCTTGGAGAGGATCTGTTCGCCACCAGCGACCACCACGCCATTCAACTGGCCATCTTCGATCAGCACGTCGGTGACCCGCTGTTCAAAACGCACCTCACCGCCCAGGGCGATGATCTGCTGGCGCATGTTTTCCACCACACCGGTCAGACGGAAGGTGCCGATGTGCGGTTTGCTGACGTAGAGGATTTCATCCGGCGCGCCGGCCTTGACGAACTCGTGCAGGACCTTGCGCCCGTGGAATTTCGGGTCCTTGATCTGGCTGTAGAGCTTGCCGTCGGAAAAGGTCCCGGCGCCGCCCTCACCGAACTGCACGTTGGACTCGGGGTTGAGGACGTTTTTGCGCCACAGGCCCCAGGTGTCCTTGGTGCGCTGGCGTACTTCGCGGCCGCGCTCGAGGATGATCGGCTTGAAGCCCATCTGCGCCAGCAACAACCCGGCAAAGATCCCGCAAGGGCCGAAGCCGACGACGATAGGGCGCTCGCTCAGATCTGCCGGTGCCTGTCCTACGACCTTGTAGCTGATATCGGGGGCGGCATTGATATTGCGATCGTCGGCGAACTTGAGCAGCAGGGCGGCTTCGCCCTTGACCTCAAGGTCCACGGTGTAGATGAAGCACAGCTCCGACGACTTCTTGCGCGCATCGTAGCTGCGTTTGAACAGGGTGAAATCGAGCAGATCATCACTGGCGATGCCCAGGCGCTGCACGATGGCAGGCCGCAGGTCTTCTTCGGGATGGTCGATGGGCAGCTTGAGTTCGGTGATTCGTAGCATGACAGGATCCGATATGCGGCGTTTGGAAGGGCCGGCAGTTTTGCAAACCGGCGATTATAAGCCCCAACGGCGCTTTCCCGTCATGCTAAAACAGCCCAGGGTCGAATCAGTCGTCTCGCGAGCCGCCAAATGCCGCGCAACCACGCTGCACCTGACCGTTGATCCGAAGTTCGGCGCTCATGTGTTGCAGGCTGCCACTGACGCTATCGATGCAGCGCTGGGGCGCGACCCACAGTTCAATCTGCTGGCCGTTGGCTTCGGTGGTGAGGTTGAAACGGCCGTCACCCAGTTGCTCTTCCACATAAGGCACCGGCAACGGTGGCTGGCCTTCGCGTTGCAGGACCATGCCCTTGTTGGTCACATTCAGGGCCCATGCTGGCTTGTGCCCGTTGGCGCGCAGGATCATGCGCTTGAAGTCCGGATCGTCACAGGCTGAGGTCGAACGTTCGACGCGGTACAGCTGTTGCAGCTCCACCTGGCCCTGGGTGCCGCTGGCGACCCCGGAAAACTTGCCGCGCAAGTCGGCAAACAACGCCCCTTGCTGGCCGGCCAGGGACGCAGCTTCCTGGAGGATGCTGGTACCGCCGGTATCGTTGACCACGTAGTTACGCTGGTCATGGCAGGGCTGGAACAGCAATTTGTCGCCGATGGCCGTCAACTCGCCTTGCATGCGAGTCAGGCCCGCAGTGGAGGGCATCGCCGGATCGCGTTCAAACACCTGGCAGGCAGCGAACAAGGGCAGCAGGGCAAACAGAGCAAGGGTACGGGCGGCAAGCATTATCGGGTCTCCTGACAAGTGCCGCCACGTTACGCAGGCTGGCGCCGCATCACAAGCCGACGATGACGCACGATTAGGTTTCAGCATTTTAATGGAGCGGGGATTTAAGCCTTTTCCTCTGGTTGCTGTGCCAACCTTGTGTAACGTTCACGCTTTTCAAAGGAGCACTTGTATGCGCATTCGATGGGCCTTTTTCGCCCTGGTCTGGATGGCGCCCCTGGTCTGGGCCGAGGCGCCGGCCAAGCTGTTCTACAGTTCGCAGACCGACTTTACCGAGATCACGGTGAGCCTGAAAAAAACCTCGGCGCTCCAGCCTGAGTTTATTCGAGTCGACGTGACGCTGACGCCCGAGGCCAGGGCGCGTTCCAAAGCCCTGAGCCTGCTGGCCATGCACAAACGGATAACGCTGTATCTCAATGGCCGGCAGCTCAGTACCGCGACGGTTCAGAGTGTCCTCGACGGCCCGGGCCTGACGTTTTCCATTCCCCGCGACCAGTTGATGGAGATGATGCCATCGCTGCTCGAGTGATGCTTTCAGCCTACGATGTAAGTCTGTCCGGTCTGTAAGCCTTCAACACTTTTGGCGTATGCCAATGCCACGTCCGCCGCAGGAGCCGGCTTGAAGCCTCTGAAATATGGCGCATAGCTGCCCATGGCCTCCACCAGCACGGTCGGGCTGACCGAATTGATGCGCAAGCCCCGTGGCAATTCAATCGCCGCCGCCTTGACGAAGGCATCGATGGCGCCATTGACCAGTGCGGCCGAGGCGCCGGTGCGGATCGGGTCGCGATTGAGGATGCCGCTGGTGAAGGTGAACGACGCACCGTCGTTGGCGAATTCACGGCCGATCAGCAGCAGGTTGACCTGGCCCATCAGTTTGTCTTGCAGGCCGAGGTCGAAGTGGCTGGCATCCATCTCTCCCAAAGGTACGAAGTTCACACTGCCGGCGGCGCATACCAGGGCATCGAACTTGCCGGTTTGCGCAAACAACTGGCGGATTGAAGCGCTGTCGCTGATATCAACGTGAAAGTCGCCGCTCTTGCGACCGATGCTGATCACTTCGTGGCGCTGGGACAGCTCAGCCTTGACTGCCGAGCCCACCGTGCCGCTGGCGCCAATCAACAGGATTTTCATGGTGTGATTCCTCAAAGGGTTCAAGTGAGCCTTCAGTCTAGAGTGGTTTTTTCTGCAGATAAGCGCACTAATAGGCAACCTTTGGTTTTCAAATGGAAACAATCCATGAGCGAGATGGACGACCTGGCGGCGTTTGCAGTGCTGATCGAAGCCGGTAGTTTTACCCTGGCCGCCCAGCAACTGGGCTGCAGCAAGGGGCAGTTGTCCAAGCGCATCAGCCAGTTGGAGGCACAGTTCTCGGTGGTGTTGCTGCACCGCACCACCCGCCGACTGAATCTGACCGCTGCCGGCGCGGCCCTGCTGCCACAAGCTCAGGCGCTGGTAATCCAAGTGGACCGTGCACGTCAGGCATTGGCGCGGCTAAAAGATGATGTGGCCGGGCCGGTACGTATGACGGTTCCGGTGTCCCTGGGCGAAACCTTCTTCGATGGCCTGTTACTGGAGTTTTCCCGACAGTACCCGCAAGTGCAGGTCGAGGTGGATCTCAGCAACAATTATCGCGACCTGGCCAGGGACGGCTTTGATCTGGCGGTTCGCACGCAGGTTGCCAACGATGAGCGCCTGGTCGCCAAGCCGTTGTTGGCCTGGCATGAAATGACCTGTGCCAGCCCGGCTTACCTGGAACAATACGGTGAACCGCTGACACCAGCGGAGCTGGTCGGGCACCGCTGTTTGCTCAACAGCCACTACAGTGGGCGCGAGGAGTGGCTGTATCACCAGCAGCACGAGCTATTGCGAGTGCGGGTGGATGGCACTTTTGCCTCCAACCACTACAACTTGCTGAAAAAAGCCGCACTGGTGGGGGCCGGTATCGCGAGGCTGCCGTCCTATCTGTTGCAAGTGGAATTGGCTGACGGCCGGCTTCGTTGGCTCTTGCGTGATTATCAGACCCGCAGTATGCCCATGTACCTGGTGCATCCGTATCAGGGCGGGCTACCGCGTCGCACCCAAGTGCTGGCCGATTACCTGGTGGGCTGGTTCAAGCGCAATGGCGAGGCGTTGGACCGGCTCTAGCGCCAGCGCCGGGCAATCCAGTGATCAATTGACACCCGTCCTGGCCCCTTGGCCATCAACACCAGCAGCAACGCGATCCAGGTGCCGTGGGTCGGGTACGCATCGGGATAGACAAATAGTTGGATCACCAGGGTCATGCCCAGTAACGCCAGCGCTGAAAAACGTGTGGCAAGCCCCAGCAGAATCAGAACCGGGAAAAAGTGTTCGGCGAATGTGGCCAGGTACGCGGCCACTTCTGCTGGCACAAACGGTAGCCGGTATTCACTTCGAAACAACGGCACGGTGGAGTTGGCCAGTTGGGGCATGCCCAGTTCGAAGGTGCCGTCTACCAGGTCGACGGCAAACCCCTGGACCTTGGTCTGGCCGGATTTCCAGAACACCGCCGCAATGGAAAAGCGTGCGACAAAGGCAATCAGACTGTAGGGGATTTTTTCGAAGGTTTGAGTGACGCGTGCAATCAGACACGGGGCGGCAGTATTCATGGCTGTACCTTGATTTGGGTGATGGCGCGGTGGTTGATCAGCAGCCCCAGGCATTGGTGCAGGTCGAATTCGCTGGCCGCGTCGAGGGCGTACGCCACCGCCATTTCCAGGGGCCAATCGTTGTTCAGGCTGTTGATGAAGGTCACGCAGCCGCTGTCGATGCAGAACACTTCCACCTCCAGGCCGTTGCGCAGGACCAGCGCACTTTGCCCACGCCAGGGGTCGATTTTGGCGATGCTGTCGGTGGTTTGGTGCGCAGCCCATAGCGCCACCACGGCGTAGTCCGAACGCAAGGTGGCAACGGATGGATGCAATTGCAGGCGCACGTTACCTAGACTGAGTAGCTGCTGCAGCTGGTTCACCACTGCCTGTGGGTCGGCTACCGGGGCGTCGATGGCGTGATAGGCACTGATCCGCAAGCGCTCCAGCCGAGCGACGTCGGCCAGGTATGGCACCTCGGCAGCGGGAGCGAAGCCCTGGATAAAATCCGCCAGGTCACTGCCGTAGTCGTGGAGCAGCGGGCTGATCGGTGGGTACACCTGGATATACACCCCGGCCATGGCCCGAAAAAAATGGTCGCCCACCAGTTGCCGGGTCACCGGGTAACTGTCGGCCAGGGCATTGATCAATGAGCTGTGGACGTTGTTGCGATACACCGCAAAACGACTGGCAGGATCGGCGCCATTGCGGCTGAACAACCCATCCGGGCATGGCTGGCCCGGCGTAAGCAGGGCCTGGGCGAATCGTCCGTGCAGGTTCATAGGGGCACCGCCGCAGCCAGCAGGTGCTGGTCCGCTTGCCGGGCTTCGGCGTGCAATACGCTGAAGGCCGGAACATCGTTGTCACGCTCGATCAGCGTAGCCACCGGCCCGGTACGTTGCAGTGCCTGCTGATACAACTGCCAGACGGCGTTGTCGACCGGCGCTCCGTGGTCATCGATCAGCAGGCGATCACCTAGGCTGTCGGTGTCTTCGGCAAAACCTGCCAGATGAATCTCGCCCACGCTGTGCAAAGGCAAGGCATTGAGGTAGGCCAACGGATCCTGCTGATGATTGATGCAGGACACATACACATTGTTCACGTCCAGCAACAGGCCGCAGCCAGTGCGCCGGATGACCTCGCTGATAAAGTCGGTTTCGTCCAGGGTGGAGTGCTGGAACTGCAGGTAGGTTGACGGGTTCTCCAGCAACATGCGCCGCTTGAGCGTGCTTTGTACCTGGTCAATGTGTTCGCACACCCGCTTGAGGGCGGCGTCGTCATAGGCCAGGGGCAGCAGATCATTGAGAAACACCGGGCCATGGCTGGACCACGCCAGGTGTTCGGAAAAGGAGTGGGGTTGATAGCGCTCCACCAGTGCCGCCAGGCGCGCCAAGTGGGCGTGGTTCAGCGCGCCTTCGCCGCCGATGGACAGGCCGACGCCGTGCAGCGACAGCGGATAATGCTCACGGATCAACCCTAGAAAGTGGTGGAACGGCCCTCCGGCCACCATGTAGTTTTCGGCGTGGACTTCAAAAAAACCAATATCGGGCAGGGTGGCGAGCACTTGCTGGAAGTGCTCGCTCTTGAGCCCCAGCCCGGCCCGGCGCGGAAGGCCGGGAGCCTGAGCCTGGGCGACATCAGGCAGAGATGAAAGCGTCATCGTCAGTACTCAGGCAGGGAGTTCAGGATTTGGCCTTGAAGGCTTCCAATTGGCCAAAACCGGTTGGCGAGGTTTTGCTTTCCATCTTCATGCAGGTGCCCTCGGGGACCAGATTCCAGGCGTTGGCCTGGTAGTCGGTTTTCGAGGTACCCGCGCACGTGGTGCCAGCGCCTGCGGCGCAGTCGTTCTTGCCTTTGAGGGCGACGCCAAAGCATTTTTCCATCTTCGCCTCGTCGGCATGGGCGGCAGTGGTCAGAGTGCTCAGGCTCAAGGCAGAACCCAGGGCGAGGACGAGGGTGGCGGCGGACAGCGAACGGGTGGTAGTGGTCATGGTGTTTCTCCAGCAGTGAGGTTGGTAAGAAAGCGTTTGTGCTTGCTTACCCCACTAGAGAAAGGGGGGAGGGGATCGTTACACGTAGGTCGAAGAAAACTTGAAAACAACGCAAATTCTACGATTCACACAAAGTAAATGTGTAGAGCTGTCGAGCAGGCGACATCTTCAGTGCCTGCTCCGCCGTCATCGCAGCCTCGCTAAAGCTCGACAGCTCCCACAGGGATTGGTGGTGTGGCCGGGATTTCAGGCTGGATGAAGATCAACTGTGGGAGCTGTCGAGCCCTGGCGAGGCTGCGAAAGCGGTGGAGCAGGCGACATCTTCAGTGCGTGCTCCGCCGTCATCGCAGCCTCGCTAAAGCTCGACAGCTCCCACAGGGGATTGGTGGTGGGGCCGGGATTTCAGGCTGGATGAAGATCAACTGTGGGAGCTGTCGAGCCCCGGCGAGGCTGCGATAGCGGAGTGTCAGCCAATACATCCAGCACCGACACACCGCCATCGCGGGCAAGCCCGGTCCCACAGGCCCGGTTCATTGAGCAACCGTTTTTAGCCGCCCAGGTATGCCTCGCGCACTTTCGGGTCGGTCAGCAGTTGCTCGCCGCTGCCCTGCATCACTACCCGGCCGTTTTCCAGCACGTAGGCACGGTCGGCAATTTTCAACGCCTGGTTGGCGTTTTGCTCCACCAAAAACACCGTCACACCGTCCTTACGCAGTTGCTCGATGATGTCGAAAATCTGCTGGATGATGATCGGGGCCAGGCCCAGGGAGGGTTCGTCCAACAGCAGCAACTTGGGCTTGCTCATCAGCGCACGGCCGATGGCGAGCATCTGCTGTTCGCCGCCGGACATGGTGCCGCCGCGCTGGCTGAAGCGTTCCTTGAGCCGAGGGAACAGGTGCAGCACCTTGTCCATCTGCTCCTGGTAGTCGCCCTTGTCGGTAAAGAATCCGCCCATGGCCAGGTTCTCTTCCACGGTCAGGCGGGCAAACACCCTACGGCCTTCCGGGACCACGGCAATGCTCTTGCGCATGATCGCCGCCGAATGCTGGCCTACCAGTTCCTCACCCATGTAGCGGATGCTGCCGCTGTGAGCCTGGGGCGAACCGCACAGGGTCATCAGCAAGGTGGACTTGCCGGCACCGTTGGCACCGATCAGGGTGACGATCTCGCCCTGGCGCACTTCCACGTTGACGTCGTGCAGGGCCTGGATCTTGCCGTAGAAAGTGGAAACGTTTTCGAATTGCAGCATTTACGCTTCCCCCAAATAGGCTTTGATCACTTCCGGATTGTCGCGGATCTGCTCCGGCGTCCCGTTGGCCAATGGCGTGCCCTGGTTGATCACGACGATATGGTCGGAAATGCTCATGACCAGTTTCATGTCGTGTTCGATCAGCAGCACGGTGGCGTTGTTTTCTTCACGCAGCACACCGATCAACGCCTTGAGGTCTTCGGTTTCCTTGGGGTTGAGGCCCGCGGCGGGTTCGTCGAGCATCAGGATCCGCGGGCGGGTCATCATGCAGCGGGCGATTTCCAGGCGCCGTTGCTGACCGTAGGCCAGGGTGCCGGCCGGACGGTTGGCAAACTCGGTAAGGTTGACCTTGTCCAGCCAATACGCGGCGTACTCCATGGCCTCGCGCTCGCTCTTGCGGAACGCCGGGGTCTTGAACAGGCCTGCGAAGAAGTTGGTGTTCAGGTGCCGGTGCTGGGCAATCAGCAGGTTTTCCACTGCGGTCATGTCCTTGAACAACCGCACGTTCTGGAAGGTCCGCACCACGCCCTTGCGAGCGATCTCGTGACCGGCCAGGCCCTGGATCGGCTGGCCGTCCAGCAGGATGCTGCCACCGGCCGGTTTGTAGAAGCCGGTCAGGCAGTTGAACACCGTGGTCTTGCCGGCGCCATTGGGGCCGATCAGCGCAACTACTTGTTTCTCTTTGACGGTCAGGGCGACACCATTGACCGCCAGCAAGCCGCCGAAGCGCATGCTCAGGTTTTCGACTTTCAGGATCTCGCGGCTCATTTGCGCAGCTCCATATGTGGACGTTGCATGGGCAGCAGGCCTTGAGGGCGCCAGATCATCATCAGCACCATCATGGCGCCGAACATCAACATGCGGTACTCGCTGAACTCACGCATCAGTTCCGGCAGCAGGATCATCACGATGGCCGCAAGGATCACGCCCAACTGCGAGCCCATGCCACCCAAGACCACGATGGCGAGGATGATTGCCGACTCGATGAAGGTAAACGACTCCGGCGTCACCAGGCCTTGGCGAGCGGCAAAGAAGCTGCCGGCAAAACCGGCGAACGCGGCACCCAGGGTGAAGGCGGAGAGCTTGATGATGGTCGGGTTCAGGCCCAGCGCACGGCAGGCGATTTCGTCTTCACGCAGCGCTTCCCACGCGCGCCCGATCGGCATGCGCAGCAGGCGGTTGATCACGAACAGCGCGGCCAGGGCCAGCAACAGGGCGACCAGGTACAGGAACACCACCTTGCTCACCGGGTTGTAGGCAATCCCGAAGTACTCGTGGAAGGTCTGCATGCCCTCGGCAGCGGAGCGATCAAACGACAAGCCGAAGAACGTTGGCTTGGGAATGCTGCTGATGCCGTTGGGACCACCGGTGATATCGGTGAGGTTACGCAGGAACAGGCGGATGATTTCACCGAAGCCCAGGGTCACGATGGCCAGGTAGTCACCGCGCAGGCGCAACACCGGGAAGCCCAGCAGGAAGCCGAACGTCGCCGCCGCCATGCCGGCCAGTGGCAGGCAGATCCAGAAGCTCCAGCCCAGGTAGTGCGAGAGCAGCGCGTAGGTGTAGGCACCCACCGCGTAGAAGCCCACGTAACCCAGGTCGAGCAGCCCGGCCAGGCCCACCACGATGTTCAGGCCCAGGCCCAACAGCACGTAGATCAGGATCAGGGTGGCAATATCCACTGCACCACGGGAGCCGAAGAATGGCCAGATCAACGCGGCCACGATCAGGCCGATGATGATGTAGCGTTGGGTACGCGGCAGGGTCAGGAACTGGCTGACCTTGGGCGAGACCAGCGGGCCACGGTTGGACTTGAGCAGCGCACCGACCTGCTGGGTGAACAGTACCCGCAGGAACATCAGCACCGAGCACAGGGCAATGATGGTCAGCGTCACTGGCCCGGTGCCATGTACTTCAAGGTTGATCCCGACAATGCTCAACTTCAGTCCGAGTACCGGAAAGGCCACGGCCCAAACCAGCAAGGCGCTGAAAAACGCCGATTTAAGATATCTGCTCATACTTTCTCAACCTCCGGACGGCCCAGGATGCCGGTCGGCCGGAATAACAGCACCAGAACCAATAGACCGAATGCCACCACGTCCTTGTATTGGTCGCCGAAGATATCGGCACCAAAGGCTTCGGCCACACCCAGCACCAGCCCGCCGAGCATCGCGCCCGGAATACTGCCGATGCCGCCCAGGACCGCTGCGGTGAAGGCTTTGAGCCCCACCAGGAAGCCGGCATTGGGGTTGATCACGCCATACTGCATGCTCAGCAACACGGCAGCGACGGCGGCCAGTGCGGCACCGATGACGAAAGTCAGGGCAATGATGTTATTGGTGTTGATGCCCAGCAGGTTGGCCATCTTGATGTCTTCGGCGCAGGCCCGGCAGGCGCGCCCCAGACGGGAGCGGGAGATGAACAGGGTCAGGCCGAGCATTGCTATCAGGGTGACGACGAAGACCAGGATCTGCATGTAGGAGATCAGGACTTCTTCTGCACCGCCCGGCCCGAAGGAAATACTGCCCGGGATCAGGTTGGGAATGGACTTGTCCTTGGAGTCCTGGGACAGCAATACGGTGTTCTGCAGGAAAATCGACATGCCGATGGCGGAAATCAACGGGATCAACCGGTTGCTGCCACGCAAGGGGCGGTACGCAACGCGTTCGATACTGTAGCCGTAGGCACTGGTTACGACGATTGACGCAAGGAACGCGGCAGTCATCAACAGCGGCAGGGAGTGGATACCCATCATGGCCAGCCCGGCAATGGCAATGAAAGCCACGTAGGAGCCAATCATGTACACCTCGCCGTGGGCGAAGTTGATCATTCCAATGATGCCGTAAACCATTGTGTAGCCAATGGCTATCAAGGCATAGGTGCTGCCAATGGTCAGGCCATTAACCAGCTGTTGGAAAAAATGATAGATCTCAGGCATTACAGCGCTCCTAAAAACCCGATACGCATTTCACTGGTGGAGTCATCTTCCAGCCTTGTGCTGTGTTCTGTGAGCACATTTGCACAAAGCATTTGCCAGCGAACCGCTGGTGACGGTTTTAAGATTTTCAGGTGAACCAGCACCCGGATCGCGGGTGCGTGGCCCATAAACCTCGTAAAACAAAACCCACTGCTTGCACAGTGGGCTTGTTGTCCAGTAACGCCTGGCTTACTGAGGGGAAACTTCGGTTTTTGGTTGGCCGAAGTGCCATTCGTAGACCACGAACTTGAAGTCTTTCAGGTCGCCCTTGGCGTCGAAGCTCAGATCGCCAGTCGGGGTCTTGAAGGTACCCGCGTGGATGGCCGCGGCCACTTTGGCGGTGTCTTCGCTTTTGGCAGCAGCGATGCCGCCAGCGATGATTTCAACTGCCGAGTAGGCCGGGAACACGAACGGACCGCTTGGATCTTTGCCGTCAGCCTTGAGCGCGTCGACGATGGCCTTGTTGGCAGGATCGGCGTCGAAGGATTTCGGCAGGGTGACCAGCAGGCCTTCGGAGGCTTTCTGGGCGATTTGCGAGATGGAGTCGTTGCCCACGCCTTCTGGACCCATGAACTTGGCTTTCAGGCCTTTTTCCTGGGATTGACGCAGGATCAGGCCCAGTTCTGGGTGGTAGCCGCCGTAGTAGACGAAGTCGACGTTGGCTTGCTTGAGCTTCTGGATGATCGAGGAGAAGTCTTTGTCGCCGGCGTTCAGGCCTTCGAACACGGCGACTTTCACGCCTTTTTCTTCCAGGGTCTTCTTCACGGCAGAAGCGATACCTTCACCGTATTGTTGCTTGTCGTGCAGTACTGCAACGACCTTCGGCTTGACGTGGTCGGCGATGTAATTGCCGGCCGCTGGGCCCTGGGCGCTGTCCAGGCCGATGGTACGGAAGACCAGCTTGTAGCCACGGGAGGTGATTTCCGGGCTGGTAGCCGCCGGAGTGATCATGATCACGCCTTCGTCTTCGTAGATGTCGGTTGCAGGCTGAGTGGAGCTGGAGCAGAGGTGGCCGACCACGAACTTGACGCCGTCGTTGACCACTTTGTTGGCTACGGCAACGGCTTGTTTAGGGTCGCAAGCGTCGTCGTATTCCTTGGCTTCGAGCATTTTGCCGTCGACACCGCCCTTGGCGTTGATGTCCTTGATGGCTTGCTTGGCGCCCATGAACTGCATATCGCCGTATTGGGTCACAGGGCCGGTTTTAGGGCCGGCAATACCGATCTTGATGGTGTCAGCTGCGAACGAATGGCCGGCAACTCCAGCCAGGACCATAGCGGCAAACAGTTTGGAAATCTGCTTAGTAGCCTTATTCATAGTGCTCCACTCTTACTGTTGTATTTTTTATAGTTCTAGCGGCCTTGTGGGCTACAGAACCGGATCAGATATCTCGGATATCCCCCCGGCAGCGGCCTGGCAACTGTACCGGTACAGTGTAGAGCGCCGGTTGATCGCTTGAAAAGCTAGCTGCTGGGGGCAAACCCCGGGTATGTCGCTTAAATGAAAGAAAAAGACAGAATTGCGGCGAGTGAATGCCAGAGTCTCGGGCAATCCTTGGCGCTCCTGACGCTTTCAATCGGTGCCTCAATTGCAACTGGGTTTTTCTGAGGAAGTCTCGACGGTATGATTGCGCCGATTTTTCCCTCAGGTGAGTTCCCATGACGCAAGAACCTAGCACCCTCTATGCCAAGCTGCTCGGCGAAACCGCGGAAATTTCCTGGAAGGAGCTTGAGCCGTTCTTCGCCAAGGGTGCCCTATTGTGGGTCGATGCGGGCCTGGATTTGATCGAAGCCGCCGAGGGCATGGCCGAGGATAGCCGGGACAAAGTGGCCGCCTGGCTAGCCTCGGGGAGCCTTGGCGAAGTGTCTGCGACGCGGGCATTGGACCTGGTGGAGCGTGATCCGAGCCTGTGGGCGGTGGTGGTTTCGCCGTGGATTCTGATCCAGGAAAGGGCATCGAATTAAATACTTGCACTGAAATGGTGCGTGTTTTTCCCGGTTAGAAGTGTGTAGCGGAGTAACCGCTTTACCCGTGATGGCAACTGGCCGTGAAGAAAGGTCACAAGGGAGGGTGACGTAAACGTCATGGGAACAGTTTTGCGGGTCGCGAATGGCTCGGGGAATTGTTTCTTGGTGTGGCAAGGTTATGGCTATTTGTCGCCTGGCAGACCGCTTTCGCGAGCAAGCCCGCTTGTATGTTTAGACTTGAAGGGGTGGGCGGCGACTAAAAGCCCGATTCCGACTCTAGCCAGTACGGACCGTGGGAGACTTCTCGTCCCGCCCTTTCTACCCTA